>JAJDEQ010000133.1 GCA_029259695.1 Planctomycetota bacterium
GAACAGCTCGACCGCGCCGGTCGACACTTCCTGGCCAACCGCACCAAGGGCCTGGCGTTCGCGAGCCAGAAGGGCGCCCTGTGGGGCACCAACCACGTCCTGCGCGTGTCGGCCATCTTCGACTGGTTCGACGAGGACTTCGGGGACGGCCAGCGCGGCCTGGTGGAGTTCCTCGGCCGCTTCACCTCCGACGACGCCCGGCAGTGGATGCGCGAGCACGCGGGCGACATCGACGTGGACTACCTCGACTACGACTGGTCGCTCAACGCGAGCCGCGTACCCCAGGGCTGAGACCACACCGGTGATCCTCGGGCTGCCGCTCGGCGAGTTGGTCGCCGTCAGGCCTGCCGACCACGCCGGCTGAGCGACAAGCGCACGATCGTCCAGATGATCTTCACACCCGCGCTGACCGTGCCCTTCAGCGTGCCGGCGATCTTGGACACACCGATGCGCCGCCGGTAGGCAACCGGCACCTCCACGATGCGCAGCCCCTCCTGGATGGCGCGCACCTGCATCTCCACGGTCCAGCCGAAGTTCGCGTCACGCATGTCGATGCGCTCGAGCGCCGCGCTCGTGACGGCCCGGAACGGCCCCAGGTCGGTGAAACGCACACCGTGGATCAGGCGCACCATGCGCGTCGCCAGCCAGTTGCCGAACACCTGCTGGGGCATCATCGACCCCGGCTCTCGCAGTCCGAGCGCGCGCGACCCGATGACCAGGTCGGCACGCCCCTCCAGGATCGGCGCGACCACCTGCGGCAGTTCGTCCGGGTGGTCGCTGTAGTCGGCATCCAGGAACACGATGACATCCGTCGGCGCGAGCGCGGCCAGCCCGGCCAGGCACGCCGAGCCGTACCCTCGACGCGCGGCGTGGGCCACGCGGGCACCACCCCGTTGCGCGACGGCGGCCGTGCCATCGCTCGAGCCGTTGTCGGCGACCACCACCTCGGTCAGGGAGTCCCAGGGCAGGTCCGCCAGCACGAGGGGCAGCGACTGCTCCTCGTCGAGCGCGGGGATCACGACCGAGATGCGCAGCGCTCCGACCGCTTCGGACGGCACCTGCAGGTCGTCGGTCACGCCGCCTCCGTCCTCCTGATCAGCCGCAACACGGCACGTCTCCCCAGTCCACGTCGCTCAGTCTAATGATCGCCGGGTAGGGAATGTCGGCGGGGCCGCGCCTGCATGCATTGAAATCCGAGGGCGTCCTGGGCATCCTCGGCGCCGATCGAACCGGCCACGCACGACGTTGCGGGCCGAACCGCGACGTGCGCGTCGCACTCCCACCGCCCTTTGGAGTCGCTCCCGTGGAAGTCTTTTCTGACCATGGATTGATCTTGCGCTGGCTGCACTTCATCGCCGGCATCACCTGGATCGGATTGCTCTGGTTCTTCAACTGGGTCAACGGCGCGTTCACGGCATCGCTCGAAGCCGACACGCGTTCCAAGGTGATCCCGCAACTCATGCCGCGCGCCCTGTGGTGGTTCCGCTGGGGCGCCCTGTTCACCTGGCTCACCGGTTCGGTCTACGCCTACATGGTGATCGGACCCGCGCAGGATCCCGACGGCGCCGTCGCCTGGGTCCAGAACACACTGCGCGGCAAGTGGATCACGATGGGCTTCGTCTACGGGACGATCATGGCCTTCAACGTGTGGTTCATGATCTGGCCGCGCCAGAAGAAGATCATCTCGGCGGTCATCAGGGGCGAGAAGCCCGACCCGGCGTGGGGCAAGACGGCCACCAACTGCTCCCGCGTGAACACCTACCTCTCGATCCCGCTGCTGTTCGCCATGGGCGCGAACCACGCCGGCGAGACCACCGCACCGGGCGTGCCCGGCGTCACCAACTTCTGGGTGGCGGCCGGCCTCGTGACGGTCGTGGGCTTCGCGATCGCCTGGCTCTGCATCCACGTGCTGGGCCCGAAGGTCGGCAAGGACTTCAAGCCGGTCTGACCTGACGGCGGATCGATCCCCGGGAGGTGCCCTGAACGGGCCCCCACGCGGGATGGAAGGCAGCGAGGCGGCGACCGTGATGGTCGCCGCCTCGTTCGTTCGAAGGCTGCATCGCGCAGCAGGCTGAATCAGAGCGAGAACACGAAGTCGTCGACGTCGACCTCCGCCTGCGCGTCGAGGTTGACCTCGAGCGTGCCCCGACCCAGCTTCTCGTGCCACACGCCCAGCGTGTACTGGCCCGGCGGCACGCCCTCGAAACGGTACGTCCCGTCCGCTCCGGTGACGGCGAAGAACGGATGGTCGACGACGCCGACCCAGGCCTTCATCCAGGCGTGGACGTCGCACACCACCTCGACCATCACCTCGGCGCGACGCATGGACAGATCGCGTGGCTCGGAGCCCGCGGGCATGCCGAAGTTCTTCTCTCGATTGCGATCGGGCTTGGTGTGCACGTTGTGCATCGTGCCGTCACTGTTCCGGGCCAGGAGCGTCTGGCCCGCGCGCACGCCCACGATGCGCGGCACGAACAGGCACCCGTTCTGGTCCAGTTCGACGGCCTGCTCCGGGACGTCGAAGCGGAAGCCCTCGAGGCCGGCCTCGATCCAGACGAAGGCACCCTGCAAGCGACCGTCCTGCACCAGGATCCGGTCGTCCTGGTAGCCGCCGCCGTCGACGTGCTCCTTGCACCAGGCCTCGGCCATCACGATGAACTTCGCCGCGTCGACCTCGCCGTCCACGCGCACCTGCCCGGCGATCGAACCGACCGTCGCCGGATCGACCTCGCGCACCGCCTGGGTGACGGGTGTCGACTCCGCGCCGCCGGCCGCCCCCCCGCCCGTGCTGGTCTGCTCGTCGCCGTCGCCCTCCGAGCCGCCGCAGGCGGCGCACGCGAGGGCCAACGCAACGCCCCAGACGACCTGCGCCGTCGCCCCAATCCGAACCGTGACCTGCCGCCCGGGCGGCCGTCTCTCTATACTCGCGCGCATGTCGTTCATCCGTACCGTGCCTCCCGAAGATGCGTCCGGCCCGCTGGCTAGCATCTACGACGCCGCCGTCAAACGCGCGGGCAAGGTGTTCCAGATCCTCCGGATCCAGAGCCTCAACCCGTCGGTGTTGCGGGCCTCGATGCAGATGTACCAAAGCGTGATGCTGGGTCCATCCCCCCTGAGCCGGAGTGAACGCGAAGCCATCGCCGTGGCCGTCTCGCGCAGCAACGACTGCTTCTACTGAGTGAAGGCCCACGAGGCCGACCTCCGTGAAGAGGTCGCCAAGGAACTCGAGCAACAGGGGGACCACACGGCGGCGGATGCCCGCGACCGGGCCGCGGCCTTCGCCGCCGACATCGCCGCCCAGGGCAGCGAGGCGGCGCCTTCACCGCGTCTGCGTGCCCTGCTGCAATACGCCGAACGGCTCTCGCTGGCGCCGGGCGCCATGACGGCGGATCACGTGGAGGCCTTGCGCGCCGTGGGCCTCGACGACGTGGAGATCCACGACGCCGCCCAGGTCGTGGCGTACTTCGCCTACATCAACCGGGTCGCCGACGGCCTCGGGGTGGATCTCGAGCCGGAGATGGGCACGCCGCCCGGGGCGTGAGCCCCACCTCAACCCGTGCCCGGCGGCCCCGAGTGCACGCGGTAGGCAAAGGGCACGCTCTCGATCAGCCGCGCCTCGACCTGCGCGAGTGCGTCGAAGCGTTCGCGCACCTGATCGGCCGGATGGGCTTCCAGCGCCAGGTCGACGAACAACCGGCCGTGTCGCTCCTCGGCGGCGCCGAGCGCATCGCACAGCGGGTGCAGCTCGGCCAGGGCGGCGCTGGCGCGCATGCAGGCGAAGCGTTCGTGCGAGCGCATCTCGATCAGCGCCGAGACGAGCAGCGCGTCGAGATAGCTGAAGCGCCCGCCGCGCTGCTCCCGGGCCGCCTTGCTCAGCCCCTCGGCCCACGGGTTGGGCAGGTCGCGACCGAGCTCGCGGCCGTGATCGCTCAACTCCCGCAGCACGCGGTGCAGGTGCTCGCTCTCCTCGCGGATCAGCGGGGCGAGCCGCAGGCCGAGGCCGGGCCGATCGGCGTTGCGCTTGAGCAGGGCCATCGCCGACGCGGCCGCCTTGAGCTCGCAGTGTGCGTGATCGGAGAGCAGTGCGGGCACATCGGCAGCCACCGCGTCGGCCCAGGCCGCCGGCGTCGCACTGAGCAGTGTGAACTCCGCGCTCACGTGGCGGGCAACTCCACGTACACCACGCCGTCGCGTTCGCGGGCACGATAGGTGGGGATCGAAGCCTCGGGCACCATCGCGCACTGACCGGTGGCCAGGTCGAAGTGCCACAGGTGCTGCGGGCAGGCGATGCCCCGCTCGTCGAGGATGCCCTCGCCCAGGTCCGCGTGCTGGTGCGGGCACAACGCGCCGAACGCGAACACGAAGCCGTCGTAGCGCGCCACCGCCACGGGCAGCTCATCCAGCAGCCGGCTCATGACTTCCCGTTCACCCAGCTCAGCGGATGTGCAGAAGCGCACTTCCCGGGTCTCGCGTGTCATCGACCGCCGCCCCGGCCGTGCGCCTCCCCGGTGGCCGCGGGGTCCGCCGACTCGTCGGTGCCCACGGGATCCTCGTCCAGCGCTTCGTCGTCTTCGGTGCCGAGGTAGCCGACCGCACCCAGCGCCTCGCGGATGTCCGGGTTGCGTGCCTGGGGTTCGGGCGGACGGCGCCGGGCGCTCTCCTCGTACCAGGCCAGCGTGCGCCGGGTCAGACCGTCGAAGGCCGCACGCTCCGTGGGCGAGAGGTCGTCGGGATCGAGCGCCGACCCTTCCTGCGGGTCGCGATCCAGGTCGTGCAGCGTCCAGGCCACGTCCCCGCCCTCGGCGGCCAGCGCGCCCACGACCTTGCGACCCGCCCGATCACGGCCGGACATGAGCGTGAGCTGCGGCCCGAACAGCAGGGTCCGGGTGGTCGCATAGACGTCGCCCCGGGGTGGCGCGGCATCCGGGGCCAGGGGCAGCCGGTCCGCCGCGCCCTCGATCGGTGACGCGGCCCCGAGCTGCAGCAGGGTGTTGAACAGCCGCTCGGTCCCCACCGCATCGTCCACCCGGCGCCCCGCGGGGATCTTCGGACCCACGATCACCAGCGGGACGTGCAGCAGCACCTCGTGCAGGGCGTAGCCGTGGCCCAATTGCCCGTGCTCGAACAACTCCTCGCCGTGATCCGACGTGAGCACGATCAGCGTCCGGTCCATCAACCCGCGCTCCTCGAGCGCACCCAGCAACTCGCCCAGACAGCGATCGAAGTAGGCCACCTCCCCGTCGTACAGGTCGATCACGTGGCGCTGCTCGTCGGGCGCCAGCGGGGGGATCAGGTCGTTCTGCAGCAAGTTCGGCAGGTGCCCGGCGAAGGAGCGGCGCTCCGAGTAGTCGCCGGTGAATGCGTCGCGCGCCTCCCCGGGTGCGCCGTAGGGCGCGTGCGGATCGAAGTAGTGCACGTACGCGAACCAGCGATCGTCGCCGGGGCGAGCGTCGATCCAGGTCAGCAACTCCTGGTTCAGTTCCGCGGCCGGCACGTCGTTGGCCTGGACCCACGTGTCGAAGCCCTGATCGAAGTTGTTGCCCTCGCTGATCAGCGCGTTGGCGATGAACGCCGCCCCCTCGATGCCCTCCTCGCGCAGCAGCTCGGGCAGGGTCATCAGGCCGTCCATCAGGTAGCTGCGCATGTCGCCCAGGACGCCGTGGGTGTTCGCCGGGAGGCCCGTGAACAACGACGCCGTGGCGGGCAGCGTCCACGACGAGGGCGACATCGCCCGGGTGAAGACGGTGCCCTCTCGAGCCAGGCGCGCGAGCACCGGCGTCGTGTCCCGGTCGTACCCGTGCAGCGACGTGCGCCGCGCGGCCAGCGTGTCGACGTTGAGCACGAGCAGGTGCGGTCGATCGGGCGAGCTCTTCTGCCGTGCGACCTTCACTTCCTGTCGCAGCTGGATCTCGAACCACAACGGATTGGCCTCGACGAAGTCTCCCTCCGGCGGCGGTGCGCCGGCGCGGGTCGTCTCGAAACGCAACGTGACCGGACGGTGCGCCTTGTCGGCCAGGTCCACCAGGATCGTGCGCATGACCTGGTCGTAGGGGTGCTCGGCCGGCTCGTTGATGTAATCGCTGCGCAACGCAGCCCGCTCTTCGCCGTCCACGAGGATGCGGAACGTCGCCGGCCAGGGGTCGGCCCGGGCCGGGTCCGTGCGGAACGCGGAGTACACCATGGTGCGCACGTAGAGGCTCGGGCTGTCTCCCACGTCCTCGAGGGCGATCTCGAAGGCGCTCTCGGGCTGAGCCCAGACGACCTTGCCCCAGTCCTCGACCGCGAGTTGCAACGGATCGGCCGGGTCGAGACGCGGCGGGACGGTCTGCACCCGGTGCTCGGGGTGCTCGGTGATCACGGTCACCCGCGCGTCACCCGCGTCGACGAGGCGCACCAGGTCCACCGAGACCGGGACGGCCAGGCCCTCGCCGAGCGGTTCCGTTCCGCAGGCGCCCAGCACCGACCCCAGCGCCAGGCACAGTCCCAGGGCCGCGCGGAGGCCAGCCGGGGGAGGTCGCGGCGGGCTCCGGCCGCGAGCCGGACGGCAGGGCCGCAGGGCCCGGCCCCGGAAGGGGAGCCGGGGGGCGACGCGGCAGGGGGCGGGCTTGGCGGGATCGGGCTGCACGGCGAAACGAGCCTAGCATGGCGACCCGGGGGTTCACGGCCGTCCCCAGCCCATCCGCGCAGGCTGCCACGGGGCTGGGAGGCCGCCAGCCCGACCTCCATTTTGGACCCACCGCCCGTCACCGGCGGGGCTAGAATCGGGGCATGACAGACTCTCCGTATCGAGGTGGTCCCCCCTCCCAAGATCCCTCGACCAAGGCGGTCCACGACGGTCGCCGCATGGTGGCCGGCAAGCGCCGCGTCTTCATCTTCGGCGACATCAACGCCGCCCTCGCCGAACGGGTGGTCGGCCAGTTGCTCGACTTCGCCGAGGAGTCCACCGAGTCGATCGATGTGCTGATCAACTCGGTGGGCGGCGACGTGGAGGCGGCCTGCGCCATCATCAACGCCATGCACGGCATCCCCTGCAAGGTGAACACCGTCTGCATGGGCTTCGCCCAGAGCGCCGCCTGCATCATCCTGATGGCCGGGACGGGCGTCCGCACGGCGTTCGAGAACTCGGTGCTGCTGATCCACCGCATGGTCTGGGAGGACCCACCGGAGGACACCGAGGACTACCTGCCGCCGCCCGACGAGAAGTACGTCGAACTGTGCCGACGGCTGGAGAACGCTTTCCTGGGACGCTTCCTCAACCACGACGCCCTGTGGGCCGAAAAGAGCATCCCGACGGCCTTGGACATGTCGACCGACGACGCGCTGCGATTGGGCGTCATCGACGGCGTGATCTTCCTCGACCGGCACTAGCGCTCGACGACCGCCGCACCGCCCCGCCCCCCCGGATCCCCGCAGCCGGGCGCTGGTTCGTTCGAGGGACAGGGCCCGCCGGCCACGACCCAAAACCCGACCTCGCGCTCACCAGTGCCGGAAGCCTTGGACAGGGCCCCCCGGTCGCCCGGCGCATCTCCAACCCATGTTGTAGACTGCATTGATTCGGGCAGTCGCACCCCGGGCCCCCACCGAGAGTCCCCCCGCATGCTTCGCAAGGCCATCAAGCAGTTCAAGCTCGGCGTCAAGAACCCCGCCCAGGCGGCTCGAGTGCTGGCGTCCGAGGCCAAGATGCGAGCCGGGATCCGCACGCTGCGCAGCGTGGAGATGGCCGTCACCTGGATCTGCAACCTCGACTGCGACTTCTGCTACGCCGAAGACCTGATGCACGCGCAGAAGAAGCCGCCGCACATGCCGGTGGACGAAGTGCGGCGCATCACGAAGGAAGCCCACGACCTGGGCATGATCCACATCAACGTGACCGGCGGCGAGCCACTGGTGCGCAAGGACATCTTCGAGGTCGTCGACGCGATCCCGAAGGACGTGGTCATCTCCCTGGTGACGAACAGCACGCTGCTGACCAAGGAGAAGGTCGACGGACTCAAGGCCGCCGGTCTCTCCACGATCCAGATGTCGTACGGCGACTACTACCTCAAGAGCTTCAAGCGCGACCTCGCGCGGTACTGCGTGGAGCAGGGCATCAGCGTCACGCTGAGCGTCGTCAACATCCTGAGCGAGCGCGCGAACATCGAGCACGCCTTCAAGATGGCCGAAGAGGACGACTTCTCGGTGCTGTTCAACTACCCGATGATCTACAAGGACATCGACCTGGACAGCGAGTACTACTGGAAGATGCGTTACCACCCGCGCTGCCGCGAGGACAACATGTTCTGGAGCGGCAAGGACCGCTGCCCGGCCGGCACGCACAAGGTCTACGTCACCAACGACGGCGACGTGATGACCTGCGACCGCATCCACGCCATCTACGGCAACCTCAACGAAGAGCCGCTCGCCGACATCCACAAGCGCATGTACGAGCAGTTCATCAAGCACAAGAGCTTCTGCCTGCTCGAGACCTGCCCTGACCAGTGGCGCGAGAACAACCAGCGCAGCGGGCACAACTACTCGCCCGAACTGCTGGGTACGCGCTCCGATCCCTTCAACGTGTTCGAGGGCACCCAGCTCATGAACGGCTCGGTGGAGGGTTCGACCATGGCCAAAGAGATGCACGCGGCCCGCGTCGGCAAGACCGACGACGACGCTCCCGCCGAGAACGGCACCAACGGCGCCGAGACCGACGGCACCCCGGCGCCGGACGCCGAGCCCAGCCGGGCGCCCAGCTCCCACTGAGCCCGGGCGGCCCTCGCCCCGCTTCCGTTCCAGGCCCCAGCGCCGCTGAGGTCGGGCCCCGATCCGACGTCGAGCAGCAATCCGGCTTTGCGTGCAACCTCCCGCAGCCCCGGGCGGTAAGAGAGGGCGTGACCACGCGCCCCGGCACCCGCCCTCAGGCCCACGGCACCCGGCTGCTCGCGGAGCTTCCCGCGTTGCGGCGGTTCCTCTCGCGCCTGATCGGGCCCCGAGGCGTCATCGACCCCGAGGACGTCCTCCAGGAAGTGATGGAACGCGCGCTGCGCTACGCACACACCTTCGACACCGGGCGAGCCATGGGTCCCTGGCTCAGGCGCGCGGCGTTCCGCGTGTACCTCGATCAGCGCCGCACGAGCGAACGCCTCCCCGCCGGTGGTGATGCCGTGGCCGATGCGCCCGCTCGCGAACCGGCCCACACCGAGGCGATCGCCCATCGCGACGAGGTCCGGAACCTGCTCTCCCGGCTGGCACCGATGCAGCGTGAGATCCTCGACCGCTTCCACCACCGCGGCCAGACGCTGCGCGAGATCGGTGCCGCCCTGGGTCTGCCCGAGGGCACGGTGAAGTCCCACCTGCACCGGGCACGCCGGCGCCTGGCTGCCGTGGGCGACGACGACGGAGGAACACGATGACGACCACACGCGAGCTGCTCTGGGCCGCCGCGCAACGAGCATGGGACGAGGGCCGCGATCCGCTCGACGACCCGCAGGTCGCCGACGTGTTGCTCGAACAACCCGAGCTGCTCGCCGAACTCGACCGGGCACGCCACGCGCTGCATGCCGTCGCAACCGGCGCTGCCACCGCGCAAGGCGCTGCCGTCGCAACCGGTGGCGCCATCGCGCAAGGCGCTGCCGTCGCAGCCGGCGGTGCCATCGCGCAGGGCGCTGCCGTCGCAACCGGCGGTCTCGTCGCGCAGGGCGACACGATCGCTCCGGCCGTGGCGCGCGGTCGCCCACACCCATCGCGCGACGCTGTGCGTCGCTGGGCCGCCGCGGCGCTGCTGCTGGGCGCCCTGGCAGCCCTGCTGCAGCACACGCCCGCCTCCGCCGCAAGGGGAGACGTCGCGCCAGGGGCACCGCTCGCCGACGCGGACGCGCTCCCGATCCCGGCAGCCTTGCCCGTCGCACTCGCCCGCCCCCGGGTGCTCTCGTTCCGCATGAGCGTGCGCACCGAGAGACCCGAGGGTACCTCGGTCACCGTCAACGAAGACGGAGAACTGACCCACCGGCACCTGACCCGCGCCCGACGCCCGCTCGCTGCCGCGCGCTCCACCGCCCCCGCCGGCAGCGGGCAGCCCGGAGCCGACGGCACCCCACCGAACAACGGCCCTCGCACCCACGCCATCCTCGTCGCATGGAACCAGACATGGACACGCCCGTGACTCTCGCTCCCCACGCCACGCTCCACGCCCTCTCAGCGGCGCACGACGCACGGCGCCACGCCCCACGACGCCGTTGCGCAGCTCACATCGCCGCGGTCCTGGGTGCCCTGCTCGGCGCGAGCACCGCCGCCCCGGCCCAGACGAATGAGCGTGTCCCGGCCCCGGACGAGCACGCGGCGAGCCGTGCCGGCGACCCTTCCGCCCGGACCAAGATCGTCGCGGCCGGCGACTTCGACCTGGCCTACTACGAGATCTTCGACATCACGGGCTGGGTCTCACCCGCCATGGCCCCGCCCGAGGGCCAGGCCCACGCCGACCCCCAGGTGGCCCTGGCCGAGATGCGCGAGCGTGAGGAGCGGCGCCAGCGCGCCCAGTTGCGCACCGACGCGCTGGCCGAGACGGTGCGCACCTACATGACGCCCGCCTTCGAGGAGGGCCTGCACGACGTCCATGCGTCGGGCAGCGTGATGGTCGTGCTCGCCGGCCCCGCGCAGCACGAATGGGTCCAGGACTTCCTCGACATCGTGCGTGCATACGACGGCTACGTGATGACCCAGGGCATCGTCTACACGGCGCCGGCGGGCACCTTCCGCGAGCTCGGGTTCGCCGACGATCAGGCCATCATGGACCGGTCCCGCGCCGAGGTCCTGCAGCGCGATCTGGAGCAGCGCGGCATCAGCATCTTGACCGCGCCGAAGTTGTTGACCGAACCCCTCCAGGCAGGGTCGATCTCGGTGCTGCACACGTTCGCGTACGTGAAGGACTGGGAACTGCGCACGGTGCAGCCGGGCGATCAACGCATCGCCGACCCGATCATCGAGACGCTGCACGAGGGTCTCACGCTGGAGACGCGCGCCACGCCGCTCGGTTCGTCGACCTTCGGAGTCGAGGTGGAACTCGAGCTGGCCTCCGTGGAGCAGCCGTTTCCCACCCGCGAAGTCGTCCTCGCCCCCGGGCTGCCCGCGGTCCAGATCGCCCTGCCCAGCGTGACGAACGTGGGCCTCGACACCCAGCTCTCGATCGACGCCGGCCAGTCGGTGCTGTTCGTCACCCACGATCGGATCGAGGATCAGGAGCTGGCCGTGCTGTTGAGCTTCGAGCAGGTCGACGCCAACGGGAACTGAGCGACCGACCCTGCCCGGCGCCCCAGTACGCCATCCGAACCGGAGATGGCGCCGGCCGACGCGCGTCCCGGCAACGAGGGCCGGGCTCAGCGTGAGCCAACGGCCGCGCGACAGGTCGCGTTAGATCCGGGAATCGGTACCGTCCACGGGTGCCCGGGCAGGGCCTTCATTCTTTCGGGAGAGTTTCATGTCGTCCACCAACGTGTCGTTCCACCGTCGTGCTTCGCTTGCATCGTGCGTGCTGTTGGCGCTGCTCGCCGTCGCCAGCCCTGCCCACGCCTTCGGCGGGGGTGGTGTCTGGGAGAACCTGGGCAACGCCCTGGCGGGAGAGTTCGGCGACCCCGAACTCGCGCCTCAGGGCGACCTGTCCCCCAGGTCGGAGACGTCGCTGACGCTCAGCAACGCGCGCGCCGAAGCGCGGGCATTCCTGGCGGTCAGCACCGTGCAGGCGAACCAGCCCTTCAAGGGCGGCGTCATGGTGCCCGACTTCAAGCTGGGAACCACCGTGGGCTTCCGCACCCAACCGGGGCAGACCGTGCTCGGGTTGCAGGTCATGGCCCCGTCGGGCATCGCCTTCTTCTTCCAGGTCTGGATGCAGGACCCCGCCGCGGTCGAGGGCTTCTCCGCCAGCAACGCGCTGCGCGGCACGACTCCCTGACCGCGCGTCCGACCTCATCCGACGCAACCGCAGCGCGTCGGGCCAGCCGCTCCTCGGAGCGTCACGGCTCGGCGCGCTGTCGTTGCATCTGACGCCACACGTCGGCGTCTTCCCAGCGTTCTGTGGCCTCGTAGTGCCAGGCGGTGAACTCGATCGCCCACCCGGTCATGCGATGGTCGGGTCCCAGGTGTTCGTTGGAGAGTTCGTAGCCCTCCAGCAAGGCGGACTCGGCCGCTTCGTTGTCGCCGAGCTGCGTGAGTGCGATGCCCAACGACAGACGGATCTTGGCGCGCAGGAAGTCACCCTCCGGCAGCAGGTGATCGTGGACCAGGGCCCCGCGGCACTCCTCCGCCGCCGCCTCGTGGTCGCCCAGCCGCGTGTGGATGTCCGCCATGTCGAGCATGCGTTCGATCTTCGCCGCCGTGTACGCACCGGGGTGACGCTCCAGGATGCGCACCGACTCGGACAGCGCGGCCACCGCGCCCTCGCCGTCCCCCAGGCGACCGCGAGCCAGTGCGATGTAGCGCAGCACCGAGTCGGACTTGATCGAGTCGGGGCCCCACACCCGCGGCGCCAGGACCAGGACCTCCTCCATGATCGACAGGGAGAGCGTGTCGTCCTGCAGGTCGAAGAGGAAGCGACCGTACTCGTAGGCCAACTGCCACGCGTCGTAGAGCAGCAGCGGACTCCCATCGTCGGCCGCCACTCGCAGCGTTTCGAGCATCAGCACGCCGGCCTCGGTGCGTTCGCGCAGCGATTCGTCGGGCTCGGTCTCGAGCGAGGCCACCACGCTCTCCCACAAGCCCGGCGGGAGTGAGACGCCGAGACGTTCGGCGAACTGCTCCACGTGAGGCACGATCAAGGCCTGGACGTCGGCGTGGCGACCCTGCTGCAGGTAGAGACTGCGCAGCGTGTTCTCGATCTCGTCCGCCAGCCCCGCCCCCCCGGGTACCCCGCCCGAGCGCTGCTCCGCCGCCCGCAGCCGGTCGTGCAACGCGCGCGCAGCGAGCAACTCCTGCTCGGACTCCTGGACCTGCTCCTGCATCAGGAGCACGCGGCCGAGGTTCGCCATGAGTCGCACCTCGAGCCACGGGTCCCCGTCCGCGCGGGCGCGATGGACGGTCAGCCCCTCACGCAGCATGCCCTCGGCCTCCGCCATCTGCCCTCTGCGCGCCAGCACGTCGCTCAGCACGCCGAGCGTGGCCAGGCGCTCGGGGTCATCGACGCTCAGCTCCTCGGTGCGCACGGCGAGGGCCGAACGCAGCAAGCGTTCGGCCTGCTCCCGCAGCGAGACATCGGCGTAGGCGCGGCCCAGCGCGTCGAGGATGTCGGCCTGGATCACCGGGTCGTCGGCGAACTCGCGCTGCACGCGCCACGAGGCGTCCTCGAGCACATCCACCACCCGCGCATCAGGGCCGCGCCCGTCGGGCGTCATCGAACGGAACATCGAGCCGAGGAAACCCGCCAGCGCCCGCGAGCGACGGAGCTGCTCCGCCTCGCGTTGCAGTCCGACCCAGGTCCCCACCAGGCCGCCCACGAGGGCCAGCAACACCAGCGACGCGGAGATCACGCCGACGCGGTGACGCGACACGAAGCGCGACACCCGGTAGATCGTGGTGGGCGGTCCGGCGAGCACCGGCTCACGTCGTCGGTGTCGGCGGATGTCGGCCGCCAGGTCGGCGGCGGTGTCGTAGCGACGCTCCCGCTCCCGGGCCAGGGCCTTGTCGCAGATCCACTCCAGGTCGGAGGGCTGCAGCGGGTCCACCGATCGCAGCCGGCGCGCCCCCAGCACCTCGACCAGGTGCGCCGCCTCGGCGATCGGCTTGTCGGCCAGGTCGTACGGTCGCTGGCCGCAGAGCAACTCGAACAGCAGCAGGCCCAGGGCGTAGACGTCGGACCGGGTGTCGATGGCGCCGGGCTCACCGGCGAACTGCTCCGGGCTCATGTACTGCGGCGTGCCGACCATGTGGCCCGCGCGGGTGTGGACCCCGCTGCCACCCTCCGCGTCGCTCACCCGGGCCACCCCGAAGTCGATCACCTTCGGTCGCCCCGCGCGGTCGACCAGGATGTTGCCCGGCTTCAGGTCGCGGTGGATGACCCCCTTGAGGTGACCGTGGTGCACCGCGTCGCAGACCTGCAGGAACAGGTCGAGCAGCGCGTCCCGGGGCAACGCCTCCTCGCGCACGTACTGCACGATGTCCCGGGCACCCTCGACGTACTCCATGGCGAACCAGGGCACGCTGGCGAAGGCGACCTCGCCGTCGTCCGGGCCATCCAGCGTGCCGGTCTCGTACACCTGGGCGATGGCCGGGTGCGACAGCCGGGCGAGGATCTCTGACTCGTACCGGAAGCGCTGCACCGCGTCGGCGGTGTGCAGGCCGAAGCCCATGGTCTTGAGCGCGACCAGCCGGCTCGGCTCACTCTGCTCGGCCTCGTAGACGGCCCCCATGCCGCCCGTGGCGATCAGGCGGCGCAGCTGGTAGCGACCGACCCGGCGCCCCGTGAAGTCGGCGGCGACCGCCGTGTCCGCCAGGGCATCACGCTGCTGCTCCTCGACGATGCGCGTGATGCGGTCGGGACGGGAGTCGGCGTCCACCAGCCGCTCCACCGCCCGGCGCAGCTCCGCATCGTCGGCACAGGCGCCGTCGATGAACGCGCCGCGCTCGGCGTCCGGGAGGTCGAGCGCGTCCTCCACGATCGCGCGCACGGCACTCCAGCGCTTGGAATCCAAAGGTCTGTCTCGACGAGTCGGGAGAGGGACGCAGCACGACCACCGCGCCGGGGCGGAACGCGAACTGCCCGGAGAAGATAACGACAATCGCCGGCAGACGCCGACAACCGCGACGCCCTCGTCCAGGGCCAGCGCTCCCGGCGCGGGCGCGAAGCCGGCAGCCGCGGTCGGGCTCGGCCCCGGCGCCGCGTGATCCGGGTCACCGGACGCGTGCCGGGCCCGCGGTCGCCGCTGCGGTTCCATCCCCGCCGGCCCTCCGTGAACCGTCCCCGCTCGGGGACGGGGAATTCTCGCGGTCTGTGCGCCCGGATCGGCGCGACCGCGGGCCTCCCCTGCCGCGCAGGAGACGACAGCCTGACGCAAGCTCGTCATCGACCGCTATGATGCCGCCCTGATCGAAGCCGGCTGCGCACGCCCCGCATGATGCGCTGCTCGGCTCGAGCCTGGGGATCGCCAAGCGAGGGTTGAAGAGCGCCGCGCGCCGAGCGCAGCGCGTACCGGCATGACTTCCGAGCCGCACAGCGAACACCACTCCCAGGCCGAACGGCTGTTCGCCCGCTACCTCGAGCAACGCCACGAGGGCGGCGACGGAGACATCGACAGCTTCGCCCGGTCGCATCCCGAGCACGCCCGGGAGCTGCGCGCGCTGCACACCGACTGGGCCAAACTGCGCGGCCTGCTCGATCGCCTGGACGACACGGTGTCCCCCGCGCGCTTCGCGGGGACACCGGATGAGACCACGCCGGTGAGCGGACCGGGCCCCGGTGGAACGACCGCAGGCAGCACCGTGCCGGTGTCCATACCGGACGCCGAGATCCTGGCGCGCCTGTCCACCCGCGGTCCCGTCTTCGCTCGCTATCGCATCACCGACACCGTCGCCCAGGGCGGCATGGGCCTGGTGCAGCGCGTGTGGGACGAGGACCTGCGCCGACACCTGGCCATGAAGGTGATCCGCACCGACGCGTCGGCGGGCACACCCGGCGGCGCCCGCGGCGTGGGCCGCTTCCTCGAGGAAGCGCAGATCACGGGTCAACTCGACCACCCCGGGATCGTCCCGGTGCACGAGCTGGGGGTCGACCCCGACGGGCGCGCGTACTTCACCATGAAGCTCGTCAAGGGCCACGACCTGGCGCACGTGTTCAAGCTCGTGGCGGACGGCGACGACACCTGGACTTCGTCCCGCGTCCTCGAGGCGCTGCTGCGCGTCTGCGACGCCATGGCCTACGCCCACGCCAAGGGCGTCATCCACCGCGATCTCAAGCCGGCCAACGTGATGGTGGGCCGCTTCGGCGAGGTGTACGTGATGGACTGGGGCCTGGCGCGCGTGCTCGGCCAGCAGGACCGCCGCGACATCCGCATCCAGCCGCCCACGCCGCTGCGCCCCGAGAGCGTCGTGCGTTCCGAGCGCAGCGAGCGGACCGACGAGTCGCCCGACTCCCCCCTGCACACGATGGACGGGGACGTGGTGGGTACGCCGGCGTACATGTCGCCCGAGCAGGCCGAGGGCCAGCTCGAACAGCTCGGACCCGGCACCGACGTCTACTCCGCCGGGGCCATGCTGTATCACCTGCTCACCGGGCGCATGCCCTACGTGAAGCCCGGTTCGCGCATCAACAACTACGCCGTCTGGAGCCGCGTGCAGGAGGGCCCGCCGAAGCCGGTGCACGAACTGGCAGCGGACGTGCCGGCCGAACTCGTCGCCATCTGCGACAAGGCCATGGCCCGCTCACCCGACGCCCGGTACACGAGCATGGGCGACCTGGCCGACGACCTGCGCGCGTACCTGGAGCAGCGCGTGGTGCAGGCCTACGAGACCGGGGCCGTCGCCGAACTGCGCAAGTGGGTCGTGCGCAACCGCCCGCTGGCGACCTCGCTCGCCGCCGGCGTGTTGCTGCTCACCGCCGGCCTGGTGGTGAGCTTCCAGCAGTGGCAGCGGGCCGAGGGCCTGGCCGTGGAGTCGCAGGACAGCGAGGCCCGGGCCCGGGTGCTGGCCGCGGAGGCCAGCGAGCATGCCGCCGAGGCCGAGCGCAATGCCCAGTCGGCCGAACGCAGCGCCCGCGAAGCGCGCCTGGCGCGAGACCTGGCCCGATCCAACGAACAGCTCGCGCAGGAGCGACTGGACAAGGTGCTGCAACTCTCGGCGCTGCAGGAGCTCGACGAACTCACCGCGGAGGCCCACCGGCTGTGGCCGATCACGCCTGAACTGAGAGGCGAGTGCACGGCCTGGATCGTCCGGGCCGAAGCGCTGCTGGCGCAACGCGACGACCATCGCCGGGAGCTGGAACGTCTGACCCACGCCGTCGCCCAGACCGACAGCAAGACCGATCGCTGGTGGCACCGGCAACTGGAGCAACTCGTGGCCGGTCTCGACGCGCTGGCCGACGAGCGCTCCGGGTTGTTCTCCGGCGCCTCGGTGACGCACGGCATGGGCGTGGCCCTCCGACTCCAGGCAGCCGATGTGCTGCACGCCTGGACGATCGGCTCGACCGACGCCCGTGCCGCGTGGGACACGGCGCGGGCTTCCATCGCCGATCAGGACGAGTGTCCGTTCTACGCCGGACTCGACCTGCCGCCACAACTGGGCCTGGTGCCCGTCGGCCGGGACCCCGACAGCGGGCTGTGGGAGTTCGCCGTGCTGCTCACCGGCGAAGCCCCCACCCGGGGAGACGACGGACGCCTGCAGCTGATCCCCGAGTCGGCGCTGGTGCTGGTGCTCGTCCCGGGCGGCACGTTCCTCCGGGGAGCGCAGGCCACCGACCCCACGGCGCCGCACTACGACCCGGCGGCCCTTGACGACGAAGCGCCGCCGACCGAGTTCACTCTGGAGCCGTTCTTCATCGGCAAGTGCGAACTGACCCAGGCCCAGTGGATCTGGTTCACCGGCAACAACCCCTCCGGCTCGTACCTGAACCTGCGCATCGGGGAGGCGACGATCACCGGACGGCACCCGGTGGAGAACATGACCTTCGAGCGCGCGCTCACGGTGCTGCGACGTCTCGACCTCGACATCCCCACCGAAGCGCAATGGGAGTACGCCGCCCGCGCCGGGACCAGCACGCCCTGGTGGACCGGCAACGACGCACGCTCGGTCGACGGCGCCGCCAACCTCGCCGACACCTATGCCCAGGCGTCCACGGGCTCACCCACCTGGAGCTACGAGACCTGGCTCACCGACGGGTTCACGGTCCACGCCCCCGTGGGCACGTTCCGCCCCAACGCCTTCGGTCTGCACGAGGTCATGGGCAACGTGGCCGAGTGGGCCTGGTCCCCGGAGGACACGACCACCTCGACCTACGGACTCGTCAACTCGCGACCGACGTTCCAGGGTCACTACGTCGTCGCGCGCAGCGGCGCCTACTCGACCAACACGGTCCACGCCCGCGTGTCCTTCCGCAACGAGACGACCCACGACTTCAAACAGCGCGACCTCGGCCTGCGGCCCGTGAAGTCGATCCGCCGGTAGCCGACGGCAGCCTGCCCGCGAGCGCCCCCGCAGCTCGTCGCCCCGCCGTCGAGCATCGAAAGGGCCGTTCGACGCAGCCCTGAAGGCTCAGGCACAACCGCAGCAGAAGCTGGTGAGAAGTCCAGGCTAGGCGCAGAACTGCGCCACGGCTTGTTGGAACCGTTCGGGTTCCTCGAGTTGCAGCGTGTGGCTGCTCTCCTCGAACACGACCAGCTCGCCCCGCCTGCAGTGACCGACGAGCGTGCGGCCGAGTTCGGGCCCCAGCACCGGCGAGTGTCGTCCCGCGAGCACGAGTGTCGGCACGGCGATGGACGACAGCAGCTCGGCGATCTCGTCGTCATCGTCATCGTCGTCATCGTCCGGAGGCCCACCCATGCGACCTGCCTCGGCCAGCATGAAGCGGTGCATGGCCGCCTCGAGCGGCGCCCGGTCCACCGCCGGGTTGCGCACCCACTGGCGCCAGAGGCTGCGCACGAAGCCGCGCGTGGGTCGGCCCGTGAGCTGCGTCCAGAGCACGTGGGGCAGATCGCGCCAGCGCAGCCGTGGCAGCTCGGAACCCAACCCGGCCACGTCGACCAGGATCAGGTGCGACAGCCCGGGCGGTTCGTCCGCCGCGTACTCGATGGCTGCGGGCCCGGCCATGGACCAGGCGCACAACGCCGCGCGTTCGTGCCCCAGGGCCAGCGCCAGCTCCGGCAACCAGTCGAGTCCGGCCCATGCCGGCGAACCGATCGATGACTCCTCCCAGACCGGCACGGCCACCGTGCACGACTGCTGCAACTGCTCGAGCGGTCCCCAGGACACCGGCCCCAACGCGTGGGAGAAGACCACCAGCGGCCCCCTGCCCGCGTGCTGGTAGACGAGCGTGCCTTCGTCGAGCGCCAGCTCGCCGGTCTTCATGCTGTCGCCCTCGTCACGACCGGACCTCGCCCGCGGCCCGTCGCTTCCAGCCGAACCAGACCTGGATCACGGTGTAGAGCACCGCGGGCACCGCAGTCAGGGGCGAGCCGATCTTCAGGTGCGACACCAGCGCGCCCAGGGTGATCACGCTGAGTCCGGCCGCGGCCCACGGCGCGAGCGAGCGCACGAAGAGGCCGCCGACGGCGACGACCTGGGACGCACAGACCAGGTAGACCAGCCCGGGCGGGTAGTCGAAGCGCGCCGAGATCAGACCCTGCGTTGCCTCGAAGTACGCCGTGATCGGCGCAGCCAGGCCGTAGGAGATCGCCAGGAACCACATGGCGACCCGCACTCCCCGTTCTCGTGGCGATCCGTGCTTCATCCCGCCGCAGTGTACCCGGCCGCGCGACGCGCCAGCCTGGGTGCCGACCGCCCCGGTTGCTCAGGCGTCCTCGCGCACGGCCTTCGCGGCGGCGGAGATCCGGCGCGGGTAGCCACAGAAGAACTGGATCGGCAGGTGGCAGCGGCCGGCCCAGTCCTGCTCGTGGTGCCGTCCGTCGGGGAACGCGCAGTGCAGGAAGTCGCGTCCGAAGACGAAGCCGCGACTGATCAGCGCCGCGGCCATGCTCAACGTGGCCGCGTAGTTGTCGCCCGGCCAACCGCTGTCGAGGTAGATCTTCAGGTCGGCGCGCGCCCCGAGGTCGTCACCGCGCACGCGTGCGATGAGATCGTCACGATAGGCGAAGGTGCTCGACAGGCAGGCCACGTTGCCGAAGACCTCGGGCCACTCCCAGCCGAGGAAGAACGACACCACGCCGCCCAGCGATGAACCGATGACGAAGGTGTCGTCCGGGCCCGGCAGGGTGCGGAAGCGCCCGTCGACCCAGGGTTTGATCTCCTCCCGCACCGAACGGCCGTAGGCCGCGTAGCCGGGATCGGTGTACTCATCCAAGCGCTCCTGCGCGTGGATGCCCACGACGATGCAACGCTTGATCAGGTTCATGCGATCGAGCGTGTCCATGGTCTCGTCGATCTGCCATTCCTGTCCGCCGAAAGCCTCCGAGGGCAGGAACAGGTTGGCGCCGTCCTGCATGTAGATCACGGGGTAGTGGTTGAGCAGGTTCTCGTGGTAGCCGGAGGGCAGGTACACCCGCACCCGGCGCGCTGACCCCAGCACCGACTCCACCTCGAGCAGCTCCCCCACGTGCCCCCTCGCCTCCGCGAAGAAGTGCGGGTACTCCTCGAAGTCCAGCGCCGTGCCCATGGGCACGAACTCGTTGAGGCCCACCGCCCAGTGCAGCGCGTCGCCCTGGCGCAGGCACGCCTTGAACTCCACCAGCTCGTGCTCCGATTCGACCTCGAAGGTGGCGCGGGTGCCGTCGGCCGAGAGTTCGACGGGTTCGAGGTCGCGCTCCCAATCCGTCTCGGTGCGCAGCACGATGCGCCCGTCCTCGACGGGATAGACGATGACGATGCGGGCCTTCACGCAGGATCCCCTCCGCGCCGAAGCGGTTGCTCGGACCCGGTCTCGGCAGCCTGCACGCGGGCGCGCGCAGGAGACGACATCCTGCACGCCTGCTCAACGGGCGGCAAGCACGACCCGCCGCCCTGCCTCGCCTCGCGCCACCCCGCCTCGCCACCGCGACGACCACACCACACGCACGACCCGCGCGCTTCCGCCGGGCTCGCGGCGTATGCTGATCGGCCTTCGTCCACCGCCCCTCGAGCCCGTGCGCATGCTGGAAGTCTACGTCGATGCCGACAGTTGCCCGGTCAAGGACGAGATCTTCCGTGTCGGCTATCGCTACGCGCTGACGGTCCACGTCGTCGCCAACCAGTCGCTCGTGGTGCCGGAGCGGGATTCGTTCCGGCTCGTGCTCGTGGGTGATCGCTTCGACGAGGCGGACGACTGGATCGCCGAGCGCGCCGGTGAAGACGACATCGTGATCACCGCCGACATCCTGCTCGCCGCCCGCTGCCTGGAGCAGGACGCTCGCGTCCTCGACCCGCGCGGCCGGGTGTTCAAGGACGCCACCATCGGCGACGCCCTCGCCGCGCGCGAAGCCCAGACCTACATGCGCGAGATGGGCCTCCAGTCCGGCGGCCCGGCGCCGTTCGAGGAACGCGACCGCTCCCGCTTCCTGCAGCGCCTCGACGAGATCGTGCAGGCGGTGCGCCGCCGCAAGACCTGACGCCGCCCCGGGCCGATCACCGTCGCGAGTCGCGAGCCGATCACCGTCGCGGGCCGCGGACCGATCACCGTCGTGGGTCCCCGGCCGATCGCCGTCGCGGGTCCCGGGCGCGCGTGCATCGCCCGCCGGTCGACGCAACGCGAGATGGGGCGGAACGAGCCTGACGCCCGCTCCGCCCCGGAACTCCCCTTCGTCACCGCGTGCTTCCCCAAGCGGCGAGGCCCTGACTCACTGCGTCACGATCGAGAGCGCGTTGCTTGCTGCGTGTCCGCCCGGCGCCCGGCCGTCGCTGACCAGCCCCTGCGCGAAGATCGGGCTACCGGCCGCGCCGAACTCGGACAAGGCGAGCGTCGTGAACGTCGCACGACCCTCCGCGTCCGTGGCGAACGGCAACAGCAGGTCGGACGAGGGCATCAGCAAGCCACCGCGCATGGGTGTGTAGTCCGCGTCCCAACCCAGGACGAGCATGCCGCGAGCCGCGGACACGGCGCCCGAGAGCTGCAGCAGATCGAACCCGTCGCGATCGAGACCGGCCAGACGCGGGATCCCGAAGCTGCCCGGCGTGCCCATGCCCAGGTCCGCGAAGCGCGGGGTCTGCTGGGTCGACGCCTGCCCGTCCGTGAAGCTCATCTCCAGGAACGGCTGGTGCGGCTCGAGGCTGCCCAGGGCGTACTCGCCCGCGGCGACCTGCATGCCGGTGAGCAACTGGGCGATGAGCGCGCCCTCGCTACCCAGGATCTCGGGCTTGGGCACGATCTGCGCCGGGTCCACCGGCGTCACCGGACTGATGGCCGTCGAGCCACCGGCGCCCAGCAGTGCGATGGGTGCCGTGACGTCCTGCTCGTTGCTCGCGAACTGTCGTTCGATGGCCTGCGCGGCGATACGCACGTCGAGCTCGATGTTCACGCTCGTGGACGGGATCGTGCCGGAGATGGGTGCCGACAGGGCGTGGAAGACTCCGTCGATCTCCGGGAACGCCGCAGCCCACTCGGCCGCCAGGGCCGTGTCCGGCTCGAACGTCTCGAAGCCGATGGGCAGACCCGACGTGGCGTCGACGACGCGCGCCTGCACGACTTCCATGTCCACGTCCGCCGAGCCGCCGTCGGCCTGACTCGACTTGCCCGTGACCACACAGATGCTGCACGTGCCGGCATTCATGGGCGGCATGCTCTGTCCGTTCAACACCACGGTGGCGCCGACCGCGGGCACGCACAGCGATGCGGCCGTGCCGTCGGACGAGACCACGATGCAGAGCCCGGGCGAGACACCGATCACCTCACCGCACGGGTCCACGAAGATCACGCACGCAAGCAACTGCGGCGGCACCAACAACAGCACACACAACATCAACACAACCATTCGACTGAAGAACTTCATGCTTCTCTCTCCCTCGTGAACGTCCCTCCGGCGTCGGACGACACCGGGCGCGACGCGCCGGCGATCCCGCTTGCGGCACGAACCCGTGCCCCGTCGCACACCGACGGCCGGTGCGCCCCTGCGCCCCGGTCGGGGCCGGCGCCCCGTGCACACCAGGGGGCCGGGCCCGGTTCGAATTGCGGACTTTTCCGGGAACAGGTGGCGGGATCGCCTCATCCGCCCCGTCCGAGCGGGGTGCGCCCCCCCCGTGCGTTATCCTGGGAACCATCAGCGTCGACCGAGCGGGGTTCGCCACGAGGCGGCTCCCCGAACGGGGGTTCAGCGGTCGGGGCGCACAGGATCGGGGGATCTTGGCCCAACGCGAGCACATGCACGTCGTCGACGCGTCCGGGACGCGGGACGAGCGCACGCCCGAGGGTGACGAGCCGGCGCGCTCCTCACCCGCGGTCGAATCGGCCCTGGGCGCCGCGTGGGACGAGGCGCGCAGGTGCCACCCCGGCGGCGCCCTGACCCGGGACGCGTTCCAGACCGAGGTCGTCGCCCGCGTCCGGGCCCGCCTGGGCGCCACTCGCGATCCGCCCGGGGACGAGGCGCTGCACGCGGCGCTCGCGCGCGTCGTACCGGGCGACGTCTACTTCGTCATCGATGCCTGCCGTGCTCGGGACGAAGCCGCGCGCGCTGCTCTCGCCGAACGCCTGGCGACCTGGATCGATCAGCGCTTCGCCGACGGGGCGCTGGCCGACCTCGCCCGGCACGTGCTGTCCGAGCTGATCGTCGACCTCGCCGAACGGGAGCACCGCTCGCCCCTCGACAGCTACTGCGGCAGCGCCACGCTCGAACTCTGGTTCACGGCGTTGGTCTACAACCGCCGTCGCTTCGGCGATCCCGACCGCAAGCGGCGTCACATCCAACTGGGACAGGGCGACGACGACAGTGCGCGCATCGGCGAACTGGCCGACCCGTCCGCCCGCGATCCGTCGGAGGCCGCCGGCATGGGCGAGATCACCGAACTCGTCACGTCGGCCACCCGGACCGTGACCCCGGATCCGCGCGAGACCGAGATTCTGTGCAAATCGTTTCGCCGCGGCCTGACTCAGGGGGAGATCGCCCGCCACCTGGGGATCGACACGTCCTCCGTGAGCCGTTCGCTCTCGGCCCTCAAGCGCCGCTACCTCAACGCGCTGCGGCGCAGCCTGCCCTCGGAACGCTATGAAGACTTCTGGTCCAGTCGTCAGCAGCGGGACGGCCTGTTCCATCGCGCCTGCCGGGCGGCCTTCGGGCAGTACCTCGACGCGTTGTGCGGCCTGGAGCTGAGCTGATGGTCGGCGAGCACGAACACCCGGGCGGTGAACGCTTCGCCCGCTGGCTCGCACAGGACGAGGGCGACGTCGAGCTGCCCTTGCCCGGTGCCGACGCCTGCGGTGACGCCGAGTTGCTGGCCGGCTTCGTCGAGCGGCGACTGGTCGAGGCGGAACGCGTCGCAGTCGAGGAACACATCGCCGCGTGCGCCGAGTGCCGCGCGATGGTGGACGCCCTGCGGCCGCACGCCGACGCCGTCGCCGCGTCGCACGCAGGTGACGGCCCGGGACTGCTGCGACTCCTCCTGCGACCGGCCCTCGCCGCTGCGGCGCTGCTGCTCGTGGGCTTGATGCTCTGGGAGAGCACCGGCAGCGGCGGTCCCGACGCCCTGGGCGAACTCACCCCCTTCGGCCGCACGGCCTACGAACTCGCCGCCGCGCGACTCGCCGGCGATCCGTTGGCGGCCGAGGAGCTTGCGCGCCTCCCGAACGACCCGCTGCGCACGGCCTTCCTCGCGCTCTCGACCGAGCCCCTCAGCGACGAGCGCATGGACGGGCTGGCCGGCTACTCCCAGGGCACGCTGCGCGGGCCGGACGCCCCGCCCGACATCCCGGTGGCGCTGCTCGAACCCCTGGCCACCATCGCGGAACAGCCCGACGCGCTGCGCTTCGAGCCCGAGCCGACACTCGACGTGCCCCACGTCTGGCAACTCTCCGTGCACGACGCGGCCCTCGCGGGCAGCGGCATCATCGACGCCGACGGGACCGCGCGCCGATCGGTCACGTGGACGACACGCACGACACAGCGCGGCCCCCAGTCGAGCCCGCTTCCCCAGGGTGTGCGCCTCACACCCGGTCGGAAGTACCGCTGGGAGATCCGGCTCGCCCCCGAACAGGCCCCCCTCGCTCCCGACGACCAGCCGGGCAGCGCGCACTTCCGGCTCATCGACGGCACGTGGCGCACGGAGCTGACGTCGCTGCCGGCCACCGGCGACGACCGCGTCGACGCGCTCACACGCATCACGCTGATGCTCGAGCGAGGCCTGGCACAACGCGCCCTGGGAGAACTGCGAGCGCTGCCCGATGAACTCCCGGACGAACTCCTGCCCTGGCGCGCGGCCCTGCAGCGACACGCATGGCAACTGCTCGGCATCGACGCGGAGCAACCCGTGTCACCCGGACGCTCCGAACCGCCGGAGCAGCCGGAGCAGCCGGAGGACGGCGACGAGACCGGGCGCGCAGCGCCCGGCTCCCCGTTGAAGATCCGCACCGCCGGCCTGGCCTTCGGGACGTCGTCCGCGCCTCCCCCCGTCCCGCCCGCGGCGCGCACCGCCTCCCCACGGCCCGGGAGCGATGAGGTGCAGCGGTTGCTGACGCAGATCCAGGCGCTGCGCGAGGCCGACGGCGGCAGTCTCGACGCCATGGACGCACGGGTGACCGCCCTCGCCGATCAGCTCAGCGACGACCCGGCAGCGGCCGCGCGACTGCACCGCGCCTGGGCGGAGCGCCTGGGCACGACCTTCTACGCCCACCGCCGCGCCGCCGTCGCCTTCGGCCGCGCGGCCGGCGCGCACGCCCGCGGTGGCGCGACCGAGGCGGCCGCCTCCGATGAGCTGCAGCGAGCCGGCCTGCTCATGCGCGTGCGACGCAACGGCGACGCCGCCCGATCGCTCGAGGACGTCGCCGCGCTGCTCGCCACGCTGGATGCCCTGCCGGCGTGCCTCCACGCGAGCTGGTTGCGCAACCGCGCACGCCTCGCCATCGCCCGGGTGCTCGCCGGCGAATCCAGCGGCGGACGCCTGCTGCGGTCGGCGCAGGCGCTGCTCGGGCAGGCCCTCGAGCTCACGACGCAGTGCACCGACGACCCCCGGGTCGCCACCTACGTCCAGCTCGACCTGGCGTTGCTCTCCCAGTGGCTCGACGGCGATGCGGCACGGGCCGAGGAGCACCTCGATGCCGCCCGGCGTTCGCTCGACTCGTCCGACGATCGCTACCTGCTGGCCAACGTGTCCTTCCGACGCGGCGTCATCCAGCGGCTCGCCGGACAGCACGATGCCGCACTGGCCGAGCTGCGCCGGGCCGCCGCCGAGTTCGGAGCCATCGGCGACCGGCACTCCCGGCTCCAGTGCGCCGTGACCGAACTGGCCGTGCTGGCCGCCACCGGGAAGCCGGAGCAGGCCGCGCCCCGTTGGTTCGCGGCGATCGCGGACGCCGACACCGCCGGCAACGAAAGCCCCCTGGCCGCCGGCTACTCCACGCTGGGCAGCATCCAGCAGCAACTGCAGGACTTCGACGGAGCACTGAGCAGTTACGCGACCGCAGCCGACTGGCTGGCGCAGGGCGAGATCTGGGCCGAGGCGCTCACGCTCACGCGCAAGCTCGCCCTGCTGCAACTCCAACTGCGACAGCTGGAGCAGGCCGCCCGGACCGTTGCCGATGGACGTGTCCTGCTGGACCGCGGTGGCTGGGTCGAGCAGCAACCGCGACTCGACATCCTCGATGCGCGCATCCGCATCGCCGCGGGCGACCACGAGTCGGCGCATGCCCTGCTCGAGCCGTTGCCGTCACGCCTCGCCCAACTCGGTGATCCACCGGAGGCACACAATGAACTGCGCTGGGCACGCTACGAGTTGGCACTCGCCACCGGGCACCGGCTCGACCAGGCCCTGGCGGAACTCGACGCATTGACCCGAACCGCCCGCCTGCCGCCGGTGGTGCAAGCGCAACTGGAACTCACCCGGGCCGGGGTCCTGAGGCGCCTGGGCCGCAACGAGCTCGCCGCCGCGGCGCTGGGGCTGGCCGAGTCGCTGACGCCCCCCGATGCGGGCGTCCTGCTCCGCGTGACGCTCGGCAAGGCCTGGGCCGACCTGCTGCACGCCTCGGGGCGACTGGAGCAGGCGGCCCGGCGGCTCGAACAACTGCTGCCTTCCCTCGACGAACTCGACGACACGTCCCTGGAACCACTGCGCCACGACGTGCTGCTCCAACTCGCGACGCTCGAGTACGCTCTCGCGCGGGAGGACGACAGCGACACGCGCCGTGGCCGGGCGCTGGCGCGACTGGAGCAGGCCCGGCGCTCGGCCGAGACCATCGCGCACGCCGACACCGTGCAGCTCGATCTCATGCGCGGCATCGTGCTCCTGGACGAGGGCCGCCTGGACCGGGCTCGCACCCTGCTCGGGGCCGCCCGCGCGCAATACGAGCAGCGCCGGGACATCCCCGGAGTCGCCCGCGCCGATCTGTTCCTGGCACGTGCCGAGCTGCGCCGCGATCGGCTCGACGCAGCCCGGGCACACCTCGACGCCGCCGGCGGCGTCATCGACGCCTCGGGCGAACCCAACCTGCAGCTCGCGCTGCGTCGCACCGAAGCCACCTGGCAGCTCCACGCCGGACAACCGGCCGCCGCCCTGGCTGCGTGCGTGGAGGCGGCGGACATCCTGCGCCCGGTCCTGCA
Source organism: Planctomycetota bacterium (assembly GCA_029259695.1). Taxonomy (GTDB): domain Bacteria; phylum Planctomycetota; class B15-G4; order B15-G4; family B15-G4; genus OFTM49. The sequence goes on from JAJDEQ010000133.1 coordinate 27,336, forward strand.
CCGCAACAGCAGCCTCGGCCGCTCGCTCTCGCTCGGCCTGCGACAGCAGTCGTCGCGGCTCATGTCGCTGGCGCTCGAGAGCCTGCGCCGCATGCCGCCGGAAGCGCGCCGCGACGAGCACGTCGCCGCCGCCTACGCCATCGTCCAGCACTTCAAGGGCCTGGGCATGGCCGAACAACTCGCCGAGGTGGCCCATCGCGGTCTGCGCGAAGCACTGCAAGCCGAACCCGACGGGGACGCTCTCGCCTGGCTCGCAGCCGATCGCCGCCTGGCCAACCTGCGCGCCGAACTCGCCGCCGGCGCCGGCGACCACCGCGCCGCACTCGAAGCCGAACGGCGGGCCCTCGAGTCCGATCAACTCCGGCTCACGCTCGCGTTGCGCGGGCGCCTGTTCGCGGAGGTCGACTACCCCGCTCCGGCAACTCAGGCGCAGGTGGTCGCGGCCCTGCCCCCCGGGGCGCTGTTGCTGGAGTACGCCTTCGGTCACGAGTTGGCGGCGCTGTTCGTGCTCACTCCCGACGGTGCGACGTTCGTGGACCTGGGTCACGGGCTCGCGCTGCGCGAGCTCACCGAGCGTGTCCGGGCCGTCACCGAAGCGCTGGCCGGCTCGGTGCGTCCCGGGTCGAGCCTGCCGAGCGATCTGGACGCTGCCCTGGCCGCGCTCACACCGCGACTGCTGGGCCCCGTGGCCCGGGCGCTCGCTGACGAGCCGGCCGACTCCCGCTCGCTGGTCGTCGCCGCGGACGGGCCCTTGCTCGGCTTTCCGTTCGAGGCGCTGCTGCTGGGCGACGCAAGCGCGGACGTCGCGGGACGGCGCCACCTCGTCCAGCACTGCAGCGTGGCCTACGTCCACTCGGGCACGACCCTGCGCTCCCTCGCGGACAGCCGTGCAGCGGCCGGCTGGGAACGGGACTTCGTCGGCTTCGCCGCGACTTCGGTCACGGGCACCGATCGACCGGTCCTCGGGCACGCCGTACGGGAGGTGGCCCACGGCGCGGCGCTGGCCACCGCGGATGGAACGCTGCGCGAGCAACTGGACGGGCTGCCCGCGAGCTTCGACGGCGTGTTGAGCGGCGACCGGGTCGTGCTCCGCGCCGGTCGCGCCGCCAGCGAGCGTGCGCTGGGCGAGCCGGACGTCCAACGCGCGCGCGTGCTGCACCTCACCTGCCACGCGCAGGCCGACGCCGCGCACGAGTTCAACACCTACCTCGTGCTGGCCGCCGACGCGCAAGCCGACGTGCAAGCCGACGGGACCTCCGTCGACACCGACGCACAGCACGACCGGCGAGCGCCCGCCACACCGCACCGCGACGGACGCGTGCTGGCGGGCGAACTGGCCAACAGCCACTTGTCCGCCGAACTCGTCGTGCTCTCGGCCTGCGCCACCGGGGCCGGGCGACGGGTGCCGCTCGAAGGCGTCTCGAGCCTCTCCCGTGCCGCGTTCGCAGCCGGCGCCCGCCGGGTCGTGTCCACCCTCTGGCCCGTGCGCGACGATCGCAGCGCGCGGCTGATGCAGGACTTCTACACCCACCTGTACGCAGGTGTCCTCGATCCCGCCACGGCGCTGGCCCACGCCAAGCGGGACTCGATCGCCCGCGGCGACGCGCTCGCCTCCTGGTCGGCCTACTGCCTGTGGGCGGCACCCGAACGGGAATGACACATCCCTGCGCGCAATTCCTCGCGCTCGCACGACACACACGGGAAGCCGCTGGAACCGTCTTCGTCACAGGGATGTCGATCGGTTCCAGCCTCAGTCACAAGGGGGAAGCAGATGCACTACGTCATGTGGACCGCCGTCTCCAGAGCACGCGCGCTGGCTGTCGCGCTCGCGCTCGTCGCCTCGTCCGCCGGTCTGCTGCCCGACGCGGCGGCGCAGGCGAACGGGCTGCCCACGCCCGAGGACTTCGTGGTCCTGACCGTCGAGCATCCCCACCGCGCGGCGGAGTTCGTCCACGCCTGGGCGCTGCCCGCAGCCGGACCGGCACTGCTGCGGCTCGAATTCGACTCGGCCGACGTGTTCGAGACGGTGCTCCCCGCTCCCGACGGATTCGTGCGCATGAGCGCAGACGACCTGATCGACACTCCGGCGGACCTGCGCCGCATCCGCATCATCGCCCGACCGCCGCAGAGCGCCCTGCGCTCGCCGGGCCCGGTCCCGGGCAGCGCGACGTCGCCCGACCCGGGTCCGGTAGCCCCGCCCATGCCGCCGCCCCACACCCCGATGATCGCCGGCAACCCGCCCGCCCAGGGCAGCTCGCGGCAGGCGCAGAGCGACTTCCCCGGCGAGAGCGACTACCGACCCATCGCCGTCGGCATGTGTCCGCCGCCGAAGGGTGACCCGCCGGGCACCACCATGGCGCTCACGGTCGAGGGGCCGGTCGGCACGTCCGCGACCGTGCTGGCCGTGATCAACGAGAACGAACTCGAGCCCCTGCTCACGGTGACCGACATGTGCACCTCACCCTTCGACGTGAGCTGCCAGCTCTGCATCGGCGCCTTCGACTGCGACGACATCGTGATCCACAGGATCGAGGTTTCCATCGGCGCGTGCGCCGACACATCGATCAACTCGTCGGGCACCCCTTCGACGCACGCCCTGGACTTCGTCGGCATCCTCGACTGTTCGCTCCTGAACGACCCCATCTGCACCCTGAGCGCAGTGACGACCGCCTGCGGCGTGAGTTCCCTCTCGTGTGAGTAGGCCGCGGTGTCGGTTCAGGGCGTCCTGAGCCCGATCGCGTTCGTGGCGGCGAAGCCGCTGGGCGCGCCGGGCTCGGGGCGCCAGATCTGGAGCGCGGCGGTCGTGTCTGCCGGCACACCGGCCGGCCATGCCGCCGACAACTCCAGTTCGCCCTCGGCGTCGAGCGCTGGCAGCGACAGCACGAAGTCGGGCTGGGGCACGAGCACGCCGCCCTTGAAGGGCACCGACGCCTCGCTCAGTCCGAGCACCAGGAACACCGCGGCGCCGGGCGAGCCGTGCCGGGTGCGCAAGGTGATCGTCGATCCGCCCGTCAGCGGCCCGATGCCTTCCAGCTTGCTGAAGCCGGCCGGACCGGCGAGGGAATTGCCCAGGTTGCTCCACGGCCCGTGGGCATTGGGCAGCAGCATCACGAAGCCGTGTCCGGGCGTGAAGTTGTTGTCCTCCACCAGCGCAGCCACGTCGAGGGCACCGTCCCCATCGAAGTCGGCGACCCGCGCGCGCAGTGTGCGCTCGCCGAGCGGGTAGGTCTCGACGGGGTGGAAGCTGCCGTCGCCGCGTCCCCGAGCGAGTGTCAACGCCTTGGCGTCCAACACGTTGCCGACCACCAGGTCGAGCGCGCCATCGCCGTCGAGGTCGGCCACGCTGAACGACTGGGCGCTCGACTCGACGTCCGTCTCGATCTCGGGGCCGAAGGTGCCGTTGCCGCGACCGAGGAGCACGCTGACCACGCCGAGGTCCTCCGTGAACACGGCGTCCTGCTGACCGTCCGCGTCCACGTCCGCCGTCTCGAGAAACAGCGACGAGGCGCCCCCCACCCCGCGGCTGCCGGCGAGCGCGAACCCACCCAGCCCGTCGTCCAGGAACACCTCGACCCGCGAAAACGTGCGCACGAGCAGGTCGGTGGCGCCGTTGCCGTCCATGTCGGCCAGCGCCAACGCGCGCGGTTGCGCCGACACGTCGACCGCAGCCGCCTCGCTGAACGCGCCTGTCCCGTCGTTGACGAAGAGGCGCGCCGTCTCGGGCTCCAGCGGCACGTCGGTGTCCACCAGGAACGCGAGGTCGAGGCGTGCGTCGCCGCCCAACGGCCCCAGCGCCACGTCGCGAATCCACGCGGAGCCGATGCCGGCGAGCGGTGAGAGCAGCGGCGAGTCGAAGGTGCCGTCGTCGTGGCCGGCCACGACCGCGATCGTCGGGGGGCCGTCGACCCAGCCCACGGCCACGACGTCGAGCAGGCCGTCCCCGGTGGCGTCAGTGACGAACAGCCGTTCGGCCACCGGCCCCAGGTCCACGGGCTCGGCCGGCTCGAAGCCGCCGCCCCAGCGCCCGCGGCGCAACTGCCCGGACTCGCCCTCGCCGTGCGCGCTGACCAGGTCGGGGACACCGTCGCCGGTCAGGTCGGCCGCGCGCAGGTCCACGACCGGCTTGGCGTGGCCCAACGTCGGTTCGAAGGTGGCGTCACCGCGCCCGCGCAGGACACCGACCAGGTCCTGCTCGTCGAACAGGAGATCGACGCCGCCGTCCTCGTCGAAGTCGCCCGCCGCCTCGAGCACGTTCCCGTCGACGAGTTCGAACACATCGTCGCTGGCCTCGAGCGCGCCGCCGCTCGTCTGCAGCATGACGAACGCGAACGCGCCGCCACCGATCACGTCGAGCCGGCCGTCGCGATCGAAATCGACGATCAGGTCCACGCCTCCCCCCACGGCGGGCCAGGCCTGCGGCGCGCCGAAGCCCGTGGGCTCGACCCACGACCAGACCAGCAGATCCCCGATCGAGTAGCTGACGACATCGTCGCGCCCGTCCCCGGTGACGTCGCCGACCTGCACGCCGAGCCCCTGGATCGAGCCCAGCCCGATCTGCGTGCCGAAGCTCCCGTCGCCGTTCCCGAGCCGGACGGACACGTCGCCGAACAGGTTGCCGAGGGTGTAGGCCAGGTCGGCGTTGCCGTCGCCGTCGAAGTCGCCCGCGGCCAGGGCCTGCGTCGGATTCCCCGTGATCACCTGCAACGGCGGGTCGGGGAACGCACCGCCGGCGTTGAGCAGGATGTTGAGACGGTTCGTGTCGAGCTGGTGGGCGATCACGTCGAGCGCGCCGTTGCCATCCACGTCGGCCAGGATCAGCCGGCGCGCTTCGGTCGCCTGGGCCAGGCCGAGCGTGGCCAACAGCGCGAACGTGCCGTCGCCCACGCCGCGCAGTACGGCCACCTGTGGGGCGTCGTCCACACTGCACACGGCGTCCGGAACGCCGTCCCCGTCGACATCGCCGACCGCCAGCCGCAGCACCGGTGCGGCAGGAGACACGATCACCGGGCCGAAGTCGCCCAGGCCGTCGCCGAGCACCACGCCGACGTCACCGAAGCGTTCGAAGACGAGGTCGTCGTGTCCGTCGCCGTCCACGTCGGCCACGTGGAACTGCGTTCCCTCCAGCACACGCGTGGGCGCCACCAGCGTCTGGGCAGCGAGCGTCGGGACGACGCCCGCGAGGCACAGGAACACGCACCATGGTCGGAACCGCATGGCCCGAGAGTATCACTCAACTCCGTTTGCGGCGGGCTCTCTCAGCCCACGGCTCACGGCTCACGGCTCACGGCTCGCGGCTCGAGGCCCACAGCCCACGGCCACGGCGAGCGACGGTCACCCGTCTCAACGGCCGCGGACGGCGATGCACTCCACCTCGACGCGGGCGCCGAGGGCAAGCCCGTTCGCGCCGAGCGCGCTGCGCGCCGGATAGCGGCCGTCGAAGAAGGTCGCGTAGACCGCGTTGAACGTGGCCCACTCCGCGATGTCGGCCAGCATCACGGTGCACTTCACCACGTCGCGCAACGAGTATCCGTGCGCCTCCAGGGTGGTCCTGATGTTGATCATCGTCTGGCGCGCCTCGGCCTCGATGCCGCCCGGAACGAGTTGCAGGGTGCCGGGCACGATGCCGATCTGTCCGGACAGGTAGAGCGTGTCACCGACGCGCACCGCTTCCGAGAACGGGAGATCGGTCGGCAACACCCGGCCCGAGTTGAGGAACTCGGTGGGCGTCACGGCGTCGGACGTCGCGCGGCCGGACGTCGCCGACGATGACACTCCCACACAGGCGACCTGGACGATCGCGAAGGCGAGCAACAAGGGCAGTCTGCCGCGGATCACGTCATCTCCTTTCAGTGCGGCGCGGGGCGGCTCAGGCGCCGACGCCATTCTCACGGACCGTCACAGCAGCGCCAGCACGGCGCGCAGCGACGCCCAGATGGCGTGCTCCTCGGGCTGGGGGCTCGCTGCGAAGCGCAACGTGGTGCCCTCGCTGACCACTTCGAGGCGCAGCGTGATCGGCTCGCCCGTCACGAAGGCGTCGATCATCTCGATCCGGGCTTCGTAGCGTCCCTCCCCCACGGTGCGCACGTGGGCCGTCGCCGGGTCGTCCGGGAGTTCCAGACCGCGCGACCCGCCGACCGCACTGAGCAGGCCGTCGTAGTAGAGCTCCAACAAGCGCGCGATCGAGTCCTCGTCGCCCAGCTCCTCCTCCAGCCGCATGACGAACACGTACGACCAGAAGTCGGGCGCCTCGGCGTCGAACATGCCGGGCGCGAAGCGCAGCTCCTCTTCACCCTCGGGCAGGCCGGGCGCGAACTCGGGCGGAAGCCGGATCGTCTCCGGTTGCCAGCTCGCCAGCAGCGCCTCGCCGTCCGGTTCGGGCGCGACCGCGGCGGTCGCTTCGTCGAGCTGCGCGCCGCTCGACGACGAAGGGCCCGCGCAGGCACCGCCACCGAGCAACACGACGGCCGACAGGAACATCGAGCGAGGGAGGTTCATGCTGGCCCCGGGGGGGAGTGGTTCGTTCCGCGTGCAGCGTATCAGCCGAAGATCCAGTGGCCCACGAAGGCCACGCCGGCAACCACGATCAGCTCCATGAGCAACAAGACCCAGCGCCACGGCGACGGCGGGCTGCGCAGGGTCAGCACGATCGCGACCAGCGTGCACACGGCGGCCGCCACTGTCGTCCACAGCAGAGGCCCCACGAAGTCGTAGGCCCCGCTGAACCCGCGGTCCCCGGCGGGCAGATGGCGCTCTTCCTTGAACGCCTCGTGCAGCCAGTGGATCAGGAAGCCCAACGGGATCGGTGCCAGCAGCCAGATCAACGCGGCCCGCAGCCGGCTGCGACGCGGCTCGTGAGCCCGGGGGCTCATCGATCACCTGCCGGCCGCGAGGCAACGACATCGCTGGTCATCGTCTGCTCCTCTCGGGGTTGCTCGGGGCCGACCACGTGAACGTCATGGTACGAGAGCCGTCGTCGTTGACCACGATCGGGCCGGCGGTCATCCCGACCTTGGCCAGCACCCGCTGCGAGGCCGTGTTCCCGGGGGCCACCGTGGCGATCACGCGCTCCAGGCCCAGGCGTTCGGCGGCGTAGGCGAGCATCCCGCGCACCGCCTCGGTGGCCAGACCCTGCCCCCAGTGGTCTCGCGCGAGCGCGTACTTGATCTCGGCTTCGGGCTGGCCGCCGGGGTGCACGACACCACAGAAACCCACGACGGCCCCGGTGTCCTGCAACACGAGCGCGGACATGCCGTACCCGCGAGTGGCGTAGTTGCGCTCGGTGACAGCCACCCACTCGATGCAGCCCTCGCGGTCGAGCGCGCCGCCGTCACCCACCCAGCGCATGCCCTCGTCATCGCCGTAGACGACACACATCGCGTCCACGTCGGCGGACGTGATCCAACGCACGAGCAGCCGCTCGGTCCGGAACAGCTCGTGCACGTCACTCACGGGCAGCGCTCCCAAGGATCAGGCGCACGATTGACAGCATCACGTCGTCCGCGTGTAGAGGAACTCCTCGCGAACCCCACTCGCGTTCGCGCCGGGGATCTCGCCCTCGCCGCAACGCACGAAGCCGCACTTCTCGAGCACACGGATCGAGCCCAGGTTGTCCTTGGCCACATGCGCGTGCAGCGGGCGCTCGGTGACCTGCACCAGGAACTGCGACAGCGCCGCGCTGGCGATGCCCTGCCCCCAGAAGCGCGCACCGAGCCAGTAGCCGACCACCCGTCGCCCACCCAGATCGAAGCACAGCAGGTACCCGGCGACCTGTTCGCGAAAGACGATCGTCTGCTTGAACACCGTGTCGTCGCCCAGGATGCGGTGCTCCCAATGGAGGTCGAAGGCGGCGGCGTCTCGCGGCGGGAGCCCGGCCATGCGTGTCGCGGTGAGATCGAGCTGGTGCTCGAAGAACGCGGGCAGGTCTGCCGGCTCCACGTCGCGCAGGACCACCTCTGTCATGCCGTGTCCCTCTCGCCCGTGCCGCTGCGTCCGAAGTTCACGCGCAGCAGGCGATGCTCGGCGCGGAAGCCGGCTCGTTCGATGGCGCGGCGGGCGCCCAGGTTGCTGACCTCGGTGGAGCAGTGCGGCGACAGGTCATCCGCGCGGCTGCGCGCCACCAGGCTCGTGAGCATGGCCGAGCCGACGCCCCGACCGCGCTCCGGGCCGTGCACGATGAGCCCGAGGTGCGCGACGCCGGCCTGTTGTGGATCGCGTCGGAGTTCGCCCACGCAGCGGATGTGCTCGCCGTCCTGGAGCAGCAGCAGCTCCCGGCGCTCGAGCCGTTCGCGCACGTAGCCCTCCAGGAAGTCCCGGGGCGCGCCGATCTCCTCGGCCTGGAAGTCGACGATCCTCTGGTGATCAGCGGGTCGGGCCGGCGCCAGTCCGTCCAGAGCCGTCACCTCCGGTTCGGCGACGTGCGCGTAGAGCAGGGTGTGGGGTTCGACGTGCGTTGCCAGCTTCAACGCCGAGGACAGCGCATGGGGATCCGACGTGGCCACCATCATGTGCGCGACGCCGCACTCGCTCAGGACCAGACGCAGCAGGTCCGTTGCACGCTCGCCGAAGGGCGGCAGCACATGGAAGCGCAGCAACTGACCCTGCTCATCGACCGAGCAACAGCCGGCCACCTCGCCCCCCACCAACAGCGCATGGGGCGCGGCCAGGTCGGCGAAGGCAGCCCACATGTCGTCCATCGGCGCCACGAGCTGGGCCAGGTAGGCTGCATGCTGTTCGTCGTAGACCGACGCGGCATCCGGACGCACGGAGAGTGGTTCAGTGTCCACGAGCACCTTGATAACAAACCCCGGCTCGGCTGCCGATCACCCAAACGGAGCGGGGGTCCAGCTCGTGCCCCGCTCCTCCTGCGGCGGCCATGACCGTACAGCTTGCGCTGCGGCCGGCACGGCATGACACTCAGGCCTCCCGGAGTTTCGCCCAGCCTGAGGAATCCCTCGTGGAGACGTCACGTCATGCATCGGGGTGATCGCCGCCCTGCCCTCTGCCAGGTCTTGATGCGCACCGCTGTGCTGCTCCCCGCGCTGCTGCTCTGCGCACCGCGCGCGGCGGCCGATGCCGTCGTCCACGTGCCCGCCGAGGCGGCGACGATCCAACTGGGGATCGATGCGGTCGACCCCGGCGGCGTGGTGATCGTCGCGGCGGGACTCTACAACGAACTGATCGACTTCCACGGCAAGGCGCTCACGCTGACGAGCGTCGATCCGGACGATCCGCTGGTCGTGGCCGGCACCGTCGTCACGGGCGCCGGACTGGACGGCCCCGTCGTGCGCTGCGTGAGCGGGGAGGGCGACGACACGGTGCTCACCGGCCTCACCATCACCGGCGGCAACGGTCTCGTCTCACCGGCGATGGAGCCGCGCGGCGGTGGCATGCGCTGCGTCGGCAGCAGCCCGACGGTCACGCGCTGCGTGTTCGAGGGCAACCAGGTCGGGCCGTACAACGGCTGGGTGCAGGGCGGCGGGATGTACATCGAGGGCGGCAACCCGCGCATCTCCCACTGCGTGTTCCGCAGCAACGCGGCCCTCGCCATCGGGGGGCCGGTGAAGCTGCCGGCCGGCACGGGCGGTGGCCTGGCGATCTTCAACGGCGCGGCGACGGTAGCGAGCTGCATCTTCGTCGGCAACCGCGCCGGCGGCGGGTCGTTCGATGGCGGCGGCGGCCTGTACGTGAAGTCCAGCGCGCCGGGTGTGGACGTCGTCAATTGCACCATCGCCGGGAACGACCTGGAGTCGTTCTTCGCGTCGGGCGGCGGCCTCCTCGGCGATGCGCGCGTCGCGAATGTCGTCGCCTGGGGCAACGCCGGCGCGGAGATCGTCAGCCTGCCCGGGCCGCCGGCGGTGGTGACCTACTCCGACATCGAAGCGGGCTTCGTCGGCGTCGGCAACATCGCTGCCGACCCGCTCTTCGTGCGTGATCCCAACCCGGGCGGCGACCTGGAGTGGGGAACCGCCGACGACGACCACGGTGATCTGCACCTCTCGCCCGGCTCCCCGGCCATCGACGCCGGCGACAATCTGGCCGTGCCGGCGTTCCTGCTCACCGACCTCGACGGGGCTCCCCGCTTGCAGGACGACCCGGCCACAGCCGACACCGGCAACGGAACGAGTCCGCTGGTCGACATGGGCGCCTACGAGGGGCCGAGCCTGTGCGGCGCGGAGCTCGCCTCGGCGACGCCGTACGGCACCGGCAAGCCGGGGACGAACGGCATCCCCGTGCTGTCGACCACCAGCCTGCCGATCCCTGGTGAGACCGCGGACCTGACGATCACGGACGGACTCCCGAACAGCACCCCCGCGACGCAACCCCTGGTGCTGTTCATCGGCGTGCGCGAAACGAACATCCCCTTCGACGGCGGCACGCTGCTCGCAGGCGCGGACCTCGTCCTCTTCCTCCCGATCGGGCTGGACGGAGACGGGGACGCGACGCTCTCCGGGCCGGTTCCATTCGACGCCTCGCTGTGCGGCCTGGCAGTGTTCTTCCAGGTCATGATCGCCGGCGATCCCGGCGCGACCGGTTTCCACCAGACCGCGCAGACCAACGGCATGAGGTGGGTCTTCGGCGGCGAGTAGGCGGTGGACCAGGAGCGACATGAGCTGCCCTCCGGCGCCGGTCTGGCGTCGATCAGACCGGCGGGACGAGCGCCCCTTCGAACTCCCCGAAGGACCAGCCGTCGAGCGTGGGCGGAGTCACTCCGAGGGCCCTCAGCATGCCGCTGATCTGCCTGCGGTGCTCGGTGGCGTGGTTGATCGTCTGGAGCATCACCACCCAGGGGGCCACGACGTGACCGTCGGTGGTCCGCACGCGCGTCTCGGCGGATGTGCTGCCCGCGTCCCGCGCCAACGCCAGCAGGCCCTCGCCGCTCGCCCGGGCTGCGTCTCGCAGCTCACCGGACGACAACGGCTCGGCCTGCCGCTGCTCGGGCGGGAGCGTGAGCAGCGCGAGGTAGGCCCGCTGTGCCTCGACCAGGTGCGATAGCGTGTGACGCAGGCTCCACTCCGTCGCCGGATCGGGCGCCGCGTCGAGCTGCTCTTCGCTCAGGGCCGCACAGGCCGCGAGGAGCTCGTCGTTGGCCCAGTTGTTGTGCTCGAAGAGCTTGGTGAGCATGACGACATCCTCCATCACACGACAGCATCCGATCGACGAGCGCCCGTGCGCACCGCCACGACCCTCACCACTCGCCCGCGTAGTCGAGCGGCGTCCCCGACGTCGCCGCCAGGTACTGGTACTTCAACCTGATGATCTGGCGCATGTGCAGGTGGTCGTGGGCCAGCCAGTTGGTCAGGAACATGCGCGCCGTGAGCGGGCCCAGCTTGGGGTGCTCGTACGCGTTGTCCCAGGCCGGATCAACGAGACTCGCGAGCCAGCGCACCGAGGCCGAGCGCTCCTCGAGCAAGGCTTCCAGCTTCACGGCGTAGTCCTGCTGCATGTACCGCCGACTCTCCACCCAGCCCTCTGGGTCGATGGACGGCGGGGCCCGCGACGGATCCTCGAGCACCGAGCGCACGCGCGTGCGGAAGTCGTCCCGCTCCTCGTCGTACAGGTGACAGACGTTCTCCAGCAGGCACCAGTGGTCCGGGTGCGGCCGCCAGAGTTGGAGTTCGCCGGGCAGGTCCCTCAGGAGCGAGTCGAAGGTCGCCCGGTTGGCTCCGAGCTGCGAGACGACGGCTGCGATGTCCATGCTCACTTCGTCAGCGTACCCAATGACCTGGCGGCGACGGAGCCGCGCATTCGTCCGGCCCTCGCCAGCCAGCTTCCCCGCGGCCGGCAGCGTCAGCGTCAGCCGTCAGCGGACGGGAACCAGGGCGCCTGCGGCGAGGAACGGATGGAGCATGTTGGCCGCCCCTCCGTGCTCGACGATCTTGCCGTTCACGACGCGATTGAGGTTCACCCCGGTGAAGGTCAGGCGCTTGTGCGTGGGCGCCATGCCCAGCCACTCTCCCGAGTGGGTTCCCACGGCCGACAGCGCGGTCGCGACCCACTCCCCCTCCGCGATCTGATGCTGGATCGCGATCTGCAGGTCCGGGTAGACGGCGCGCACCCCGCGAACGTGCGCGGCCATTCCCTCGACCCCGGAGACCACGCGCGTCTCCCCGTCGGTCTCGACACAGGCCGGGTCGATCAACTCGTCGAGCAGGCGCACGTCACCGGAGTTCACGACCTCCTCGAGGAAGCGCCGCACGAGCTGCTTGTTGTCGTCGAGCTGGGACATGTGGGGCTCGCTCATCGGTTGCTCATCGGCCACGCGAAGCGTCTTCGGCTGTATCGGTGGACTCGGAGACTCTCACCGTTCGACGAACGAAGAAGAAGTCTCTCCTGGCGAGGACTGCTTCCCAGGCGTCGTCGGTGAAGCAGCCGCGGATCAGCGCTCGATTGCTCTTCGTATCTGCCAGCAGGATGTGCCCTCCTGGGGCGACCCACTTCCGTACTCGGCCCAACAGCGCGAGGCGCCGCTCCTCGGACGGGAGCATGTGCAGCACGCGATCGAGCACGACGACGTCGTACTCGCGGTCGGCGCTGAACGTCTCGACGTCCCCGACTTCGCAGCGCACATCGAGCTCCTCGGCCGCCACGCGCTGCTCGAGCTGGGCGACTCCGGACGGGGCCGTGTCAACGGCATGCACCGAGTGACCGCATCGTGCCGCGACCAAGGCGTCACGCCCCTGGCCGCATCCGAGATCGAGCACGGCCAAAGGGGCGGGAGCTTCGCGGAAGAACTCCACGAACTCCGCGAACGGCTCGCCACACGCCGCTTCACAGCGCTGGTACTCTCGGTCGTAGTCGGTCAATGCGTCATGGCCCGAAGCGCAGCAGGACTCGGCACACCTGATTGCACCCGAGTCTCAGCAGCGTACCGTCCGCGACGAGCGCTTGTCCGCCTGCGACATCCTGTGGTGGCGATCGCTGTTCAGCGGGCCTCGCTGTGGGTGCTCCAGAAGCCCGATGCCTCGATCCTTCGAGCACTGCTCACGATCCCCGCCAGATTCAGAGCGAACATCACGAGGCAAAGGCCCGCCGCGAACGGGATGTCGCCGTCGCGTTCCCACGCCCAGAGCAAGACGAGCGCCGCGCTGGCCCCCGTGAGGCATGAAGCCAGGATCAGCAACATCAGGTGCCTGCGCGAGAACCTGATGCTTCGAGCGAAGATCCTTGCTCGGCTGTCCAGCGGGTCGTGTTGCATCGGGCGCTTGCACTCCATCGGTTGCATGCACAACGTCCCGCCGCTCAGCGGCGAGAGGCGGCATGCATGGTACCGCCCTGGCCGCCCCCACGATCAGCCCGGCGCCGACGGGACCCGAGGCTGACGCCTTCACGGCCGCGGCGGAGACGTTATCCTCTCGGCATCGTGATCAAGGCCCACACCTCGCAGCTGCGCGCTCTGCCGCAGCACCCCTCGGGTTTCGGCTGACGCCTCGTCCCCCTGACGGCGTCGCCGAATCAATTCAAACCTGCGCGGGCACCGACGCCCGCCCCTCCCGAGGAATGTCACTGTGGCCGATTCTCCTTCTCCACCCGATCACGCCGGACCGCCGCCTGAGAGCGTTCCCCCGGACCCGTCGCGGCGCAAGTTCCTGAAGCAAGCCGGGCTCACGGCCGCGGCCGCAGCGACGGCCGGCGCCGCAGATGCAACTGCGCGGACCCCCGACGTGCCCGGCGACGGCGCGCCGCTGCCCGAAGAGTTCTGGCGCGACCGCATGCAGGCGCCGGACGACGGCAAGCGCTACGGCTGGGTCGTGGACACCCGCCGCTGCTTCGGCTGCCACGCCTGCGAGGTGGCCTGCAAGGCCGAGAACGACGTTCCCCTGGGCCACTTCATCCGCCAGACGATCTACCACGACCACCAACGCGAGAACGGACAGGTGGCGCGCATCATGGTGCCCATGGCGTGCCAGCACTGCGAGGACGCCCCCTGCCTCAAGGCCTGCCCCTGCGGAGCGCTGCACAAGGGAGCGGGCGGCAGCGTGCAGGTGGACTACGACCAGTGTTCGGGCCACGCCGCCTGCAAGGACGCTTGTCCGTACGGCGCGATCTACATCGACCCCGTCGCCAACCAGGCGGTCAAGTGCCACAACTGCACGCACCGCGTCGAGCAGGGCATGGAGCCCGCCTGCGTACCGACCTGTCCCAGCGACGCGCTGTACTTCGGCGACCTGAACGACCCGACCTCCAGCGTCTCGCGCGTCGCCGCGACGCTGGAAGCCGAGGCGCAGCTCGAGGTGCTGCGCCCGGAGGAGAACACCCGACCGCGCATGCGCTTCGTGACCGACGCCACCCACCCGATGGCCGCCTGGGAGCCCAAGATCCCTCGGCAGGGCGCGAGCTATGCGCCGGAAGCGTACGACGTCTTCAACTGGGGCGAGGGAGGTGAGCAGTGAGCGGCGCGTGCGAACACGGGCATGATGTCGGCAGACGTGACTTCCTGCGGCTCGGGAGCGCCCTGCTGGCCTCCGGGCTGTCCGGTTGCGCGGCGGGCGGCGCCGCCGCCGGGGATGGCGCAGGCACGGCGGGGAGCTACGTCAAACCCACCCAGGCGCAGAACCTCGCCACCTGGCAGCGCAACGCGGGCACTCCCTACGCGGTCGGCGAGCTGAAGATGCCCGGCGTCTGCCCGCTGCCCGGTCCGTTCCGGAAGGCCCGTTTCCCGGACCCCGACAAGTACAAGGACGTGCAGCGGGTGCACGGCATGTGTCAGCTCTGCTCGACCGTCTGCGGCATCACCGGCATCGTCAAGGACGGCCGCGTGATCAAGATCGAGGGCAACCCCGCCGACCCCAACTCGCGCGGCAAGCTGTGCGCGCGCGGGCAGGCGGGCCTGAACCACCTCTACCATCCCGAGCGCCTGCTCTATCCGATCCGTCGCGTGGGCGCCCGCGGCGAAGGCCGGTGGCGGCGGATCACGTGGGACGCGGCGCTGGACGAACTCGCGCAGCGTCTGCGCGCCGTGCGCGACGCCGGCCAGCACGAGGAGTTCGCGTTCCACCAGGGACGCAACCGCAGCAAGGACGCGGTCTCGCGCTTCCTGCGCGCCTTCGGCACGAACACGCAACTCAACCACCGCGGCCTGTGCTCGGCCGCCCGTCGCGCGGCGAACCTCACCTACCTGTTCGAGAGCGATTGGGACCTCGGGGACTACGAGCACTCGAAGTACGTACTCAACTTCGGCTCGAACATGTTCGAGGCGCACCAGGGACACATCCCGGGCGCGCAACGCCTGCAGCGCGGACGCTTCGAGAACGGCGCCAAGCTGGTCACCTTCGACGTGCGCATGTCGAACACCGCGGGCAACTCCGACGAGTTCTTCATGCCGTCCCCCGGGACCGACGGCGCCGTGGCGCTGGCCATGGCGCATGTGATCCTCGACGAGGACCTGGCGGACGAGGCGTTCTTCGCCCAGTGGGCCAACTGCTCCCTGGATGAACTGACCGAGCAGCTCGCGCCCTACACCCCCGCGTGGGCCGAATCGGTCAGCACCGTGCCGGCGGCCGACATCGCACGCATCGCGCGGGAGTTCGCCGCCGCCGCTCCGCGCGCCACGACCATGTGCAATCGCGGTTCGAGCGCGCACCACAACGGCTACTGGAACGACCGCGCCATCGTCCTGCTGAACGTGCTCGTGGGCAGCGTCGGACAGCCCGGCGGCTGGTGCTGGATGTACACCGGCGGCTTCGACGCCCGCTTCGTGACCCCGCCCAAGGGGCCGGCCAAGCCGAAAACGCCGTCCCTGCTCGCCGACCCGCCGGAGTTCGTGCTCGCCAACCGCTGGAACACCATGCGCGTGGGCGAGATCGTCTACTGGTACCTGGCCCAGGAGCGCGCCCGCATCCAGGTCTACATGACCTACAACCTGGACTCGCCGCTGACCTGGCCGGAGATGGACGTCACCCGCAACGTGCTGCTCGACGAGGACAAGATCGGGTTCCACGTCTGCATCAACCCGTTCTTCAACGAGACCGCCAGCTACGCCGACATGGTCCTGCCCTGGACCACGTACATGGAGCGCTGGGACGTGGACGCCCGCGGCGCCTACAACCTGAAGCCGTACGTGAGCATGCGGCGCCCCATGATCGAGCCGCTGGGGCAGTCACGCGACGTGCGCGAGATCTTCCCGGACCTCGCCCGTCGCATCGGCGGCGACATGGCGCAGTGGTACCCGACCGACCGGTCGACGGAGGACTACATGCGCGAGTCGGTGCGCACGATCCCCGTGGACAAGGACCGCGACGAGGACGCGTGGGAGTACATGCAGCGCGTGAACGCGTTCGAGGACCCGTCGCTGAAGCCCTACTACACGCCGTTCCTCCAGCCGCTCTCCGAGCGCGACATGCAGGGAGCGACGATCGACGACGCCACCGGCATCATCACCAGGGACGGCAAGGGCATCGGCATCCTGGTCGACGGCAAGCCCGTCGTCGGCTTCAAGACGCCCAGCCGCAAACTCGAGGTGCGCACGGACTTCGTCGCCCGCGTGGGCCGCAACGAGGACGTCTCGGACCTGGTGGCGCTGGCCAACTCCAAGGGCAGGAACCGCCCCGAACACCACAAGCCGTACGACTACGACATCAGCCCCTGGCCGCAGTACGTGCAGATCGACGAACACATGGGTCTGGCGGACGACGAACTGGTGATGACGTCCTTCAAGTGGAACGTGCACAACCACGGCCGCACCGCGAACCTCAAGTGGTGCTCGGAGATCGTGCACTCCAACCCGGCCTGGCTGCACCCCGACACGGCCGCCCGCTTCGGGCTGAAGAGTGGCGACTGGATCGAGCTCACCGGCCACCGCTCGAAGTACGTGGACGGCAAGCTGGCGTCCCTGAAGCTCGGTTCCGGCGAGATCGAGCGCAAGCTGCAGATCCCCGTGGTGGTGACGCGCGGCATCCACCCGCGGGCCATCGCCATCTCCAACAGCCTCGGCCACTCCCAGTACACGCGCGTCGCGCAGGCGCGCAAGAGCGGCGCCATCGGCGGTCAGGAGGCGGGCATGAACGCGGCCGCCTACCGCGACGACGACTGGGAGCGAAACATGTGGTGGGCGGACGACTCGGGCGGCGACCGCGGCCGCTGGAAGCGCAACACCGGCAACGGCTGGGCGCAGAACCACATCCTGCCCATCGCGCCGGACTACATCTCGGGCCAGCAGTCGTTCAACGACACGGTCGTGCGCCTGCGGAAGCTCGAAGCATGACGGCGACGGACAACGAGGCGCTGACGCGCGGCGAGCTGTCTGAGCTTGCGGCCAGCGCACGGCTGCTGGGCACTCTGCTGCAGCGCGAACTCGACGCGGAACTGGTCGGCGCGCTGCGCACGGCGGGCCTCGCGCCCACGCTCGCCGGACTCGGACTGCACCTGCCGGTCGAGGAGTCCCCCGCCGAGCTCGACGACCTGGCCGCCGCGTACTTCGACGCGTTCGTCTCGCCGCGGCACGGACATCCGCCGATCCAGTCGCTGGCCGAAGGCGGGGCCTACGACGGCGAACCAGCCCGGGCCGTGGGCGACCTCGCCCGCCAGCTCGGGCTGGAACGGCTGGGCGAGCGCGCGTTCGGCGCCCCGCCCGACCACCTGGGATCGGAGCTCGAACTGTGGGCCGAGATCGTCGAGCGCGCCCCAGCCCATGCGGCGGAGTTCGCACGCGCCCATCTGGCCTGGGGCTTGCCGCTGCTGCACAGCCGCGAAGCCCGCGCCGGCTTCTACGGACGCCTGTGTGCTGTCACCGCCGCATTCATCGAGGCCGCACTCGAAGTGCGCCCGGGATGAACCTCGGTCCTCGTCCGCTCACGGACGGGCAGCACCTCAGTCCTTCTTGCGCATCCACGTTCCTGCGATCGCAGCCACGACGATGCTGGTGGTCAGCGTCCCGATCACGCCGTCGAACGCCGACATGGCCGGCGACGTAGCCGCCGTTGCGGCGACCAGTTCCTCCACCTCGTCCGCCGGCAGCTCCATGTCGACGTAGGTCTGGCGATACCCGTCGGCCATCTCCGTGAAGTAGTCGGGGATCACCACCGTCGTCACCAGCCACGACCCGGCGAAGATGATCACCGAGCCGAAGATTCCGACGAGCAGCCCGTTCCTGGCCTGCCCCAACCAGCTCTGCGACGAGGCCTGCTCGCGCAGACAGAGGACGACCGTGATCACGTTGATCACGATCGCGATGGCGAGGAAGACGAACGCCATCTCGTAGGTGCGGTGCCACCCGGCCAAGCCGAAGACCAGGCTCAACACGGCGACCGCGCCCCCGAGAATCACACCCCAACGAACTGGCCCCTTCATGTTCCCTCCCAGGCAGGTGGTTCAGGACGAACGCAGGCGGTCGCCATGGCGATGGCGCCGAGCCCGGCGGAGATTCTAGCCGTCTCGGCGAGGATCAGGCGATAGGACAAGCCGGCGTGGTGCGCTCCGCCAGCGTGGCGCGCTCCGCCAGCCCGACGGGAGACGGGATCGGGGGCCCTGGGCGTCTCAGCGTCGTTCCCCGTCGGTGTCGGGCGGGAGCCGGTCGAAGCTCCCGTGCAGCACGAGGGGCTGCGGCGGCCAGCCGATGGGGGCCCCCGTGTCCGCGTCCTCGCAGCGCGCGAGTTCGATGTCGAAGCTGCCGCTGAGTTCACCGGCCTCGGGCAGCGTGGTCATGCTGAACGTGCCGATGGCCGGGTCGGCGGGCCCACAGCGCACCTTCCGGCGGCGCTCCTCGAAGACCAGTTCGAAGACCACCCGGGTCTCGGGGGACACGCGCCCCTCGCCGTCGAGGACGATGGCCAGGTCCCAGTCGTCCGCTCCGAACTCGAGGCGCCGGGAGCCGACGGTGCCGATGCGGGCTCCGGCGCTCGTCGAGTCGAACCCCAGGTGTGCTTGCTGCCCGAAGAACCGCGGCGGCAGGATCCCGCCCAGCGGCAGGCCCATGCGCGGCCGGATGATCTGCACCACGAACGCCTGTCCCGACGAAGACCCCGGCTCGATGGTGGCCACCGGACGGTCCGGCCGGTACGCGATGGCAACCAGGCACACGACGGCGAAGAGGCCGGCCAACAACAACAGCGGGAACGGGACGCGCGACGTTCGCGGCTCAGTCATGGGTCGCTCCCGAGTCTTGTCCGCCCTCACGTTGCACGGGCGGGCGGGCGTTCCTGCGCTCGATCACCTCGAGGGCGTCTTCCGGGAAGGCTCGCGCGCGCAGGATGTCCACGAGGAAGGCCGTCTTGCCTTCGATGTAGCCGTCGATGTCGTCCGGGAACTCCCGCGCCAGGCGTTGCTTCAGCCGGCCGTAATCCCCGGCCACCGACGGATTCGCTCGCAGGTGATCGCGAACCGCCATGTGGTTGGCGTGCGCCGGGCTGTCCGGCGGACACAGATAGAGGTGATGGGGCGGCGACCCGGCCGGCCGCGCGAAGGCTTCGCGGTCCGGGATGCCGAGGTCACCGCGGTGAGCGTAGCCCAGGGTCGCCAGGCGAGCGATCGCATCGCGCAGCTTCGCCCGGGGGACGACCACGTCCATGTCGATCACCGGCTTGGCCGCGAGCCCCGGGACCGAAGTGCTGCCCACGTGCTCGACCGACAGCGCCAGGTCAGCGACCGCGGGCCAGATCCCCGACCGGAGTGTCTCGAACCGCTGCGGCCAGAGAGGATCGTAGTCGACAATCAGAACGGTGCTCATAGGACGCATCCCCCCGGCTGCAGCGCTTGTCAGACGGCAGGCCCGTCACAACGCCCACCGCCTCACGGTGTTGCGGTTCGAAGGCCCGTTCGAGGACTCGGATCGTCAATCGCTCTTGTTCTTCTCGTCCCACGCCATCGGTTCCCACAACTCCACTTTGTTGCCGTCGGGGTCGACGATCCAAGCGAACTTGCCGTTCTCGTGGGACTCCGGGCCCTTGAGCACCTCGACTCCGGCTGCGCGGAGGTTGCTGAGCATTTCGTCGAGGTCGTCGACGCGGTAGTTGATCATGAACGCAGCCTCGCTGGGCGCGAACCACTCGGTGTCCCGTTCCGCCACGTGCCAGACGGTGAGGCCCTTGTCGTCCGCCTGATCGTCGGGCCACTTCAGCACCGCGCCGCCCCACTCCTCCAGCGGCATCCCCAGGTGCTCCCGGTACCAGGCCGCCAGCGCCGCGTGGTCCCCCCTGCCCTTGAAGAACACGCCGCCGATCCCTGTGACCTTCGCCATCTCACTCTCCTCCCACGGGACGAGGACTCCCGGTCCGCTCCTGGATGCCCAGCCGACAGCCTACTCCGACCGCCCGGCGGCCACGTCTGCCCGATACTGCTCCAACACCTGCCCGAAGAGCGCCACATCGGACTCGAACGTCTCGGGCAGCAGCGGCCCGAAGGAGAAGCGGAACCAGGAGTCGTAGGGCGACACGTAGTCCGGGTCCTTGGCGTGCGGCCGGGCCATGTCGCAATCGATGCCCTCGAGGATCGCGGCGCCGTGCTTGAACAGGCGCCGGTTGAGTTCGCCGGCGTTCAGCCCCGCGGGCAGCTTCATCCAGTGGTAGAAACCGCCGTCCCCGGTGGAGACGCCGAGCCCCATGTTCTCGAAGGCCTCGCCGTAGCGCGCGCGCTGCATGCCGTAGTGCTTGTCCACCGCCTCGCGCGCCCGGGCGACGCGCCCCGGCTCGAGCAGTTCGACGGCGTAGAGCTGCGAGGGGTGGCTCACGCCGCCCATGCCAAAGCTCGAGAAGTTGCTGAGCGTCTCGACGTTCTTGCGGCTGGCGATGATCCAACCGATGCGGATACCCGGGCACTGCAGCCCCTTGGTGCACGCGCCGGCCAGGAACACGTTGCTGTTGTCGAGGTCCTTCACGTAGCGGATGCCGCTCACGCCCTTCGACGCGTGGAACATCTCGTAGGCTTCGTCGAGCAGGATGCCGTTCCCCGGCTGCTCAGCCATGCCGATGAGTTCCTCCAACTCCGCTCCCGCGCGGGTGTGGCCGGTCGGGTTGCCCGGGTTGGAGATGATCGGGAGCAGGTGCGTCTTGTGATTGAGGCCGGCCCGGTCGAAGTAGGCCGCGTTGGGCGGGTGGAAGCCGTTCTCCTCGGTGAACGGGACGACGCGCCAGTCCGTGTCCGTCTGCGTCATGATGTCGAGGTAGGCCGGCCACTCGGCGTTGCCGATGCGGACCTCGACGTGACGCTTCAGGAACGCGAGCACGGTGAAGATCCCCGGTCGGCCGCCGGCGAACACCATCACGTTCTCCGGCGCGATGCTCGAGCCGTAAAAGCTGTTGTAGTGCTCGGCGATCGCGTCGCGCAGGAGCGGGTGGCCCCACGCCTTCGGGTAGAAGCGGTCTTCGAAGCTCACCTCCACGCGATCCGGCAGCGGCGGCCCGCCGGCGAGCTGCGTCGTCAGCGGGAAACCCTGCGACCAGGGATGGGTCCCCTCAGTTCCCATGAACCGCCCGAAGCTGTCCCGGAACGCGTAGAGGGTCTCGTAGATGCCCATCGGCGGGCAGTCGTCGGACAGGAAGGAGTCGCGCTGCATGGAGAGGGTCGACCGGAAGGAGACGGGAGGCTGGCGGCCCCGGGCCGCGGCCCAAGGCTACCCGTTCGGCTCGGTTGGCATCCACCCGGCCGGCCGCGATCGACCAGTCGGCTCAGTGCCTGCGCTCGAACGCCTTGCCCCCTCGTCCCGGACCAGATGCTCCCGTCCGCGTCAGCCCCCCTTCACCAGACGCGCCACTCCTCGCGCGAACAGCATCTTCGCCGCCTCAGGCGTCGTGTGCATTTCCTCCGCGATGACCGCAAAGCTGGCACCATCTACGCCACGCCGAACCAAGACATCGCGCATGCGCTGCGGAAGCTCCGTCAACATCACGGCGAACCGCCGCCTTAGAGCGCGGTCCGCATCATCCTGGGGCTCACGCCGGCCGAGCCAGCGCAAGACACCGCATGACGGGCACGGCGCATCGCCCTGCGTCGCCGGCTCGATGAAGGCCGCATTGCCGCAGAGAGGGCAACGGTCCGGCAGGCCCTCTGGCGTCCTCGAAGAGATCTCCATTCGTCTCGTCCTCTGTCAGCCCAACGGTCTTCCGATCCAACGGCACGAAGGCCTGCGGCCCCGCGACCTCAAGCCTCTCTTCCGCTCGCGTCGGCCTGCCACGGCTCAGATCATACGGCAACATCGTGCGCCTGGAGGGTAGGCTCCGCGACGTGCCCGTCTTCAGCTTTCACCTCGCGACGACAACGCTGACCAGCGCGGCGAGCGCTCTGTTCCGCCCTCCCGATGCGAGCAGCGTGCCCGGCTTGCGTCACGCGGAGTGCATGACGGTGATGGCGCTGGGATCGCCCATCCTGTCGCCGGCTCGAATGCAAGTGCGGCAGCTTGCGTGCTTCGCGTCCTGGGCGGATGAGCGGCGCCTGGATGCGTTCCTGACGGACGCCCCGCTCGGTCGGACGTTGGCAAGCGGCTGGCACGTTCGACTGGAGTTCCTGCGACGATGGGGTCGCATCTCCGAGTTCGACGACCTGCCGGAGAGCGTCGGTGACGTCGACCCAGCCGAGCCCGTGGTCGCGGTCACGCTCGCGCGACTCCGACTCTCGCAGCTCCCCCGCTTCATTCGATGGGGCAAGCCGGTGGAAGAGCTCGTCCGAGATCACCCGGGCACGACGCTCGCACTTGCCGCGACGCGACCTCCACGAACCGTCAGCACATTCTCCGTCTGGCAGACCCAGCGCGAGATGACGGACATGGTCCACGGCCGAGGCCTGCTCCCGAACGCCCGGCGTCACGCCACGGCGATGGTCGAGCGCGAACGCAGGGACTTCCACCATGAGTTCACGACGCTCCGCTTCCGAGCACTCACCGAGAGTGGGTCATGGCAGGGACGCACCAACATCGTCCCGAGTCTCTAGTCAGCGGGAACGCTACGATCGACAGTTGCGGGCAGGCCGAACTGAACCGTGCCGGCTCCGCTCGACGTAAGGAGACTCACGCTCATGGCGAACCGACGCTACCTGCGCCTTGCGCTGGTCGTCGTGATCGGCGCCGCCGCATGGACCGTCTGGTCCCTTGGCAGCGACGCACGTCGCGATGCCGCCCTGGCCCGGGAGCTGGCCGCCGCGGCTCCGAGCCGCTTCGCAGCCGCGTTCTACCGCGGTTCCCCAGCGGAGGGCAGCATTCGTGTGCTGCCTCTCGAAGAACGCGACGCACGCGAGCGGAGCCTGGCCCTGCTACGCGAGCAGGCGCAGGCCCTCGACGCCCTGCATGGGCAGCTCCGCAATCCTGCCGACCTCGATGCTTTCCAGGAGCTGTTCGTCCTGGCGAAAGCCGAGAACGAACTCGAGCGATCCGGCATTCCGCCGACGGGTCGCTTCAGCGAAGAGCTGCGCGGCCTGCTCGACGCAGCAGGTCGCACGCAGTTCGATCGCCTGATGACCGACATCCAGCTCGCCACGCCGATCGCCATCGATGGTCGCGATGACATCTTCGCCGCACGCGTCGTCGAGGCCGTGCACGCCCTGGAGCGATCGGAGCCCGGAAGCGGCGCGGTGGTCTTCGTCTTTACGGGCGCTCGTCACGTGGAGGGCGTGGCTCAGCGTGTCGAGCAGGCACTCGGCGTGTCACGTGCAGGACCCGCGCACGATCTCGCGGCGACCTTCGAGCGCGCCCTGGCAGGCATCGACCGCGACTCGTCGACAGCGGTCCACGCACAGCTCGCCGAGGGCCTCAATGCCGGCGTCCCCGATGTCGACATCGGCCCCGTCCGTCTCCGCGGTGACGTGCACACACCGTTCTTCGACGCGGTACGCGAGGTCGGCTTCGAGTGGTTCCTACCCGAGGTCGAGCACTACGAACGGGCCTACGCCGTCTCGATCCAACGCTACGCCGACGTCGTCGACGAGGTTCGCGAACTCGCCCGCGCCGGTCGGCACATCGAGTTCCTCACCGAGCTCGACGCCACCACGCTGATCGACAGCCACGGCGACGTGTTGCGCGAGGAACGTCTCGCGGCACTCGAGCAAGGACTCGGCGCTCGCATCGCGTCCGGTCAACTCGACGGTGACACGGCCGAACTCCCTCTGCGCGCCAACCGGCTGTTTCCGTTCTTCGTGATCGGCCCGAGCGCGCTGCTCATGGCGCAGCTCGACAAGTCGACGCTGCCGGCGCCGTTCCTTCGCGAGCTGCGCCGCTAGCCCCTCTCGCTAGAAGATCCGAACGCTGGCGACGAATGGCAGGTGATCCGAGACCTGCTTCTTGAACACCTCCCGACCCATGTCCATTGTCCAGTGCATCGGGAAGAGCCGCAGACTGCCGCGCACATAGTCGGTCGAATAGGTACGCGAAACGGCGAAGCCATCCAGCAGATTCGCACGCCCCTTGGGGAGAATGTGTGAGTACCGGTCCTGCAAGTCCCAGCACGAGACGAAGTCCATCAAGTCCTCACCGCCCAGATGATGGAAGTTGCTCACGTCTTGACCTGGAATCATGTTGAAGTCGCCCATGAGCATGATCGTGCGTCTGGTCAGCCCCGGGGTCTTCCGCAACTCGGCGATGTGCTTGCCGATCTTCTTGCACTGGCTGTCGCGCTTCTTCTGCTCGGAGGCGTCGCGGCCGGACTTCAGATGCACACCGATCAGGATGGCCCTGAACTTCCCGATCTTCACGTCCGCCTGGATCGCCCGTCGACCCTTCGCGTAGCTGCCTTGCGAACCGGCAATCAGCTTGGCGTTGCTCACCTCCACACCCTTCTTGTGAAGGAAGCCGATGTGAATGTTGCCGTGCGGTTGCGGCACGATCGTATGGTCGTACGGGAGGTCGTATTCGTCCTTCAGGAGCTGAGCCAGGCGAGTGATGTGACTGACGGGACTGACCTCGACGAGCGTCACCAGCTCCGCATCCAGCAACGCCAGGCCCTCCGCTTGGCTCTTTGCCCGCTTGCTGTTGGGCGAAATGCCGACAGCAGAGTTGAATTGATTGAAGCCCGCGAGATTCCAGACCGCAATGCGGGCGAGACTGTGCTTGAACTCACTCATCGTGCCTTCTCCCTTCCCCGGTACCAGCGCAGCCTTGGTCGCCCTCGCGCGCGAACTCGAAGCGCTGGGGCCGGCCGCCGTTGATGAAGCCGATCGAGGCACTCAGCGTACCCTCTGCCGCGACTTCGTACACGATGCGCTGCGGGGAGTCGTGGCGGGGGTTCTGTTACCGGGTGGCTCAGACCGCACTCGGTGCCCAGTCCAACTTCAGGTAGACCTCTCGCTCGTCCACCTTCTCGGCATCGACAAAGCCCAACCCCCGGTAGAACTTCTCCACGTAGTCGTTCTCCTTGGTCACGGAAGTCCCGATGAACTCGATCTCGGGCATCATCTTCAACCGCCGGAGCAACTCGACCATCGCGGCCCGCCCGTATCCCTTCTGCTGGTGCTCCGCTCCGATCATCAGCCGCGTGATGAACCCGACACCATCCATGACCTGGTACATGAGGAACCCCACCAGCTTCTCATCGGGCTGCTCTTCTCTTCCAAAGACGGATCCATCATAGATGGCAAGGGGAACAAGCCTTGGATTGACCTTCGCTTGAGCCAACGAGTAGACATTGTCCGCCACGTTGTCGACCTGATGTTCCGCGACTCGAAGACGAATACACGCATGGAAGTTGTCACGCGTGATCTCGCGCAGCACCACTGTCCTCATTGCACACTCCAAAGCGCCGGCCGACTCCACAGGACCAGCCAACGTCATTGCCGCTCAGCGGCGGGCCGCGCACCGGACCGTCCGCCGACCTGAAGCACCAGGCACAGGTAACCGTAGTCTTCGCCGCAGGCCTCGTAGATCTCCCGTTCGAGCCGGGTCGCGGCGTAGATCGGGAGCTCGCCGTGCTGCGCGATCGCGTCGCGGAGCGGGGCTTCGACTCCGGCGTAGTACGCGTGCCAATCCTCGGCCGGGAGACGGAACGAGGCGATCAGTTCGTAGCCCGCGCTCCGCGCTTGATCAATGCGCGTGGCCTCGTCACGCATGTCGGGGTACTCGCTTGCGAAGAAGGCGCGCGCACGCTCGGCTGGCTCGTCGACGAACCAGACGAGCTCCGTCACGACCAGGCACCCCCCGGCCCGCAGCAGCGGGCGCCACGCTCTCAGGGCGTTCACGAAGCCGATCGAGTACGCGCTGCCCTCGGCCCAGATCAGGTCGAAGTCAGCACCGAGCGATGCGGCGTCCGCCATGTCGGCGGCGACCGTCGTGATGCGGTCGCCGAGACCGCGCTTCTCGGCGTGCACTCGCAGCGCCGCGAGGAAGGGTGGATGGATGTCGACCGCCGTGACGTGAGCGCCGGTGTCCTTCGCGAGCACGAGGGTCGATCCCCCGGTGCCGCAACCCAGATCGAGCACACGCTCGACCCGCGAGAACCCGGGCACCAATCCCAGCGCGCGACGCGTGGTCTCCACGCTGCCAGGGCCCTGCCGCGGCGTGCCCTCGAAGAGCTCGCACAGCAGCTTCAGCTCATCAGCATCCATGGCTGGCGAAGACGTCTTGCATGACCGCCTCTCTCACACTCGAACTTCTGTTGCTCCCCGCGACGACACGACCATACCGCCCGGCCCCGCGGCGAACCCCTGTCTGTTGCGGCCGTGTGCCCGGCGGCCGGATCAACGCCTGGCCGTCACGACGAAGTGCTGGACCGGAAAGACCACGCCGTGGTCATCGACGCTCGCTTCGACGAGTGCTTCCATCTCGGACGTGAGGGCCGCCTGCATCCGCGGAGCGCGGATCTCGTCGTCAGGGATGTTGAGCGTTTCGTACCGAACCAGGTGGGCGACGGATGGATACCGAAGCGTGTCGATGCGAATCACCACCTCGACGTCCAGGAAGCCGGCTTGCTCGAACAGGGCGCGCATCTGGCCGACACTCTGCATGACGAACGGGGCGCGCATGAAGTCGGCCGCCGCCGGACCGGCGTGCTTCTCCAGGGCATCGATGAGATGCGCGAACGATGGGATGAAGTCGGGAGTACGAAAGACGTTGAGGCCGACGCGCCCACCGGGCTTCAGTGCGCGGCGCATCTCCCGCACCGCCAGTTCCCGATCAGGAAGGAACATGATTGCCTGCTGACACAACGCGACGTCGTATTGCCCGTCGGGAACAGGAAGCTCGAGAGCGCTTCCCTCCAGGAACTCGACCTGGTCGACGAATGCCGCTGCGCTCCGCGCGACCTCGATCATCTCGGGATTCAACTCGACGCCTGTCACGCGACCGAGGCTGCCCACGCGACGAGCAGCGCAGCGCGACACGACTCCCGTGCCGCAGGCGACGTCCAAGACGTGTTCTTGCGGCTGCACGCTGACCCTGTCCACGAGGTCTTCAGCCAGAGCCGCGCAGTGGATCGGAACCATGTAGCGCTCGTAGGCCTCCGCTCCGGAGCCCGTGAGTTGGAAACCGCTCTCGTCCTTCGCCAATGGGCTGGCCCTCTCGCGCTCGGGTGACCGTCGCTGTCTGCTGTGTCAGGCGATCGCTGGAACTGTCGCAGTCGATGCCGCACAACGCCGCTCGACCGCGCGCCCTGACCTGCATCGTAGCGAAGCCTCGAGGCCCGTTCCCGCGGCTCGGCGACTGCAGCGGCGGAGTCGCCCGGACCGGGCGGTCACCGCAGCTTCGGGGCTGACTCCTCGAGTCGGTTGTACCGGCGCAGCACGTCCTGGAGTTCACCATGATCAAGCGCATGGACCGTGCTTCCGTTGAGCCCGGTCATGACCTGCGCGGCGACGAGCGAGTTGATCACCGCCTCTTCCGTGGCCTGGATCGTCGCCGTGAAGAGCGGGCCCATCTCGTACGGCCACACCGTCTCCGTACGCAGTCGCTCGGGAGTGTCTTCGACCCACTCGAACTCCATGGTCGAAAACGCGATCACGATGTCCCCGGAGTACGGGCTCGCGGTGGCGCCGTTGCGAGCCAGGCCCAGCGTCGCCCGGCGTGCAAGAGCCTTCAGCGTCAACGGGCTGAGCGGAGCATCCGTGGCCACGACGACGATCACGGAGCGCCCCTCGCGCTGCTCGTCGCCGGCCTGCTCCTCGCCGGCCTGCTCGTCGCCGGCCTGCTTCGCGGGCGCCTCGCGGAACTCAGGCAGCGGCGTGGTCAGTTCCCGACCCACGGGCACCCCCGCGATGCGCAGCTCGTCGCGAGCGCCGTAGTTGGTCTGCACGAGCACACCGACGGTATAGGCGCCCTGCTCCGCGGGCAGGACTCGTGATGACGTTCCGATCCCCGCCTTGAGGTCGTGGCAGAACATCCCGGTCCCACCCCCGACGCTCCCCTCGGGCACCGGGCCGGACCGGGCTCCGTCGAGCGCCGCGAAGACATGCTCCTCGGTGACCGGGAAGGCCAGGTAGTCACTCAGCTCGGCGTCCCACGTGTCCGCGACGACCGGCATGTGGACGGGACGATCGGGGAATCGCCTGGCGGACCACTTGATGACCGCGGTGTAGACGGTGCCGTTGCTCGCGGTGCCCGTCAGCATGAGCGGCGACCGGAGCCAACCGAACTCCTCGGCAAAGATCGCGCCCGACAGTTCGGCATCGCCGTTCAGGACGTACGTCGCAGCCGGGAACAGCCCCAGCTCCGCTCTCGGGAGCACGGCAGTCACACCAGTCCTGATGGCGTCAGCACCGTGCCCCTCGATCAGCGTCGTGTGCCCGACCAGGACGCCGCTGACATCCGTGATGGCGTTCAGCGGACCCGGCGCGCCGTCGAAGGGGACGCCAAGATCCCGGGCTCGCGGGCGCCCCTGCTCCTGAGCCTGAAGCGCGCCGACGACCACGAGCGACAACAACACCGATCGGAGCAAGATGATCCTCTTCAATGCCTGCCCAACGTCTCGTCTCCTGCCGCTCAGCTCCCGCGCGTCGCGCGTTCAGCCGCTGCAGCAAGCCGGGCGGCATGGTATCAACCGACGCTCAGCGGGCAGCCAGGCGCTCGACCAAGACGTCGTTCACCGCCTGCCAGCACGCCGGTGACACTCCGTCGTTCCACACGACGATGAAGACCCGACCTCCACGGTGCACGCGAACGAGGTCGAGGCCCACCACGCCTGCCCAGATCCCGCGCAGGGTGCCCTCGAGCTGATCGGCGTCCCCGCTGGGCGCCACTTCCAATCCGTAGAAGCCGAGTTCGCTCTCGCCGTCGTACAGGGCGTAGAGCGCCGCGCGGATCCCGTCGCCGCCGAGCTGGCCCTGCGATGCGTTGCGCGCGATGGACGCGACGACCTCGGCGTCCGTCGTGAAGTGCGGGTTGTCCCGCACGCCCGGGGGCACTCCGTGATTCGCCCCCTCGAGCGGCTTCGGCCCGAGCGAGACGTGCAGCTCGTCTCCGTCGAGGACGAACGGCTCCAGTCCACTCGTCGCGCAAGCGCCGAGGGTGACGAGCAGCAGCAAGCTGGCAGCGGGTGTAACGCGTTTCGTCGCCACGATACTCCTCGGCGGTAAGTGCGATGCCTGGCTGAGTCCTATCCCGGCACCAAAGCCAGGCACACTCCGACCGGGTCCTCAACAACCGCACACTTGTGCTCCCCATCGGTCCCCTGCGTCGACTTGATGACCCGACCTCCTTCCGCTCGCACGCGACGGAGACTCTCGGCGAGGTCGCCAACCGGAAGGTAGATCATCCAGGCAGGCGGCAGGCCCTGGTTCGCGCCGCGCGCATGACAGACACCCGCCGCGGGCGCTCCATCACCACCAAACATGTTGTAGTCGGCGTAGCGCTCGTTTGCGTCCGCCAGCTCGACGTCCTGCACCGACCAGCCAACGACCTGTCGGTAGAAGTCCGCAGTTGCCGAGGCGTCGGAGACGGTCAGGTCGAGCCAGGAGATGCAACCCACAGAGCCCGCCGCGGCGCGCGATGCGCCCTCGGCTGGGGGAATCGCATCCGCAGAAACGACCGGGATGATCCCGAATGCCGCCCCATTCGCATCGCGCAACACCGCCCACTGGCTCTTTCCATCGCCGTCTTTGCCATGCATGAGCTCGTGCCCACCCAGCTCGAGCGCACGCTGCGCACTGGCCGCCACATCCGCAACCTGGATGTGCGGCATCCATTGGAGCGGAAGGTCAGCGTACTCCGGGGTGCGCGCGCCCAAGCCGATGATCGGCGTGCCCCGGTTGTTCATCAGATCCTCGCGCCAAAGCGGATTCTCGCCCGTGCTGAGCACACGTGAGTAGAAGCGCACTTCGCGCTCGTGTTCGGGAACGGCGATGTCGGCGCTGAGGATTCCGCCGACGCGTGGAATGTAGGAGGCACTCATGGCTCGCGTCCTGGTTGGCATCACGTTGGTGGCGCGTGAAGGTTCTCTGCCGGAGATCCTAACCAATGCTTCGCGATCGCGGCAGGCCCAGAGGCGGCCTCACGGCGGTGACGGCGATCAGCGCCGGCCCCAAGGGTCGTCCGCTGCGTCGGCTTGCTGGGCGTCATTCTTGTCACGCTTCAGTACCTGAGCGGGGTCGCCTCTCATCATCAGGAATGGCATCCCACTCTCCCCACGAAATGCGACGGCCAGGGAAGCCGACGTTATTGAACGGCCATTGTGAAGCCAGCCAACTCTCGACCGAAGCCAGCAGCCGATCTTCGAGACCACCGGATAGTTCGCTGGAACGCGCCCACAGGCAAACCTCTGCGTCGTACCCATTCTTCGAAGTTGGCTCGATGTATACACAACCGAGCACGCTTGATTCGTCGGGCGAGACGACCGTGTAGGTGAATGAACGCCGAACTTGAAACTCTTTCTGATGCCACCCGAGGTCGATCAGATTCTGCTCCAGTGTAAGGCCGATAGGCCACTTCCCACCCGGCCAGATCTCGCTTACATGATCGACGCTGGACATCACGGCGTCGTAATCCTTCACCACATCGTTGACCGTGAGCATCCTTAGCCGAAAGCCTTCGCCCTCCAACGAATCTGGAACCTGAAACTCGACCGGAACAAAACGTTTCAATTCACCCTCCACGAAGCTGGTGACGCCCAACGCCGTTGCGGTTCAGCTGCCGGCCGCGCAGCGGACCGTCCGCTGCACGCGCATGTCAGGCGGAGGCCCAGGGATCATAGGAGCCGAAGTTCCAAACGTGCCCTTCGGGATCGCGGCAAGAGTAGTCCCGGCCTCCGTAGTCCTCGTCCCTGATTCCAATCACGATCTCCGCGCCCGCCGCGACAGCTCGTGCGTAGTGTTTGTCGACGTCGTCGACGATGATGTAAGGGCTCTGAGAAACGGCACCACCCAGAGCGCCCGGCGGCTTCTGAAGGTCGTCGAACTCGCTCGCGCGCGCGGAGCCGAGCATGACCATTCCGTTCCCGAAGACGAGCTGTGCGTGGACGATTGCGCCGTCTTCACCGGGCACGACGAGGTGCCTCTCGAATCCGAACGCCTCGCAGAGCCACGCGATAGCTGCCGCTGCGTCGTTGTATCGCATGGTCGGAATCACCGTCGCCGCTGTGGTCTTCGCATTGTCCGCCAATGGCTCTCTCCTGTGTGGTGCGTCGGCCCGATGTTGCCGCCTAACGTCTTGCCGCTCATCCGTGAGCGGGCTGCGCAACAGACCGTCTGCTGCAATGAGTAGTTGGACGGGCGGCGTGTCTACCGGCTAGCTGCTTGAAGCGCTTGTTGGGGAGCCGTGTGGATCGACGGAGGCGCCCGCTCCGCTACTTGAAGGTTTGCGTTTTCAGGAGCTTGCCCGCCTCATCATAAACCTTCCAAGTGCCCCTCTTCTTGCCGTGTTCGAAGCGACCTTCGTCCCAGAGTTGGCCATTGGCATGGTATCGCTTCCATACACCGTGCTTCTGCTCTTCATCGTCGAAGCCGCCCGTCCCCCGCGGTTCGCCGGTCTTGAAGAACCATTTCCACCGACCAGCGATCTTCCCGTCCTTGAAGCTGCCGGAGGACTGCATCTGGCCATTGTTGAGAAAGTACTTCCACTTTCCTGACTTCTTTCCGTTGTCGAACTCACCCTGGCAAGAGATAAGGCCGTTCTTGAAGAACAGCTTGAAGGGGCCATTCTTGGGATTGCCGTCTTCATCGATTCCAGGAATGTCTTTCATTGGCACTCGCTCCTGGTTGGCACACCTGTTGGGGTGGAGAGGCCTCCTAACGTTTCGGCGCTCACCTGCGGCGCCGAAGGCGACCGTCAGGTGCAGTGCCATGTTAGCCGGAGCGCGCCTGCATTACGCGGTCGGCCTCCGAACAGAAGTACTTCATCACTTCTGGCCACATCAGAACTCCGTTGGTGGAACTGGGCCCGGGCGCAGTCCAGCGGCCCGTGAGCGCGCCGTCGGCGATCCCGCCGGCCAGGTACATCACGGAGAAGATCGGATCATCAGCTTCGGCCAGGTCGTAGAGGAAGTCCCGGGGATCAACAGTCGCGGGGTCTGCATCTACGAACAGACCGCGAAGGTGCATCATCACGGGCGTCCAGCCGGACGACGAATGCCCCCACACCTCGAGCAACTCGTACAGGGAGACGTTCGACTGCCGCTGCTGGGGCTTCAGATCGATGATGAGCGTCGCGTTCGTGACGCCTGCCTCGCCCAGCGCCGTTGGGATGTCGAGGTGCCAGCGGTGGGGCTCATTCTGCCCACGCGGCAGCGACCGGACCAGAAGCTGGGGGATGCGTCCGTTCCTGCAGCCGAACAGGGAGGTCACTTGCTGAAACCGATAGCGCCAGCGCGTTGCCTCCGACGTTCGCTCGTACACAGCGTACACACTGACTCCTTCCGGCTAACGCTGTTGCGCATCAGCGGCGCGGCGGAGCCGCGGCCGCTGCATGC
Organism: Planctomycetota bacterium; assembly: GCA_029259695.1. Taxonomy (GTDB): domain Bacteria; phylum Planctomycetota; class B15-G4; order B15-G4; family B15-G4; genus OFTM49. The sequence continues at coordinate 60,074 of JAJDEQ010000133.1, forward strand.
GCTTGTTAGCTGGCTTCCAGTTCAATCGTTCTTTGGATCCATTCGCTGTTCGGGGTGACGAGAACCGTCAAGAATTCGTTGTCGCCTAGAAAC
>JAJDEQ010000134.1 GCA_029259695.1 Planctomycetota bacterium
CTGCGCATGCTGCTCGCCTTGCTCGAATCACACCCCTGGTCCGGAGACACGGGCTGGTACGCCGGCTGGGGAACACTGGCGCTCGTCAACGCCGGTCTGGCTCAGAGCAAACGACGCAGTGGGGGGGCGTGGTTCCTGGCCTCGATCTTCCTCGGGCCGATCGCCACCTTCTTGCTGGTGGCCGCCTGCGACGAGCTGCCGCCGGAGGAGTGAGCCGCCCGGGTCGTTAGACTGTCGACCTCGCAGACGCGGCTGCGGGATCCCGAGCACGGCCCGGTCGATGGGATCGGGGGCGCGAAGGGTGCGCGCCGCCTCGAGGACCCATGATGCGGCAGCTTGCCCCGGGACCGATCGCCGTCGCCGTCACCTTCCTGCTGGGGCTGGGTGCGCTCTTGTCGGCGCAGGAGCCGGTACCGCTCGACGGCCTCGTCGACGAACGCTTCGCGCCGATGCGCTTCGGCGACCCCGACGAGCACGCCTACGACGCGGCGTTCTTCCCCGGCGCGAACCACGACGACGCCATCTCGACCCCCGATCAGCTCCTCGGTCAGCGTCACGCCACGCGCCTCTCGCACCACGCCGAGATCATGGCCTGCTTCCGCCGCTGGGCGGACGAGTCACCGCGGGTCTCGTTGCATCCCTACGCGACCAGCTACGAGGGGCGGGAGCTCGCCTTCGCCGTGATCACGTCCCCGGCGAACCACGCGGCACTCGACGACATCCGCGCCGACCTCGCGCGCCTGGCCGATCCGCGCGGGCTCGATGCCGCGGCGGCCGACGAGATCCTCGCCCGCGCCCGACCGGTGGCCTGGATGGGTTACAGCATCCACGGCGACGAACTCTCCGGGGCCGATGCGGCCGTGGCCTTCGGCTACCACCTGATCGCGGGCACGGACGCCGACGTGGTCGGCCTGCTCGACGAGGTGGTCGTGGTCATCGATCCGGTCATGAACCCCGATGGTCGCGAACGCATCATCGCCATGACCGAGCAGGGCGCGGGCTACGTCGCGAGCCTCGACTACGCGAGCATGCACCGCGGTCGCTGGCCCTGGGGACGCGGCAACCACTACCTGTTCGACCTGAACCGCGACTGGATGGCCGGCGTGCACCCCGAGACGCGCGGTCGCTGGCGGGCAACGCTCGCCTTCCACCCGCAGTTGTTCGTCGACGGACACGAGATGGGATCGCTCGACACGTTCCTCACCTACCCCCAGGAGCGTCCGCACAATCCCCAGTTGCCGACGACGCTGAACAAGTGGCAGAAGGTCTTCGCCGCCGATCAGGGTGCGGCCTTCGATCGCTACGGTTGGGGCTACTACACCCGCGAGTGGGCCGATGGCTGGGGACCGTTCTACTCCGACGCCTGGGGCTCGCTCAACGGCGCCGTGGGCATCCTCTACGAGCAGTCGAGCACCTACGGGACGGCACTGCGGCGGGCCTCGGGGCAGGTCATGACCTACCGCGAGTCGGTGCACCACCAGGCCGTCAGCAGCCTCGCGAACGTGACCACGCTGCGCGAGCACCGCGACGAGGTGTTGCGCGACTTCCTGGCGACGGGGCGGCGCAACGTGTCGTCTGAACGCCCGGGTAACGACCGCATGTTCGTGTGCATCCCAGGGCGCACTCGCGATCGCGAACAGGCACTGCTGGCCACGCTGCTCGGGCAGGGGCTGGAAGTGCACCGGGCCCGCGATCACCTGGAGGTGACCGGTGTGGTCGACACGCTCGGCCGCCGTCACGAGACGCTCGACCTGCCCCCGGGCGCGCTGCTCGTTCCCGCGCGTCAACCGGCCGCGCCGCGGGTCCAGGCCTTCCTGGGTTTCGATCCGCGCATCGATGCCGAGTCGCTGCTCGAGGAACGCCGCGAGCTGGAACGCCACGGCCGCAGCAAGATGTACGACGTGACCGCCTGGTCGCTGGCGCACGCCTTCGACGTCGAGGCGTACTGGTGCGACGTGGTGGGCCTCGACGGGCAGGACGGTTCGGTCGCCGGGGCCGAGCGCGTGCCCGCGACGTCCGCGTTCGCCACTCCGGCTGCGGCCGCCGACGCGATGTCGCGCGACGTTCCCTACGCCTGGGTGGTCGACGGAAGCCTCGATCACTCGCTGCGCTTCGCAGTGCGGGCGATGGATCTGGGCCTGGCGGTCCACGTCTCCGACAAGGCCTTCGAGACGGGTGGGCGTTCGTTCCCGCGGGGCAGCCTGCTGGTGCGCCGCTCCGAGAACGGACCGGACGTCGACCAGCTGGTCGCCAGGGCTTCGTCGGAGAGCGGCGTCGCCGTGAACACCACCGGCGGGGGGCGGGCCCCGGCCGACGGGCCGGATCTCGGCGGCGGCCACTTCCTGTTGCTCAGCCGCCCGCGCGTCGCGCTGTTGTCGAACTCGCCGGTGGACGTGGAGGCGTACGGTGATGTCTGGCACCTGCTGGACCACGAGCTGGGAGCCAGTCTGGCCACCCTGGACGCCCAGTCGTTCGGCTCGTACGACCTGCGCCGGTACAACGTGATCGTGATCCCGTCGGGGGGCGGCGTCGGCGGCGTGCTGTCACGGCACACCAAGCGGCTCGAGGACTGGGTGCGCAACGGCGGCACGCTGATCGCGTTCGGTGCGAGCGCGGGCGCCATGGCGGGGCCCGACCTGAAGTGGGGTTCGGTGAAGCGCCTGCGTGACGTGCTCGAGCAACGCGCCGCGTACGACAAGTCCGCCCGGCGGGAGCTCGACGCACGCCAGATCGAGCTCGATCTGGATGCGTTGTGGGGTGACGAGCCTCTCGACGCGGGGATGGTTCCGGCCGACAGCGCATCCGGAGCTCCTGCAGCGCAAACCCCTGGAGCGCAAACCCCCGGAGCGGCGGAAGACGTCGCCTCCGAGCTCGTTGCGGACGACACCGGCCGTGACGACGACGGTGCTGCCGAGAGTGATCCTTCCGAGCCCGCCGCGGCGTCGTCCGAGGACCCCGTGGCGCACACGAAGGGCGCCGACGCACCGCTCAAGGGCGAGGACGCCAAGCGCGAGGATGCCTGGAAGCGCCGCTTCGCGCCGCAGGGCGTGTACCTGCGCGCTCACGTCGATGACGAGTCGTGGGTCACGGTGGGCTGCGGTCCGGAGATGCCCGTGCTGTACTCCGGCTCGACGGTGCTCATGGCGCGCGAGCCGGTGAAGACGCCTGTACGCCTGGCAGCTGCCGACGAGCTGCGCCTCTCCGGTCTCGTGTGGCCCGAAGCGCGGGAGCGCATCGCGCACAGCGCCTACCTCACCATCGAGCGCCTCGGCAGCGGCCAGGTGATCCTGTTCGTCGCGCGTCCGGCATTCCGCGGCTACTCGCGCGGGACGGCGAGGCTGTTCGGCAACGCTGTCGTCTACGGGCCGGGAGCCGGCGCACGCCAGGCCGTGGGCTGGTAGGGTCCGCAGCGCCGACGGTGACGTCGTGTGTGACGGGTTGACGAGTGGAGCGCCGTCGTCGCAGCGCATGCGGAGCGGCGCGCGCTGTCGCCGTCAGTCGTCGCTCGTACGCCGCGCGGGGATCGCATCGAAGCCGCGTTCCGGGTTGCCCCACCACATCGAGCAGAACGGCACCAGACAGAGCACGACGCAGCTGGCGACGAAGACCGAGCCGGACACCACCAGCACGGGCGTCAGGCCGGGCCGCGTGACGACCGCGAACGGCAACAGGAAGGTGACCAGGAACGAACCGAAGGCGGTCACGTTGATGGCGAGCTTGAGGCCGTCGCGCAACCCGGTCAGGTGCACGAGGTGGCCGAGCAGGAACAGCACGATCGGGATGCTGAACAGGTGCGGGTGCACGATGTCGACCAGTTCCCGCCGCGACTTGGGTTCGGCGTACGCGAGCCCCTCTTCGGTGCCGCCCATGGGGTCGCCGAAGGGATCGTGGCTCGTGTCCGCGCTACCGGCGATGAACTCGCGCACTCCGCCGAACGACCACTCCCCGCGATCGGTGTACTTGAGTGTGGCGACCCACATGGCGGCCAGCACACTCACGATGTAGAGCGACAGCAGCACCTTCATCAGCGGGTGGAAGCGCGCGATGTGCAGCCGCTGGCGAGTCAGGTAGTGCATCAGCGCGGGCTCCTCTCCTGGCGAAGGCAGGACAGCCTACCGAGTGGGCGCTGAGGGTGCGCCGTCTGCGCGCGGATTCGCGCCGCGGGGCCCGCTCAGGGGCGCGTTGGCCAGGCTCTGGCTTCGTCGCCCGGGTGACCG
>JAJDEQ010000135.1 GCA_029259695.1 Planctomycetota bacterium
CTCGCGCTCCTCGTCGCCGCCGAACAGGATCTGCCCGGCATCGGCGTCGAAGACGCGCGGTAGCAGGTCGCAGTAGGTGGACTAGCAGGAGCCGGTGGGGCCCACGATGGCCAGCGTCTTGCCCCGGGGCAGGTCGAACGAGATGTCGTCGAGCACCGGGTGATCGGCGTCGTAGCTGAAGCACACACCGCGGAACGAGATCCCCTGTTCGACGCCCGGGAGCGGGGTGGCGTCGGGCGCTTCGACGACCTCGGACTGCTGGTAGAGGATCGTGCCGACGCGATCGGCGGCCGCCAGCCCGGTCTGGATCTTCGTGCTCGTCTCTCCCAGTCGGCGCAGCGAACCCACCAGGCGCACCAGGATGAAGATGATGGCCATGAAGCCGGTGGCCTGCCAGGAGCCGTCGATCACCTGCATGCCGCCCCACCAGACCAGGAACGCCACGCCCGCGGCGCCCGCGATCTCGACCACCGGCCCGGTGCGCGCACGCAGCTGCATGGTCTTCTTGCGGCCCTCGGTGTAGGCCGTGTTGAGCTGGCCGAAGTGCTGGCGCTCGAATTCCTCCGCGGCGAAGGCCTTGACGACCTTCTGGGCCGAGAGCACCTCGGCCAGGCGCTGGAACACACCGCCCATCTTCTTCTGGTTGTCGTGCTCCTTGCGCCGGACGCGCCGCGCCAGGCGTTGGACGGGCAGGAACGACACGATGCCGATGGACAGTCCGGCGAGCACGGCGGTGCCGCCCTTGGCGCCGAGGTAGGCGAGCATCATCACCACGGTGAGCGCGTCGGTGAGGTAGACGACCATCACGTCGACGAGGATGCTGCCCAGCTGGTTCAGGTCGCTGGTCACCCGCGACATGAGCTTGCCCGACGGGTTCTTCTGGAAGAACCGCATGGACAGGTCCATGAGCTTGTCGAACAGCGACGCGCGCACGCTGCGCACGAGTTCCAGCGCGACCGTGCGGTTGATGAGCTTCTGGTGGTACTTGGTGGCCTGCTCGAAGAACACGAGCAGCATGAAGGCGGCCACCGCCACGTTGAGCTTGCCCGGGCGCGTGAGCATGCCCCAGGCGGTCGAGCTGAGGGCGGCGAGGGTGGTCCACCACGCGTCGAGGGAACCGCCCATGGCGTTGGTCTTGGCCGACAGGGCGAGCATCGTGGCCACCGGGCCGCGCGTCGTGTCGCCCATGAGGATCGGCTCGAAGACCTTCTCGAGGATGAAGATGTTGCCCACGCCCGCGGCGCTGGCCATGAACGCCAGGCCGATGCCGACGAACAGGGCCCGGCGATGGGGGCGTACGTGCCGCCACAGCTCGCGGTAGATGCGGTTCTCCTCCGTCTTGCGGAAGAGGTCGCGCAACGACCGTTTCTTGCGCGCCTTGTGGCGCTGCTGCTCGAGCTGGTCGAGATCGTCGACGACGGGTCGTGGACCCTGCGCGTGCTTCAACACGAACGACTCGCAAGCAGGTGGGGCGGCCGGTGCGAGGCGGGCGTCTCACCGCCGGGGAGGGCATCACGAGCTGCGAACCGACGTCTTCTCGGCGACCTCGTGAGCGTTGGCGGGTAGGCTATCAGGCCGTGGGACGCGTCACCACACAGGCCTTGGCGCTGCGGCGCACGCCCTTCGGGGAGACCAGCCAGATCGCCGAGTTCCTGACTCGGAGCGAGGGCCGGATCAGCCTGATCATCAAGGGGGTGCACCGCGAGCGCAGCCGCAAGGGCGGCTCGGTGGACCTGCTCGACGAATGTGTCGTCACGTACTGGAGCCGGCGCAACAGCCGGGCCATGCCGCAGCTCAGCGAGCGGCGGGTGACGTCCCACCACCCCGGCATGCGCCGGCGCCGGGATCTGCTCCTGGCCGGCCAATACCTCGTGGAGCTGCTCCGTTCGGTCGTCCCCGAGGGCCAACGGGTGCCCGGGGTGTTCGAGCTGTCCAGCGCCTATCTGGCCGCTCTGGACGGCGGGCCGGAGCCGGCGGCACTGCCCACCGTCGTCTTTGCCCTGGAGGGGGCGATGCTTAGGATGGCGGGATTCGAGCCCGTCCTGGATCGTTGCGTGGCGTGCGGGCGGCGGCCGCAAGGCCATCGCGTCGTGCGCTGCGACCCGCAGCAGGGCGGGATCGTGTGTTCCGCCTGCCGCGACGGCGAGCGCGGGACGTTCGATCTGTCCTCGGTCGCCGCCGAGACGATCCTCCGACTGGCCGGCCAGGACCCACGCCGCATGACCCAGACGATCCTGCCGCCCGACACCGCACGCGACGTCCGCCGCTTCTTCGACCGCACCTTCGTGCACCTGCTCGAGCGCCGGCCGCGCTGCCTGTTGCTGCCCTTCGAGTTCAACGCGGCCGAGAGCCGTGGCGCGCGGGAGCCGGCACGCACATGAGCGCCACCCGAACGACCGCGGGACGGCCGCTGAGCGTCCTGGTCCTGCTGCTGGTCGCCGTCTGCGCGGGCTGCTCGAGCACGCCCGACATCGACCTGGGGGAACCGCTCGACGCGTCCCGCCGGCTGCTGGAGATGGGGCGCTACGAGGACGCGTCCGACATCGCCGGCCCGATCGCCCGCAGCACGGACGAAGATCCGCGCGACCGGGCCGAGGCCGCCTTCGTCGCGGGCGAGGCCGACTTCGAACGAGGCGAACACCTCGCCGCCTTCCGGCACTACCGCTACATCCTCGAAAACGCGCCGTGGTCGCCGCACGCCGCGTTGATCCGCGAGCGCCTGTTCGAGATCGGACTCGCGTTCTTCAACGAAGAGCGCTACCGCGGTTGGGGTTGGTTCGACTCGCGGGCGCGGGGCGTGGAGGTGCTCGAGACGCTCCAGGCCTACTTCAAACGCAGCGACGAGGCCGATGATGCCCTGCGGTTGGTCGGCGACTACTTCGTCGAGGAAGAGGAGTTCGAGGAGGCCGCGCTGGCCTACGAGCGCCTGTTCGAGGAGTACCCCGACAGCGAGTGGGGCGAGCTGGCGCTGTGGCGCGCGGGCTGGTCCCGGATGCAGCTCAGCCGCGGTCCGGAGTACGACCGCGATGACCTGCTGCGGGCCAAGGGCCGCCTCGAGGAGTCGCTGCGGCTGTTCCCCAAGGGCGTCTCGTCGGCGGAAGCGCGGCGCGACCTCGATCATGTGCGCAGCCAGCTCGCCCGGTCCGAAGTGATCGTGGCCGACTTCTACCGCGGTCGAGGGGTCGCAGCCGGAGAGCGACTGAGGCTGGCCAACGCCTGGCTGCTGTACCCTGATACCGAGCCGGGGCAGCTGGCCGGGCAACGGCTGGAGGCCATGGGCCTCGACCTGCAGGCCCTGCGCAACGACCCCATGCTCAGTTCCGTCGACGCCGTCCGGCCAGGGCGGGATCTGTGGGGAGAACGACCCGAATGAGTGCACGCGCTGGACGCAGGGTCGTGCTGCTCTTGCTGGCCCTCTCGGGTGCCTGCGTGGCCCTCGACCGGGACGCGATCTTCCCCCCCGAGCGGGATCAGGTCTTCCTGGCCTACTTCGACAACGACACCTTCTATCGCGACTACCAGTTCGAGCTCACGGAGCGCATCCGTGACGAGATCCTCTCAAGACCGGGCCTCCGGCTGACGAGCAAGGAAACGGCCGAGGTCGTCGTTGGAGGCCGTATCGTTGACGTTCGGCAGCGCGTGCTATCGGATGATCGCCAGCGGGATGTCACGTCCGAATCCACCACCATCACGGTCGTCGTCGAATTGAAGGATGCCCAGACAGGACAAGTGATTCGGACCAAGAAGTTGAGCCGCATCGGCCGTTTCGTCCCCGCCTTCTCCGAAGACCTCGACGACGGGCGGGACGAGGCCTTCTCGTTCCTCGCACGTGACATCGTCCGGCTCCTCGAAGCCCCCTTCTGATCACGACATGAGCGACGGCAGAAAACCTCCCCCAGGCAAGGAACCAGCGCGTCGTGAGCCGCCCCGCATGGGCGGCATGCTCACGATCATGCTGTTGTTCCTGATGGTGTTCCTGATCTACCGCACCCTGGATCCCCCCGATGCGGACAAGGGACACAACTTCCAGAACCTCCGCACCCTGGCCTACATGGGCCGGTTGGCCGATCTCGAGGTGGTGGGTGACGAGCGCGTCAACGCCACCGTGATCGAGCCCGAGGGACCCGCCGGTCCGCCGCGCGAGACGTGGCGTGACGTGCGCGTCCCCGAGTACAGCAAGGGCGAGTTGCCCGAACTCGAGCGACTGGCCCGGCGCGACGTGAAGGACGTGCCGCTCGAGCTGCTGGTGGCCGAGCTGGATGCGGGCCGCTGGCGGATCCTGGGCGGCTACACCATCGGCAACGTGGCCTACGCCGTGATCCCCCCCGGGGAGACCGGCCTGTACCTCGACTACATGGTCGGTGGCAAGTGGAACAGCGCGCGCATCACGGGCGACGTGAACGACGAGCGCGTGGGCCAGGTGATCACAGCTGCGCTGGCCGACGGCGTGAGCATCACGCCCGCTCCGGTCGGCGGCGAGGACAAGGTCAGCTACGAGCCGAACAACGAGATGTGGGGCGGCCTGCTCGTCTGGCTCGTCCCGTGGATGCTGTTGATGGGCATCTTCCTGTTCATCTTCACGCGCCAGATGCGCGCGGCGAGCGGCGGCGGCGGGATCATGTCCTTCGGTCGCAGCCGCGTGAAGATGATGACGCCGGACCAGGCCAAGGTGACCTTCGACGAGGTCGCCGGCGTCGAGGAGGCGAAGGACGAGGTCCAGGAGATCATCGCCTTCCTCAAGGATCCCAAGCGCTTCAGCCGGCTGGGTGGTCGCGTGCCGCGCGGTGTGTTGCTGGTGGGCTCGCCCGGTACGGGCAAGACGCTGCTGGCCAAGGCCATCGCGGGCGAGGCCAACGTGCCGTTCTTCGCCATCAGCGGCAGTGACTTCGTCGAGATGTTCGTCGGTGTGGGTGCCAGTCGTGTGCGCGACCTGTTCAAGCAGGCGCGCGAGAACGCCCCCTGCGTCATCTTCCTGGACGAGATCGACGCGGTCGGCCGCAAGCGCGGCGCCGGTCTGGGCGGCGGACACGACGAACGGGAACAGACGCTCAACGCGATCCTGGTCGAGATGGACGGTTTCGAGACCGATTCGGGCGTGATCATGATCGCCGCCACCAACCGGCCCGACGTGCTCGACCCGGCGCTGATGCGTCCCGGCCGCTTCGACCGCCAGATCACCCTCGACCTGCCTGACCTGCGGGGCCGTGAGGCGATCCTCGTGGTGCACTCGCAGAAGGTGAAGCTCGCTGCGGGGGTCGACCTGGCTCTCGTGGCCCGGGGCACGCCGATGTTCTCGGGCGCCGAGCTCGAGGCGCTGATCAACGAGGGCGCGCTCATCGCCACGCTCAAGAACAAGGATGCGGTCGAGCAGGAGGACCTGGAGGAGGCTCGCGACAAGGTGCGCTTCGGGCGCCAGAAGAAGAGCCGCGTGATGGAGGAGGAGGACCGCCGGGTCACGGCGTACCACGAGGCCGGGCACGCCCTGGTGGCGGCCAAGCTCGCCGGCATCGTCGAGCCCGTGCACAAGGTCACGATCATCCCGCGCGGCATGGCGCTGGGCGCCACGATGCAGCTCCCCGAGCGTGACAAGTACCACCATCGCAAGAAGGAACTGCTCGGCACGCTGACCATGCTCTACGGCGGGCGTGTGGCCGAGGAGGTCTTCTGCGACGACATCTCGGGCGGTGCGGCCAACGACATCTCTCGTGCGACGCAGATCGCACGCAGCATGGTCTGCAGCTGGGGCATGAGCGAGAAGCTCGGCCCCATGGCCCTGGGCGAGGAGCGCGGTGAGGTCTTCCTGGGCGACGAACTCATGCGCTCGAAGAACTACTCGGAACGCACGTCCGAGCGCATCGACGTGGAGGTCCGCGAGATGCTCGAGGCCTGCTACCAGCGGGCTCGGGAGCTGATCGAGGGCGACCGCGGGGCGATGGTACGGATGGCCGACGCGCTGCTGCGTTACGAGACGATCAATGGTGCCGACGTGACCCGGGTGATCGAAGGCGCGACCGTCGACGAGCTGCGCCCGGTGGTCGCCGAGGAACCGCCGGCCGGGGGCCAACCGGAAGCGGTGCCCGTGGTCCGCCCGAGCCCGCCCGAGCCCGAGGAGGGCTTCGGCGGCGGCTCGTTGCCTGTGCCCGACCCGGCGTGACGCCGCGCCCGTTGCCGCCACCCTGCCGTGCAGGGGGGCGGAGCCGGGTGATGGGCGTGCTCAACGTCACCCCCGACTCTTTCAGTGACGGGGGGCGCTTCGGGTCGATCGACGATGTCCTGGCGGCCGCCGCGGAGATGGTGACCGCTGGGGCTGCCGTGATCGACGTGGGCGCCGTCTCCACCCGGCCCGGCGCCGCTGCGGTGGACGCATCCGAGGAGTGGCGCCGTCTCGCCGGGGTGCTCCCGGCCCTGCGCGCCGCCGTGGATGTCCCCTTGTCACTCGACACGACTCGCGCCGCCGTGCTGCAGCGCGCACTCGACCTCCCGGGCGGTCCGGCCGTGGACCTGGTCAACGACGTCTCGGCCCTGGAGCACGACGACCAGATGGGGGCCGTGGTGGCGAGTTCCCGCCTGCCCGTGGTGCTCATGCACCGGCGTGGAACGCCGGCCACGATGCAGGACGACCCGCACTACGACGATGCGCCACGGGAAGTCGCGGCGGAGTTGAGCCGTTCCGTCGAGCGGGCGTGTGCGGCCGGCATTGCCCGGGACGACATCCTGCTCGATCCGGGGATCGGCTTCGGCAAGCGCACCCGGGACAACCTGGCCTTGCTCGCCGCGCTCCCCGAGCTGGTGGCGCTCGGTTTCCGGACGGTCCTCGGCTGCTCGAGGAAGAGCTTCCTGGGTGGGATCACGGGCCGCGATGTCGGCCAGCGCGAACACGCCACGACGGCCACGACGGTGCTCGGGGCCCTGGCCGGCGTGGATCTGGTGCGTGTGCACGACGTCGCCGCGGCGGTCGATGCGCTCGCCGTCGTGCACGCCGTGCAAGGCGCCACGAGGACCGCTCTGTGAGGCGGGCGGGATGCCATCGATCGGCCTCCTCGTCGGGGTTCAGCTGTGCTCGATCGATGCCGATGGGAATTCCGGTCGCTGCCGGCCGCCTCGACTTCGACCAGCCCCGAGGCGGCACGCTGGTGGCCCGTCGATGCCCACGCGCGGGGGAGGCCCATGGTGGAGCGGGTCCTGGAGACCCTCCGGGGGCCGCAGGGCCCTCCGGAACCGTCGCTCACGGTGCCGGTGTGCCCCGGTTCGCAGGGTCCCGGTCCGAGCCCCGTCGGTGTCCGGTGGTTTCGATTCCCGGTCCCAGCTAACCTGAGATCGTAATTTCCTGCAGGCAGCGATGACTCGAGACAACCCGTACGACAATCCGTTCGAGCGCTACAGCTACAAGAGCCCGCTCATCGAGCGGCTGCGAGCGCAGGACGGGAACCTGGTCAGCGGCCGGGTCACCGTTCGCACCGCGCGCAGCTTCGGCTTCTGCTGGGGCGTGGACCGCGCCGTGGCGATGGTCCAGGATGCGTTCGACGAGTATCCGGGGCGACAGATCTGGTTGCTCGATCAGATCATCCACAACCCGCGTGTGAACTCGGACTTCAAGACGCTCGGCGTGAAGTTCGTCCGCGGCCCGTTCGCCGACGCGGATGAGGACGGTGCACCGGGTGCCGACGACGTGGCGGTCATCCCCGCCTTCTCGGCCACGGTCGAAGACACCGATTGGCTGCGCGGCATCGGCTGCACGATCGTCGACACGACCTGTCCCTGGGTGATCAAGCCGCACAAGCGCACGCTCAACTACCTGCGCGACGGATTCACGACGATCATCCACGGTCTCTACGAGCACGAGGAGACGGCGGCCTCGGCCAGCCTGATCGCCAGCAAGGGCGGCAAGTACCTCGTGGTCGCCGATCGCGAGCAGGCCCAATGGGTCTGCGATGTGATCGAGCAGCCGCTGGACGCGGCGGAACTGCTGTCGCAGCTCCCGGACGGCGCCCGCTCACCCGACTTCGATTGCGATCGCGATCTGGCTCAGGTGGGCACCATCAATCAGACGACGATGCTTGCGTCCGAGACCCGCGAGATCGAGCGTATGCTCAAGCAGTCGATGGCCGTGCGCTTCGGTGCAGACAACGTGGGTGAGCACTTCCGCGAGCTCAACACGATCTGCGGCGCCACCCAGGACAACCAGGACGCCGTGACCGCGCTCGTGGACCAGGACGCCCTGGACCTGATGATCGTCGTGGGCGGGCACGACTCGTCCAACACGAAGAATCTGACCCGCGTGGGACGAGGACACTTCCCCAGCTACCACGTGGATGGGCCGATGGCCATTCGCCCCGACGAGATCCGCCACCGCTGTTCCGAGACGGGCGAGTTCGAGTCCACCCGCGATTGGCTGCCCGCCGGCGAGATCACGATCGGCTTCACCGCCGGCGCCTCGACGCCCGACACCCTGCTGGGTGAGACGATCACGCGCGTGCTCGAAGTGGCAGGAGCACCCATGGACGTGGTGGTCAGCTCGTGACGGACTGGGCGGGCGCGGACGCCGTCTTCTCCCCATTGCTCGCGGCGGACATCGACCTCGACCGGGTGGCCGAGTTCAAGGACCAGATCGTCGGCTTCGTCGAAGTGGCGCTGCTGACCTGGTTCTTCTACGCGATGCTGCGCTTCCTGCACGGCACGCGCGGGCTGGCGGTGGTCAAGGGGCTGCTGATCGCCCTGTTCGTGGTCGCCGCCGGCTTGTTCCTGCTCAGCATCTCGTTCGACATCTCGTTCACCCGCCTGGAAGTGGTCGGGCTCGCGGCGTTCCCGATCCTGCCGGTGGTGCTGATCGTGTTGTTCCAGCCCGAGATCCGGCGCGGCTTCTCGCGCTTGAGCGAACGCCCGCTGGGGGGGCGCAGCGCGCCCTCGCAACTCGCCGACCTGGCCAAGAGCTTCGTGACCATGGGCAAGCAGCGCATCGGCGCGCTCGTGGTCTTCGAGCAGCAGACCGGTTTCAAGAGCACGCAGGGCAACGGCGTGCAACTCGACGCAGCGCTGTCGGGTGCCATGCTCGAGTCGATCTTCTATCCCAAGAGCCCGCTGCACGACGGTGCGGTGATCGTCGCCGAAGGGCGCGTGGTCGCCGCGTCGGTCACGCTCCCGTTGACGGAGTCGACCGAGATCGCCCGTGAGCTGGGGACGCGGCACCGCGCGGCGATCGGTGTGACCGAGGAGACCGACGCCGTCGCCGTGGTCGTCTCGGAAGAGACCGGCAAGGTCACCGTCGTGCACCACGGGGAACTGCAACCGGCCCGGGACGACGAACTGGTCGACGTGCTGCGCCAGCGCCTGCAGCTCGATCGACGCAAGCGCGAAGAAGGGCGCACCTGGAACCCCTACCGCCTCGTTCGGCGTGACATCGGCCGCAAGTTGTCGGCCGTCTTCCTGGCGTGTTTTCTGTGGTTCGTGCTCCAGGCGTTCGTCGTGGGCGAGCGCACGTTGGCGCTGCCCGTGCGCGTGGTGCGCAGCGTGGCCGAGGCCGAACAGCAGCGCGCCAGTTCGCCGGCCATCTACGTGGTCGTGCCCGACGGCCTGATCGCCGACGTCAAGCGCCTGCGCCAGGACAAGGACCTCAACCGACTGCGCAGCAGTCGCGTGGAGATCGACGTGAAGGGCCTGCGCGAACAGATCCAGAGCCTCGAGCTCAGCGCGATCCTCGAGATCAACGACGAGCAGCTGGTGGGCGAGGACGAGAACATCGTGCGCTTCAACCTGAACGTCGAAGACCTGTTCAAGGTCAAGAGCGGCGAGCAGCCGGAGTACAGCGAGTTCGAGGTGAAGCCCAAGCAGCTCAGCGTGCCCATCGCCCGGGAGACGACCGGCGTGTTCGAGCTGACGAGCGCCAACGTCGAGATCGAGGGGCGCCCGCGGGCTGGCTACGCGTTCGATCCGTCCGACATCCGGATCTCGCCCAACCTCGTGGCGGTGAGCGGCCCCAAGAAGCGCCTCGACGAGTTGCGCTCCGATCCGGCGGGCTTGCGGCTGCGCACCCTGGTGATCGAGGGCAAGTCCTCGCAGGTCAGCCAGGACATCGGTCTGTCGCCGGACCTCGGTGAACTCACGTTGCTCACCGGCGGCGGTCAGGTCACGGTCACGGTGCCGATCGACTCCGTGCCGTACTCGGTCGAGCTGCCCTTCGTGCGGGTGCGGTACATCAACGCCGACGCCCTGCCGGCCAGCAAGCGCCGCATGGTCAGCGCCACCGAGTCGGTCGACCTGCTCGTGACGGGGCCGGAAGCCGAGCTGTATTCCCAGTCGGAGGAGTGGCTGCGCGAGCGCATCTTCGTCGTCTTCGACTGGAGCGAGGCCAGCTTCCTGCAGGCCGAGGAGAAGGTCAGCGTGTTCACCCAGGGGCTGTCCGACGAGGTGGAGATCACGACTCCGGACGGTCGTGCGCCCCAGATCGAGTACCAGCTCGAGGCGGCGCTGGGCGGCATGAACGACGGCGACAGCTAGCCCGGACTTCTCACCAGCTCCTGCTGCGGACACGCCTGGCGCAGCTGGGCTGCGTCGATCGACACTTTCGGTGCTCGACGGGGTGTCACCCCGCCTCGGCGCCGAAAGCGACGATGCTCCTTGCCCTCCAGCACCAGTCGCACCCTCGCGACGAAAGCTGGTGAGAAGTCCGGGCTAGCAGCCGTTGAACTTCGCCTCCCGCGAAGGGATGGTCGGCTCCCGGGGCGACAAGACGAGGACGACGTGACGCGCAACTGGTTCGGTACCGACGGCATCCGCGGTCCGGCGGGCATCGGCCCGCTGGCGCCTGATTTCCTGCGCCTGCTGGGCCGGGCCCTGGGGGCCATGGAGGGGGCGGGCACGCTCGTGCTCCTGGCTCGGGACACCCGTGCCTCGGGCACCGGCATCAGCGCCGATCTGGCCCACGGTCTGCACGCGGCGGGGACGCGCGTCGTCGATCTCGGCGTGGTGCCCACGGCGGGGCTGCCGATGGCCATGCGCGACCGCGATGCGGCGCTCGGCGTGGTGGTGTCCGCGTCCCACAACCCCTGGCGGGACAACGGCGTCAAGGTCTTCGGTGCCGGAGGGCTCAAGCTCTCCGACGAGCGCGAGCACGCGGTCGAGCGCGAACTCGTGCGGCTGGGTGCCGATCGACTCGAGGGCGCACCGGCGTCCGCCCCGACGGACGTCGCGGCGGCCCCCGAACTCGTCACCGAGGACGGTGCGACCGGTTACGTCCAGGCGATCCGCGCGATGTTCGCCGGCATCGACCTGTCGGGTCTGCGCCTGGCGGTGGACTGCGCTCACGGCTCGGCTTCCGACACGGCACCCGCCGTGCTGTCCGAGCTGGGCGCCGACGTGTACGCCGTGTGTGCCGCACCGGACGGCCGCAACATCAACGAGGGCTGCGGTTCGACGCACCTCGACAACGTGGCGCGGGTCGTCACCGGGTCGCCGGCCGGCGCCGCCCCCTTCGACCTCGGCCTGGCGTTCGACGGCGACGCCGATCGCGTGCTGATGGTGGACGGCGCCGGTCGCTCGTGCACGGGCGACCACATGCTGGGCTTCCTCGGTGGTTGGATGGCCGACCGTGGCGCCCTGCCCGGGCGGGCGGTGGTGGCCACGGTGATGAGCAACCTGGGCCTGGAGCGGATGCTCACCGCCCAGGGCATCCGGCTGCACCGCACGCCCGTGGGCGATCGCTACGTGCTGGCCGCCATGCAGGACCAGGGGCTCGGCCTGGGAGGCGAAGACTCCGGACACCTGGTGTTCGCCGAGGGCGGCGCCTACATCGGCGACGGATTGTTCACCGCCCTGCGGGTGCTCGCCGGGCTGGTGGACACCGGTCGGGACCTGGCCTCGGTCGTCGACGCCGTCCCCAACGTGCCCCAGGTGTTGCTCAACGTGCCGGTGACGGCGCGACCGCCGGTGGAGTCCCTGTCCGCTTTGACCCACGAGGTCGAGGCGGCCGAGACCGAGCACGGGGACGCGATTCGCATCGTGCTGCGTTACTCCGGCACCGAGAACCTGGCGCGGGTGATGGTCGAGGGGCTCGACGCGGCGGTCGTGGACGAGTTGTCCCAGCGCCTGGCCCGGATCTGGCGCGAACAGATCGATGCGGTGGGAGCGAACTCCGGCGATCAGTCCGGAGGATGAGCGCGCGGGCCCCCGGTTCCCCGATCCCCGGAGGGCAGGCGGCAGCCGTTTCGGCCCCGGTGCTGGGGCTGGACGCGTCCACGCTGCGACCCAGTGCGGCGTTGGTGGCCGCCGATGGCGAACGGCTCGAGTCCTGGTGTGCCGCGGAGGGCACACGCGGCACCGCCGCCCTGGCTGCGGCTGTCGGCGAGCTCCTGGCCGCCCGCGGCCTCTCGGTGACCGATCTGGCGGGGGTCGCCGTGGGCACCGGGCCGGGCAGCTACACCGGGCTGCGCTCGGCCATCGCCCTGGCACGGGCGCTGGTGCTGCCCTCCGGCGCCCGCCTGGCGGCCGTGCCCTCGGTGGCGGCCGCGGCCTGGGGCCAGCTACGGGAGCACGCGGAGCTGGACGAAGTGACCGTGGTCCTCGACGCCCGGCGCGGCGAGCTCTACCGCGCCGACTACCGCCGCTCGCCCGACCAGCTCGTGAGCACCGTGCTCGCGCCGTGCCTGGTCCGCGCCGACGACGCCCTGCCGCCGCTGACGCCCGCGCGACTCGTCGTTCGCGAACCGCTTCCCGACGCGTACGATGTGGCCGTCCTGGGGAGGGCACGTCTCGTCGCGGGTGGTGACGACCCCGCGGCGGTGCTTCCGCTCTACCTCAAGCGTTCCCACGCCGAGATCGCTCTCGAGGAGCGGAAGAACCCGTCTTGAACGACCCCGCACCCTCCGCGTCGTCCGCCCTGCCGTCCACCCGCGGTCATCGCGTGTGGGCCGAGGTCGACCTGGGCGCCCTGCGCCACAACGCCGGCGTCGTGCGTCGCCGCCTGGGCGACGACACGAGCATCCTGGCCGTGGTCAAGGCCGACGCCTACGGGCACGGTGCGGTCCCCGTCGCCCGCGCCCTGGCGGACGTCCCCGGGATCTGGGGCTTCGGGGTGGGCGATTCCCAGGAGGCCCTGGAACTTCGCGTGGCCGGGATCGAGGCGCCGATCCTGATCCTGGGCACGATCATCCCCGAGGAGGTGCCGCAGGTCGTCAGTCACGACGTGCGGGTATGCATCCACTCGATGGACCGGATCGAGAGCCTGGAGACTGAGGCGGAGCGTCAGGGACGCGTGCTCAAGGTGCACCTGATGGTCGACACAGGCATGGGGCGCCTGGGCGCCCTGCCCCCCCGGGCCACGGATCTGGCGCGCCGCCTGGCCGGCTCGCGATCGCTCCAGCTCGAAGGCGTGGCGACCCACGTCTCCGCCTCGCGCAGCGCCCATCCGTTCACCGATGTCCAGAGTCGTCGCCTGCAGGCCATGCTCGACGAACTCGCGGCCGACGGCGTGTCCCCGCCGCTGGTGCACTTCGCCAACACGGCGGCGATCCTCGGCAACGTGGGCACGCAACTGCCGCTGGCCCGCCCCGGCATCGCGCTCTACGGCATCGTCGCTCCGGAGACCAGCGAACTCGGCCAGCAGCTGCGTCCGGTGATGAGCCTGCGGACGCAGATCGTGTACATGAAGGACGTCCCGGCGGGAACACCGATCGGCTACAACGGCACCTATGTCACCAGTCGTCGCACGCGCATCGCGACGTTGCCGATCGGCTACAACGACGGCCTCGCCTACCGCTTGAGCAATCGCGGTTGTGCCATCGTGCGCGGCTCGCTCGCGCCGATCGTCGGTTCGATCTCCATGGACTACACCATGATCGACGTGGGCCCCATCCCCGGCGTGGAGGTAGGAGAGACCGCGACGCTCATCGGGCGAGACGGGGAGGCGTCCATCGCGATCGACGAACTCGCGAGCCTGGTCGGCACGATCCCTTACGAGATCGCCTGCTCGGTCGGGAAGCGCGTCCGTCGGATCTACCTGCGCCCCGAGCGCGGACATGATGAGGACGGTCGCGAAGCGGCGGACCGCGAGCAAGCTGTCGATGGGACGGCGCCGTGAGCACCGCGGGCGGCGACCTGTACGCCGTGATCATGGCCGGCGGTTCGGGCACGCGCTTCTGGCCGGCGAGCCGCGTGCGCCGACCCAAGCAACTGCTGCCGATCGGCATCGACGAGCCGTTGATCGTGCGGACGAGTACGCGATTGGCGGACATGATTCCTCCCGAGCGGCAGTTCGTGATCACCAGTGCCCGGTATGTCGGCGCGGTGCGCGAGCTGTTACCGGACGTGCCACCGATGCAGGTCGTCGGTGAGCCGGTGGGGCGCGACACGGCACCTTGCATCGGGCTCGCCGGCCGGCTGGTGGGCACGCTGGACCCGGATGCCACGGTGGTCGCCATGCCGTCCGACCACGTGATCGGAGCCGAGGAGCTCTTCCGCGAGCACATCGGCGTGGCGCGCGAGGCCCTGGCCGCACGGCCCGACGCGATCCTGGTCTTCGGCATCGAGCCGGATCGCCCGGCCACCGGCTACGGCTATCTGCGCCAGGGCGCGGTGCTGGGCGAGTTCGGCGGGCGTCGCGTCTACCGGCTCGACGCTTTCGTCGAGAAACCGGACGAGTCCCGGGCGCGGGAGATGCTCGCCGCCGGTGGCCACTTCTGGAATGCGGGGCTGTTCGCCTTCCGGCCGCGAGCCCTGGCCGCCGCCTACGCAGCGCACCTGCCGGCCATGGGCCCGCGTCTCGATCGCATCGCCCGCGCCTGGCGCGGCGACGAGTTCGAGCAGATCCTCACCGCGGAGTTCCCCTCCATGCAGTCGATCTCGATCGACTACGGAGTGATGGAGAAGGCGGACCAGGCACTGCTGCTGCCGCTCCCGATCCGCTGGGACGACGTGGGCAGCTGGGCGGCCCTGGAGCGGCTGGCCGGCGCCGGCGACGACGGCAACGTGACCGAGGGCGACACACTCGTGCTCTCGGGGACGGGCAACATCGTGTCGGCGCGCGATGGCCTGGTGGCCGTCAAGGGCGTGGACGACCTGATCGTCGTGCACACGCCTGACGCCACGCTCGTCTGCCGGCGCGACGATGCCGAGGGGGTGAAGCAGATCGTCGAGGCGCTGCGCGAACGCGGTCTGGAGCGCTACCTGTAGGCATCGCTCCTTCGCCGGGGCGTCGGAGCGCGGACGCGGCCCGGCCGGGAGTCCGAGCGTGGACCCGCGCTGCTCAGGCAGCGGTGTCGAAGATCTCGATCGTCACGCGGTCGACGCGCCGATCCTCGACACGATCGACACGCAGCTGCACGTTGTCGTGGCGCAGGACTTCGTCCTGGGCCGGCAGGCGTCCCAGGGTCGAGAAGATGAAGCCGCCCAGGGTGCTCCAGTCGTCGCTCTCGGGCAGCGAGATGCCGAGCGCTTCGTTGAGCTCGTCGACGTGGATCGTGCCCGGCGCCACGGCGTGGTGGCTGTCGAGGATCTTCAGCTCCTCGTCGTCTTCTTCGGTGTCGAACTCGTCGTCGATCTCGCCCACGATCTCCTCGAGGACGTCCTCGATGGTGATGATCCCGGCGGTCCCGCCGTACTCGTCGAGCACGACGGCGATGTGCGCGCGTTGCTTGCGGAACTCGGCCAGTAGCTCGGCGCAGTACTTGCTCTCGGGCACGAAGTAGGGCGGACGCTTGCAGGTCTCGACCGACTCGTGCTCCTCGTGTTGCAGCAGGTCCTTCACGTGCAACACGCCGACCACGCGATCCACGTCGCCGTCCACCAGCGGGTAGCGTGAACGACCCGTCTCGCAGGCGATGCGGGTCGCTTCGCCGATCGATGCGCCGACGTCGATCACGTCGACGTCGGTGCGTGGCGTCATGTGCTTGTGCACCTCGGTGTCGCTCAGCTCGAGCACGCTCTCGATCATGTCGGCTTGGTCACCCTTGATGTGACCCTCGCGCTCGCCCTCCTCGACGGTGGACAGGATTTCGTCGGCGTAGAGCTCCTTCTCGGCCTCGTCGGTGTGGCCGGTGATGCGGCGCAACAAGCGTCGCAGCAACTGCACCGGCGGTCCCAGGACGATCGCGATCACGACCACCACGGGCATCGTCACGCGGACCAGCCGGGCCAGGCTCGCGTGGCGCAGCTCGTCGGGGAGCACCCGACAGAAGAGCGCAATCCACACGAAGACCGCGATGCCGGCGGTGGTCACCGCGTGTCCCAGGTGGGCCGTGGGGAACAGCGAGGGCAGGAAGTCGTTCAGGACCACGACCGAGGTCATGGCCAGGGCGACCTGGCAGGCGACGCGCAGGACGAGCAGGGAACTCTCGACGTCGTCCCCGCGCTCGAGCATGCGTTCGATGCGCTCGCGGGAGTCCGGGCCGGTGCCGGACTCGGCCAGACGCGCGCGGGACAGCGTCTGCCAACCGTGCTCCACGCTCGCCAGGATCACGGACAGGGCCGCGAGTCCGATGAGACCCAGGAACGGGCCGTTGGCCACGGCGAGAAACGTGACGCCGAGGGGTGTGCAGAGGAACGGAGGCGGAGGTTCCAGGGCCGGAGTGAGTCCGCGGCGTAGCGTCGACCCGCCGCTGGTGGCGCCCCTGGGTCCATCCCGGAGTGCACGAGGAGTATACGCCCAGGCGGTGAGCGTGGCGAAGCCCCGAACCGGGGGGCGCCCGGAGCCGCCTCCTGTGTCCGTGTCGCCGCGGTCACGCGCCCCGGGAGCGTGGGTTGGTGACGACTCCGGTCGTTGCGCTGGAGGGGCCGATGGGCACGATGCCTCCTGGATCCGGGCATGCGGAGGACTGGTGCGTGAAGGAGCAGGTCGACCTCATCGTCAACGACGCAGCCGAGGTGGTCACGGTCGCGCCCGATCGGGACAGCCCCCTCGACGGGCGTCCGCTGACCGGGCCCGAGATGGACGACCCGGCCGTGCTGCCCGGCGGTGCGCTGGCCATGCGGGCGGGCCAGATCGTCGCCGTGGACACGAGCGAGCGGATCGCGGCGCGCTTCGAGGCGCCGGCGGTCTGCTCGGCCCGTGGCGGCACGGTCATCCCCGGGCTGTGCGATCCTCACACGCACCCGGTCTTCGACGCCACGCGCGAGGGCGAGTTCGACATGCGCGCCCGCGGCGGCACGTATCTCGAGATCACGCGGGCGGGAGGCGGCATCTTCTCGTCCGTGCGCTCGTTGCGCGAGGCGCCCGTGGAACGCCTGCGCACGCGGTTGGTCGAACGCTGCGACCGCTTCCTGGCCTGTGGCACGACGAGCATCGAGGCCAAGAGCGGCTACGGTCTCGACCTCGCGACGGAGCTGCTCGCGCTGGAGTTGCTGGCCGAGGTCGGCGCGGCGCACGCGCTCGACATCGACCCCACCTGCCTCGCGGCGCACCAGATCGCGCCTGAGTACAAGCACGACCGCGCCGGCTACGTCCGGCTCGTGGCCGAGCAGATCCTGCCCGAGGTGGCGCGCCGGGGGCTGGCGCGGTCGGCCGACGTGTTCTGCGACGAGGGTGCCTACACCGTCGACGAGGCCCGCACGGTGCTGGCCGCCGCGCGGGACCTGGGCCTGGCGCTCCGGGTGCACGCCGACGAACTCGCGCCGGTCGGTGCGGCGGAGCTGGCCGCCTCGATGGGTGCCCAGACCGCGGACCACCTGGTGAAGATCACTCCCGCCGGCATCGAGGCCATGGGCCGCGCCGGCACCGCCCCGGTGCTGCTGCCGGCGACCTGTTTCTCGCTGCGTCTGCGTGAGTACGCCCCGGCGCGGGACATGATCGATGCGGGTCTCGCCGTCACGCTGGCCACCGACTACAACCCGGGCACGTCCTACTGCCCGTCCATGATCACCGTCGTGTCGCTGGCCTGCGGTCTGCTGGGCATGACCGTGGCCGAGGCCCTGACGGCTTCCACGCGCAATGCCGCGGCCACCCTGGGCCTGCCGGGTGTGCGAGGCCAGCTCAAGGCCGGAGCCGTCGCCGACCTGGTGATCCTGGATGTATCCAACCACCTGTTCCTCGGCTACCAGGTGGGATGGAACCCGGTGGCGGCTGTGATCAAGGGCGGGCGAGTGGCTTGGATGCGCCACGGATTCGGCTGATAGAGTGCTGCTCGCCGGCGACATCCCAGAGCCGTCCCGCGCGGCGCCGAGCTCGCGCGCCCCACGGCCCCGATCCGACGATCCGGAGATCCTCGCCATGAATCGCCGCCCGGCAGCAGCCCCCGCGCTTGCCCGTGTGACGTCCGGGTGGTGTGCCCCGTCTCGTTGTACCTGGCGCGTGTTGCTCGTCGCGCTGCTCGCGTTGCCGGCGGCCGCCCAGTGGCAGGCTCCCGAGCCGCAGCCCGGTGAACCGCTCTGCGGTCGCTGCAAGACCACCGGCCGACTCACGGTGGAAGTCGACTCGCGCTACAGCGTGATCCACGACCACGGCGAGGGCTGGGAGGTGCTCTACTCGTCCGAGCCGTTGGAGGATGCGGGTCACGGTCTGCCGTGGGAGCCCTGCGCTCGCTGCAAGACCCCGTCGCTGCGCACGCTGGCCGAGGGCGACTACGCGGCGGCGGTGGCCGAGCGCCAGGCCTGGCTCGCGGAGCGTCGCGAGGTCGACCAGGTCGTGAAGGCCGACAAGCCGTTGATCCACGTGGAGACGACGCACTTCGTGATCGCGTGGGGCATCCCCAAGATCAAGACCGAGGACAAGAAGAGCTACCGCGCCTTCGAAGCGGCCCACCTGTATGCCCGTCGACTCGAGCAGCTCTACCTCGAGTACAAGACGCGCTTCGGCATCCAGGACTCGAACAACATGGTCAACAAGCACTACCTGTACATGTTCGAGAAGGAGAAACCCTTCCGCCTGGCAGGTCCGCGCTACACGGGGTTGATCGGCACATCGAGCGTGAAGCGCAGCGGCGGCGTGGACCAGAAGTCGTCCCTCGTGAGCTGGTGGAACAAGTCCGAACATCCCTCCGAGCCGGACCTGTGGCGCCACACGGCGCACAACATGATCCACCTGTGGACGTCGGTGTACTACGACCTGGCGTGGTTCCAACCGGGCGAGTTCGGGCTCATGCCGCCCTGGCTCAACGACAAGTACGGCTGGCTCGACGTGGGACTCGCCCACTGGTTCGAGCGGCGGTACGAAGGCCGGACGATCACCTACTGCATCCGCGAGCAGGACACGACCCAGCGTTGGAAGGGCATCGATTGGGAGCGCAACGTGTACAAGGCGGTGGTGGCCGAGCGCACGCCGTCGTTCTCCAACCTGGTCACCAAGCCCAGTCAGTCGATCACCCCTCGCGAGCACCAGTTCTGCTGGAGCTACGTGGACTTCCTGCTGGCGCGCGACGAGCAGGGCATGGGCAAGGCGCTCATGCTGGCCAAGACCGAGCACGCCACGCGCGACCTGCTCAAGCAGAGCTGGGGCCTGACGATGCTCAGCTTCGAGGAGGCCTGGGCGGCCTGGGTGCTCGAGAACTACGCGCCCGGGAAATGACCAATCCCGGGACTGGGGGGCGCTCCTCGGAGATGCCATGGCCGTCTTGGTCCGGATCGCCCGTTCGACGTTAAGATGGCTCTGCGTCGAAGGCACCCGACCCGGTCGGTCGCGCGCCGGGACGCCGGGCCGGGCACGGGTTCCGGGCGCGTGAACCGACGGGCGCCGGGACTTCCAGGAACGCAGTGACTTCCAGGACCAGAGATCAGCACATGTCGAGCAGCTTCACATCCCTCATCCTCGTCAGGCTCGTCGTTGCCGCTCCCCTGGCCGCGTCCCTGCTGCACGGGACCCCCGTCGCCGCCCAGGTGGGCGAGATCGAGACGGCGCTGGTGAGCGTGACCTCCGACGAGGAAGGCGCTTCCACGTCGAGCCGCGACCCGGCCATCTCGGCCGACGGTCGCTACGTCGTCTTCGCGACGCTCGCGGCGCTGGAGAGCGGCGACACGAACGACACCGAGGACGTCTACCTGCGCGATCGCGCCACGGGAGTCACGAAGCGCGTCAGCATCCGCTCCGACGGCGACCAGGTGGGTGCTCCCAACCGCGGTCCGTCGATCTCGGCCGATGGTCGCTACGTCGTCTTCGAGTCGACCTCCACGTTGTTCACCACGGCCGACGACAACGGTGTCAGCGACATCTACCGCCACGACCGCGACCCGGACGAAGACGGCATCTTCGACGAGGTCGGCGAGGTCGAGGTCGAGGGCGAGAAGGACCCGGTCAACCAGCAGCCCACCACCTTCCGGGTCAGTGTGGGCGGTGCCGGACAGGAGGGCAACGGGCCCAGCTTCAACGCCATGATCTCCGCCGACGGGCACACGGTGGTGTTCGAGAGCGAAGCCACCAATCTGTTGTCCGGCATCCCGAGCACGGCCACCGACATCTTCGTGCGGGAGTACGACCCGGACGGCAACGGGATCGCGGACGGCAACACGACCACGGTCGCCGCCAGCCTCAACTCGGAGGGCAAGCACGGCGAGTTCTTCGAGCGCGCGCCCGCGGTCTCCGGGAGCGGCCGTTTCGTGGTCTTCCACAGCCCCTCGGTGAACCTCGATCCCAACGACACGAACGGGTCCTTCTACGACGTGTTCCTGAGGGATCGCGATCCCGACGAGAACGGCGTGTTCGACGAGGGCGGCTCGACCACCACGCTCGTGAGTCGCAATGCTGCGGGTGACGCCGGCGACGGGAGTTCGCTCAACCCGTCGATCTCCGTCGACGGCCGCTACATCGCCTTCGAGAGCAGCGCGACGAATCTGGTGCCCAACGCGCCCGGAGCGCCCCTGCCCAAGATCAACGTCTACGTGCGCGATCTGGTCGCCGACCAGATCCGGCTGGTCAGCAAGGGCTTCGGCGCCACGACCGGCGACGGACACAGCCGCAATGCGTCGATCTCGGGCGACGGTCGTTTCGTCGCCTTCGACAGCGAGGCGGACAACCTCGTCGCTCCTGCCGTGGGCGGCCGCGAGATCTACACCCTCGACCGCGACCTGGACGCCGACGGCATCTTCGACGAGCCGGGTCAGACAGCCTTCGTGCGCGCCAGCGACGGCGACGCCCCGAGCTTCGCGCCGGTGATCTCGGCCGAGGGCCTGCACACCGTGTTCCTGAGTGGCGCGGACGACCTCGTCGCCGAGGACGCCAACGAGGCCGAGGACGTGTTCGTGTTCGGGCCGGCGGAGGACGTGCCGCTGACCCCCGGCATCTTCGACCTGGGTGAGGGCGTGGCCGGTTTCGCCGGCATCCCGCGCCTCGAGGCGGAGGGCAATCTGGTCTACTCGGAGACGGACCCCGAGACCGTGAACCTCGACCTGAGCGAGGCGCGCCCCGGCTCGCTGGCCCTGCTCGTGATCGGCCTGAGCCGCGTCGACTTCCCCAAGGCGGGCGGCGTGATCGTGCCGGCTCCCGACGTGCTGTGCTTCCTCTTCGTTCAGCAGAACAAGAAGGTGTTGCTGTCGTCGACCTGGCCGGACGGCATCCCGGCCACGACCGAGATCATCTTCCAGTACCTGATCGAGGACATCGAAGGGCCGTTCGGCTTCTCGCTCAGCAACGCGGTGATGTTGCGCGTGCCGTAGTTCTCCGCGCGGGCGGGACGCGCGACGTCTCAGCCGCGTTCGGTGCGCACGCCACGCTCGAGCCGTGAGAGATTGTTGCGCGCGTCGAGGCGGGCCTCGCGCAGGTAGCGCTTGCGGTCGGTCGAGAGCTTGGGGCGTCGCAGCTCCCGGTCGGCGATCTCGACGGCCTGTTCGTACAGCGCCGTGGCCCGTTCGGTGTCGCGACGCAGGTAGTAGTGCAACACGACCGCGGTGTCGTTGAGGACGCGCGGGTCGCTGTCGTCGAGGGCCACCGAACGCTCGTACGCCCGGTACGCGTCCTCGTAGCGTCGGGCTTCGCGCAAGGCGTAGCCGTAGTTGTTCCAGGTCGCGGCGTCTTCCGGATCGGCCTGCATGACGGCATCGAGCACGAGCAGCGACTGCACGCGGCTGCCGAGGTTCACGGCGACCCAGGCGAGGTTCGTCGCCGCGGTCGTGCGATCCGCCTCGGCGGCGACCCACTCACCCAGCTGGGCCGGGCGACTCTCGGCCATGCTGACCAGCGCCCTCCCCGCGGCGCGCAGTTCGTTCTCGGATGCGTAGCGCCGGGCCAGGGCGTAGAGCGTGCCGAGGTCGGGTTCCGTGCTGCGCTGGACGACCTCGGTGGCGGCCTCGACGGCGCGCTGCGCCTGGCCTTCCTGCTCGTACAACCAGGC
The DNA here is from genome assembly GCA_029259695.1 of Planctomycetota bacterium. Taxonomy (GTDB): domain Bacteria; phylum Planctomycetota; class B15-G4; order B15-G4; family B15-G4; genus OFTM49. Next base: position 22,242 of record JAJDEQ010000135.1, read on the forward strand.
GAGCTGTGCCCATGGCTCGGTGCGCTCGTCGCCCAGGTGTTCGTCGGCGGCCAGCAAGTCGGCCACGGCCCGGTCGAGGGTTGCTGCGGCGAGCTTGTCGTCACCGGCTTCACGGGCACGCCAGTAGCCGTTCACCAGGACACAACCGCGTAGCAGGAGCACCTCGCCGTTGTCGGTGTGCGCCTTGCCGAGCGCTTCGGCCCGCCGGGTGGCGTCGTCGTGTTCGCCGTAGACGTAGAGCAGCAGGTCGATCAGCGCGATCTGGGCGCGGGGGTCGTCCTCGGGCGCCAACTCGGCGGCGCGCGTGAGCTTGGCGCGAGCCTCGTCGTAGGCGAACCAGGTGTCCTCGGCCCGCCGGCCTTCGGCTGCCATGGCATCGGCCCAGGCGCGGAAGGCCGTGCCCATGGCCAGGGTCACGTCGTGGTCGTCGGGATCCGCCACCGGGTCGAGGACCTGCAATCCCGACTCGGGCCGACCGCGGGCCAGCCAGATCCCGGCCAGCGCGAGGCGCACGCTGCGTCGGTCGTCCTGACCGTCCGCGAGCAACGGCTGCAACAACTCGACGGCCTGTTCGCCGTGACCCTGTTCGACCAGCGCGCGGGCCCGAGCGATCTGCTCGGCATGGGGGGACTCGGATTGGACCGGCGGACCGTCGCCGGAGGCGGGCGCCGGGGCGCGAGCCGGCAGTGCCGGCCAGCCGGTGAGCATCACGGCCAGGGAGAGGATCGCGGGGAGCATGGCCTCTTGCCTAGGACGAGACGTGGCCTCGGGGGAGTGACACGTTCGTCAGTGGGGGGCGTCAGTGGGGGGCGTCGGAGCGCTGCCGTCGGGGCGGCGCGCGTCCGGGTCAGGAACGGATCAGCCGTTGGAAGCGGACGAACCGCCCGGGGCTTCGGGCTCCTCGGTGGCGCGGGGTCGGGCCGCCTCGATCTGCTGTTTCATGGCCAGGGCGTCCAGCCGGCCGGGCGCCACGTCCAGCAAGGCGTCGATCTCGCTGGCGGCGTCGTCGATCCGTCCCTGGCCCATGTAGAGCAGCGACAGGTTGAGCATGGCGTCGCCGTAGGCCTCGAAGTTCTGGTCGAACACGTCGTCGTCGATGAACGGGTTCTTGCAGACATCCTGGCCGAGCGCCTTGGCTCGCAGCAGCAGCTCCTCGGCCTGGTCCAGGTCGCGGTTGAGGTGGTAGACGAGGATCAGCGCCGTGTCGTTGACCCAGCGCGCGTTGTCGGGCGCCAGGGCGATGCACTTCTGGTAGGCCGCGTAGGAGTCCTCGTAGTGCTCGGTCTCGCGGCTGAAGAAGGCGTAGTTGTTCCACCACTCGGCGAGGTCGTGTCGCTCCGCCATGCGGCGGAAGAAGACCCGCCCGGCCTCCATGTCGTCGAGGCGTGCCGGGTTGACCATGAGGTCACCCACGTAGTTGATGCCGAGCACCGACTGCTCGTGGGCGTGCACGCGGGTGAGCGCGTTGCCGAAGCTCTCCTCGGCCCGAGCCAGCGCGGCGACGACGCGCTCGGGGTCCTCGCCGTTCTCGGCGGTGTAGTAGTGCGACCAGCCGGCCAGGGCGTAGTGCTCGGCGGCGAGCAGGTCGGCCTCGTCAGGGGACATGATGGCGGCCCGCTCGGCGGCGGCCACGAAGCCGTGGGCGGCGTCGTCGTAGCGGTCGGCGGCGGCCTCGAGGTCGACGTCGTTGTACTCGGTGCCGCCCAGGCTGGCGTTGAGCCAGGCCCGCGTGAGCAACGCGTGGGCGGCAGTGCGACCGTCGCCGTTCGTGTACGGGGAGAGGAGCGCCACCAGCGGCTCGGGGTCGGGGATCGCGTTGCGCCAGGCGCGGGCCGACTCGTGCAGGGCCGCGTGCTCGGGCCAGCGGGGGAGCGCGGCGCTCAACACGGCGCTGCCCTCGTCGTCGCGTGCACCCTGGAACAGGACCTCCGCGAGCAGCACCGACGTCTGGGGAATCTGGCCCTCGGCGGATCGCAGCGCCCCGATCAGGCCCTCGTAGTGACTCGCGAACGTGGCTCCCTGCAGGGCGCCGACGACGTCGTCGGGATCCGCGTCGAGACTGTCGAGGTAGAGCTGGTGCCAGTCGGCCAGGGCGTCGGCGGTGGCCACGCCGGCAGCGGCGCGGGTCGCGAGCAGCGGGTCGTCGGACGCGGCGGAGAAGGCGTCGCGAGCGGCGCTCGCCGTCTCCAGGACGTCACTCCAGAGTTGCCACTGCTCCTGCTGGAGCAGGGCGTCGGAGAGGTTGTCCAAGCCTCGTTCGTACGCGGCCAGCAGCTGCGGCTCAGGCGCCGTGGGTGTGCTGACCGGGGGCGGGGAACCGGCGTCGGGGGTCGCGGCGAGGCCGGTCCCCGTGGGGGTGACGGTCTCGGGGTAGGCGCAGCCTGCGGTGGCGGCGAGAACGAGCATCAGGGCGCGGCGCACGGCGAGTCCTCCGGGGGACGGGGGGACTGGACCGGCGTGTGGCCCAGGCTGGCGCAGAGCGCCGGTATATCCGCGGCCGAGCGGCCCGGCAACAGACGGTGATTCCGTTGCCGGGGCGATGCGGCTACAAACGGATCATGCGTCGAGCGACCTGCGCCAGCCACCGTGACGGCCGGGCCGAGCCCGTCTGGCCGGTCGACTGCGGCCGTCCGCTCGACACGCAGCGCGCGGCCCAGCCGATCGGCTCGGGCCCGCCGTCCCCGCGTGCCGCATGCCGCCGAGCGGCGCCGCGATGAGTGCCGGTGCTGCCGTCGCGCTGCTGTCCGGTGGTCTCGATTCCACCGTGGCTGCCGCCCTGCACGCTCGCGCCACCGGCCCGGTGGAGGCGGCGCTGTTCGTGGACTACGGGCAGCGCGCCGCCGGGCCGGAGGAGCACGCCGCCCGGGCCGTGGCCGAGGTGCTCGGAGCCGAACTGATCTGCACCCAGCTGCCGCTGCTGGCCCAGATCTCGTCCAATGCCCTCGTGTCCCGGGAGATCGACCTGCCGGCCCCCGACCCGGACCGGCTCGACGAGCTGGCGTCTTCCACGGTCGATGCCGTCTGGGTGCCCAATCGCAACGGTGTGCTGGTGAACCTCGCGGCGGCCGTCGCCGAGGCCCGTGGCGTGCCCTTCGTCGTGGTCGGCTTCAACGCTGAGGAAGCCGAGACCTTCCCCGACAACAGCGAGGAGTTCATGCGCCACCTGGATCGTTGCCTGGAGGACTCCACCCGCGGTCGGGTCCGGGTGACCAGCCCCACGGTGCGCCTGACCAAGACCGAGCTGGTGGCTGCCGGCCGGGCCGTGGGCGCGCCGATCGATCTGAGCTGGAGTTGCTACGACGGCGGCCCCGAGCCCTGCGGTCGCTGCGAATCCTGTCGCCGCCGCGAACGGGCTATAACCGGCTCCTCCTGACCCCGAACGACGCCAACCGACACTCCCGCGTGCGAGCTGCATGATGACCAAGTCGATCCTCACGGCCCTGCTCTGTGGCGCCCTGCTGGGAGCCTTGTTCGGCGGCTCGGCGCTGCACGCCCTGCGGCCCGCCCCTGCGGCCGCTGCTGCGATCCCGGGCGTCGCCGACCTGGGGCCCGACGAGATCCTCTACGGCCCGGGCGGCAAGAAGCAGATGCTGCGGGCGCTCAAGGCCCGCGTGCGCGCCCTGGCCGAACTCGAGGAGGCCGAGGACGACCACGTGTTCTTCCTGGCCTGTGCTCAGCTCATGGCCGAGATGGGCACCGTGATCGGCGGGCGCCGCTCGGGCGTGCGCGGGGTCGGCATGCTGGATGTGTCCTTCGACTCGTTCCGGGCCGGCGCCGACGAGTGGAAGCTGGAGATCTCGGTGGCGGGTCGCGTGCCCGACGGGCACCCCCTCGCGGACGTCGACCCGGCCTCCCTGACCATCCCCAAGGGCCGTTTCGTGAAGTACATCACCGCCGAGGGCCTGCTGGACGCGGAGGCGGATCTGGCCGGAATCGACGACTACGTGGTCTTCGTGGGCTTCGAGGAGCGGGCTGCGCTGGTCTACCCGAACCTCCGTTTCGATCGGGATCCATGGGTCGTCTGGCTCCCGGCGCGTGAGATCGACGAGGTCTGGGACCGGCCGCCGCTGCCGGGCCGCCGCCATCGCTGAGTCGGGTCTCGACGCCCTCGCTGGGCCGGGTCTCGATCCCATCGCTGGGCCGCGTCTCGATCCCATCGCTGGGCCGGCCCTCGACCCCATCCGCTGTCCAGATTGGCGGCCCAGGCGGTCGATTGTGTATCGTTCAACGAATTAGTGATGGCTGAGAAACGAAGCCCGCCGGGGCAGCGAAGCGTCGACCGGACGCCGCACCCGGCACCAAGCGGAAGCATTCATGAGAACCCCCCAGGCCGGTAAGGCCCCGATCATCGAGCAGTACAAGCTCAACGATCGCGACACTGGATCGGCAGATGTCCAGGTCGCCGTGCTCACCCAGCGCATTCGCGAGCTGACCGAGCACCTCAAGATCCACAAGAAGGACAAGCACACCCAGCGCGGGCTGATGAAGCTCGTGGGCAAGCGGACACGGCTGCTGCGTTACCTGCAGCGCAGTGAACGCGATCGGTACCAGCAGCTCATTGCGCAGCTCGGTATCCGCGGTGTGCGCACGAACGCCTGAGCGGGTTGCGGCGCGATCCAGCGCCACCTGCACGGCGACGTTGCCCCGGGAACGCTGCGGAAGAACGCTGACGCCCAGCGTCCGTTCCTTGCTCCGCGCCTTCCCCGACCACGATTCCCTCCGCGGTTCCCCGCGGAACAGCTAGCCGGACTCGCCGGCTACTCAACCGAGCCTGCCTCCATTCCGCCGCAACCCCGCGGCATCTACCTGGCAGGTCTCCGCCGGCAGACGGCCGGCAGCAGAAAGCAGAAAAGCCAATGACAGCGCAGTATGAAACCACCGAAGTCGTCCGCGTGAGCCGAGAGATCGCAGGACGCACCCTGAGCTTCGAGACCGGGCGCATGGCCAAACAGGCCGACGGCGCCGTGTTCGCCCAGTTCGGCGAGACCGCCTTGCTCGCCACGGCGCAGAGCGCAGCGGCCCGGCCCGACATCGACTTCTTCCCCATGACCGTCGAGTACCGCGAGAAGACCTACGCCGCCGGCAAGGTGCCGGGCGGATTCTTCAAGCGCGAGATGCGTCCGCGGGACAACGAGATCCTCGTGGCGCGGTCGATCGACCGCCCCGTGCGGCCCATGTTCCCCAAGGGCTACAAAGCCGAACTGCAGCTCGTGATCAACGTGCTGTCGTTCGACCGCGAGAGTGAGCCGGACTGCCTCGCCGGTTGTGCCGCGATGGCGGCCTTGAGCGTTTCCTCGGTGCCCTACCAGGGACCGGGTGCGACGGTGCGCGTGGGTCGCGTGGACGGCGAGTTCGTGCTCTTCCCGACCTACGCCCAGCTCGCCGAGAGTTCGCTCGACCTGATGATCTCCGGCACCAAGCAGGCCGTGACGATGGTCGAGGCGGGCGCCATGGAGCTGCCCGAGGAGGTGCTGGCCGAGGCGATCATGTTCGGTCACTCCGGGATCCAGCAGATCTGCGAGATGACTGCGGAGCTGGCCGCCAAGGCAGGTCGACCCAAGCAGGAAGTGAACGCGCCCGACGCCAACCCGTTCGCCGACAAGGTGGAGAACTGGCGCGATCGCATGGTGGCTGCCATGCAGGTGGTCGGTAAGCACGCCAAGAAGGCTGCCGTGAAGAGTGTCATGGCGACGGCCAGCGAGGAGCTGATGGCGGCCGCGGCCGCGGGCGTCAGCGATGATCGCGAACTGGGCAAGCTCAAGAAGCAGCTCGGTGAGGCCTTCCACGATCTGGAAGGCGACATCGAGCGCCGTCGCATCATCGACGAGAGCACGCGAGCCGACGGCCGCGCGCTCGACGAGGTGCGCCCGATCAGCATCGAACTCGGTGTGCTCAACCGCACCCACGGTTCGACGCTGTTCACGCGCGGCGAGACCCAGGCGCTGGTCACGGTCACGCTCGGTACCGGCCGCGACGAACAGATCGTCGACGGCCTGCACGACGAGTACAGCAAGCGCTTCATGCTGCACTACAATTTCCCGCCGTTCTGCGTCGGTGAAGTGCGTCGCATGATGAGCACCTCGCGTCGCGAGATCGGTCACGGCCATCTGGCCGAGCGTTCGGTCAGCATCATGATGCCGCCGCCCGAGGAGTTCCCCTACTCGGCGCGCGTGGTGTCCGAGATCCTGGAGAGCAACGGCAGCTCGTCCATGGCCAGTGTGTGCGGCGCGTCGTTGGCGCTGCTCGACGCGGGTTGCCCGCTGCGCTCGCCCGTGGCCGGCATCGCCATGGGGCTGGTCGAGGACGGTGACAACCACCACATCCTGACCGACATCCTCGGCAGCGAGGACCACAACGGCGACATGGACTTCAAGGTCGCCGGCACGCGTGACGGCATCACCGCCCTGCAGATGGACATCAAGATCCAGGGCCTGTCGGTGGAGCTGCTCAAGCGCGCCCTGGCCCAGGCCAAGGCGGGACGTCTGCACATCCTCGACAAGATGACCGAGGCCATCAGCGAAGCGCGCCCCGAGGTGTCCAAGTGGGCGCCGCAGATGGTGCTCAAGCAGATCCCGGTGGAGAAGATCGGTGGCCTGATCGGCCCCGGCGGCAAGGTCATCCGGGCCCTGCAGACCGACTACGCGGTGCGCATCGAAGTCAGCGACGAGGGCGTGGTCACGATCGCCGGTGGACCCGGCAGCCGACTCGAGGAGGCGGTGGCCCAGGTCGAGGCGATCACGGGCGACGCCGAGGTGGGCGCCACCTACAAGGGCAAGGTCGTGAGCCTGCGCGAGTTCGGCGCGTTCATCGAGATCTTCCCCGGCAAGGAAGGCCTGCTGCACATCTCTGATGCGTCGACCGAGTTCGTCAGCGACATCAAGGACGTGTTCAAGATCGGTGACGAGGCCGACGTGGTCTGCACCAACGTCGACGAGATGGGTCGTGTGCGCCTGGCCGTGCCGGACGTGGCGGCCAAGGGCGGCGGCGGCGGCGGCGGTGGTGGCGGCGGCGGCGGTGACCGCGGTGGTCGCGGTGGTCGGGATCGGGATGCTCCCAAGGAGATGCCCGAAGCCGGTCGCACCTACACCGGGACCGTCAAGAACCTCAAGCCGTACGGCGCCTTCATCGAGGTCGTGCCGGGCACCGACGGCCTGTGCCACGTCTCCGAGATGGGCCCCGGCCGCGTGGGCGACCCCGCCGACGTGGTCTCCACCGGTGACCAGGTGCAGGTCAAGGTGATCGAGATCGAGGACGGTGGTCGCATCCGCCTCTCGATGAAGCAGGCCGAGAGCGGCGACGGCGAGACCGTCGGTGCCGCCACCTCGGGCGGTTCGGAGGACTCCGACAGCTCGGGCGGCGAGGGCGGTGACGACGGTGGCGACGCGCCCCGCCGTGAGCGCCGTCCCCGTCGACGGAGCGGCCGGCCGGAGGGTTCGGGCGACGGCGAGAGCTGAGCCCGGGCGCACCTGCCCGCGACCGACCCGGCGCCCCGCGTGGCGCCGGGGCCGGTCGCGAGGCAGGTGGTGCCTGCGTTTTTTGGGCGGTTTTTGCCCGCCCGAGCGCGATTGACCGCTCACGAAATATCGATTTCTGCGTATGGTCCGGTGGTTGCCGTTCATGCGAGCGCCCCCTTGCGCCGATGAGAGAACGTGAGGAAACGGGCGCGCGGCAAGAGGAGAGAGGTCGCTGCCATGGCGAAGCTGCGTTCAGATCGAGCTGGTTGCCGGATGTCGGCGGTGCTGACCGCCGCGGTCCTGGTGACCGTTGCCTTCGGTGTGATCGCGCCGACCACGGCCGCCCGGGGTGCCCCCGAGGCCGCGCCGTTCGAGCCGGCCGGACCGCTCTTCGCGGCCGCCGCGCCACTACTGGGTGACGAGGTCGAAGTCACCGGCAAGGTGCTCTACGACTCCGGCAAGAAGCACACCCGCGCCGCGACCGTCGATGTGCGCACCGTGTTCTCCAACAACGCCGCCTACATGCACATGAAGGCCAAGGGCCTGCGCGAGACCGAGTCGCGGGGCAAGCCGCTGTTCAGCGCGGCCAAGGCGTCGACCGACAAGGCGCTGCGCGACGCAGCCCAACAGGCCAAGGTCCAGGTGATCACCGTGCCGGGCGGCGTGAGCGGGGGCGACAAGCCCGTCGCCGACCTGACGCGCAAGGTGATCGACCGGCTGCCCATCTACCACGTGGACGGCAAGGTCGAGTTCGGACGCCAGCAAGGCGCGTCGAACATCGCCCAGATCGACACGCAGGCCGTGCTCGAGGCGATCCCCGAATACCGCGAGGCCAAGCGCCTCGGCGAGGACGACGCCCGCTTCCACCTGCTGCGCAAGAAGTACATGGACGAACTGACGCGCGTCGTGCAGTTGTCCGCTCGCCGCGGCGGGCACGATGCCGTGGTGGAGCTGGGCGGCGTGACGTCGCGGCTCGGTCCCGTGCCGAATGTGACGGCGACGGCCATCGCTGCGGTGGATTCGTGATCGTCCGTCCGGCCTGCCTTGCGCTGCTCGTCGCGGCGACCTGGGTGGCCGGAGCCTGCGTCAGCGAGACGGTCTCGCCGCCGACGAGCGAGTGGACGCTCACCGGCGAGCCCGAAGTGCTGGTCGACGGCGAAATCCGACCGCTCGACGAGATCGTGGACGGCGGCGGCGAGTCCCGGCTGGGCGAACTGGGCGACGAAGACCTGCTCAGCCTGCTCGGTACCGACGCAGGCGATCTCGAGCCCGACTTCCTGGCAGGCGGCCCGCGGTCGCCCTTCCACCGTCTGGGCCGCGACACCGTGCGCGGCATCGACGGGAGTTGGTCGAAGGTCTACAGCCTGCGCAGCGGCATGGGTCAGAAGGTGGTCCAGATGCTGACCTCGATGGTCCCCGGCTTCCCCGTCGAGGCGGGCCAGGTCGGCGGTTCGGGCACCGAACCCGGCGAGGCGATCAGCTGGGCGCTGCACAACAGCTTCCACTCGGATCCCACCGAGAAGTTCGGGATCCGCAACGCCATCGCGAGCGGCCAGGTGGCCGACGTGCTCGTGGTGCAGGCCTCACCCGAAGTGCTGCTGTTCATCGACGAACTGCTCCACAAGGTGCTGGCCGACCTGCCGCAGATCGAGATCGAAGTGCGCATCGTCGAGGTCAACCTCGATGACCTGGTGGAGTGGGACTCCAACGTGCGGGCCGCGAAGCTGGAGAATCGCGACTCGCCCTACGACCCGGTGCTCAACCCGCCGGACGGCAACTTCGGCGCCGGCATCCCGATCCTCGATCCCGATGGATCGGCCACCGGTCTGGGCGGGGCCTTCACCAGCTTCGCCGACACCACGGCCAGCGCCACGAGCTTCCTGCTCAGCCTGCAGGGTGTGCACAACGGTCTGCGCGTCGACGCGATCCTCAACTTCCTGCAGTCGATCAGCGCCGCGCAGCTCATCTCCGCGCCGACCGTGACGGTGCTCAACGGACACCGCGCCACGCTGACCACCGGCGATCGGGTCCCGATCTTCGAGTCGACCGGCGTGGGCACCAACTCACAGGTCACCACGCGCTTCGAGGACACCGGCGTCAACGTGGAGATCGTGCCCTTCATCCTCAGCGACGACATCATCCGCATCGACGTCTCGGTCGACGTGTCGCTGGTCACGGGCGAGGTGCCCTTCGTGCTCAGCGGCGTGGAGGTCGCCACGCCGATCATCAGCGAGCGCAAGGCCGGCACGACGGTGCACGTGCACAGCGGTCAGGTCTTCAGCATCGGCGGGCTGCGTTCGTCGGCGAACATCGAGACGATCTCGAAGGTCCCGCTGCTGGGGGACATTCCGCTCATCGGCTGGTTGTTCAAGAGCCGGGCGAGTCGGCAGCAGAGCAGCGAGATCGTGTTCTTCATCACGCCGCGCATCAGTGTGCCGAGCGAGACGTTGTTCGAGCCGCTCGACGGCTAGGGGACACGAGGGGTCGGGGGTACGGCGGCTCGTCGGGTGCTACGGCGAGGGTGGCCGTCCCCCGAGCGCGGGCTTCATGGGCCGGCTGCGGTCGGTCCTCGCTCACGGATTCTCGGTTTGGGTGTGGGTGGCAAGACTTCGCTGACGCGGGCGGCAGGGGCTCGGTGTCGCTCGCTGTGGAATCTCGCCGGCCGATGAAGCCCGCGCTCGGGGGACTCCCGTCGGGAGGTGGGCGTCGGCTGCCGGTGCGTTGGGGGGAGGAGGCGTCGGCTGTCGGTGCGTTGGGGGGAGGTGGGCGTCGGCTGCCGGTGCGTTGAGGGGAGGTGGGCGTCGGTGGCGGGAGTGGGTGGTAGGTGGTGTCGGTGTTGCGGGCTGGGCATGATCGCGGCATGAGCGAGCTGCCCCCGCCCTCCGGTATGGCGACCCTCGACTGGGTGGTGGTCGCGGCGTACCTGGTGCTGGCGTTCGGGGCCGGGGTGCTGCTCGCCCGGCGCTCGCGGGGGTCGACCGAGGACTTCTTCCTGTCGGGGCGCAGGTTGCCGTGGTGGTTGGCGGGCACCTCGATGGTGGCCACGTCCTTCGCAGCGGACACACCGCTGGTGGTGACGGGCTGGACCCGCGCCGGAGGCATCGGCGGCAACTGGCGCTGGTGGGCCTACCTGGTCGGCGCCGTGCTCGGCGTGGTGGTCTTCAGCCGGCTCTGGCGCCGCTCGGCGGTGTTCACCGACGTCGAGTTCATGGAGGTGCGCTACTCGGGCGGCTCGGCCCGCTTCCTGCGCGCCTTCAAGGGCGTGTACCAGGTCGTGTTCCTGCACTGCTTCATCATGGGCTGGGTCATCCTGGCCATGAAGAAGGTGCTGGGTGTGCTGTTCGACTTCGGTGACGACGTGCTCTACGCCTGGGGGCCGTGGGAGTTCACCGCGCCGTGGCTGGTGATGTTCGGGTGCGCCGTGGTGGCGCTGCTCTACTCGGAGATCGCGGGGCTGTGGGGCGTCGTGCTCACCGACTTCATCCAGTTCGGCCTGGCGTTGGTGGGGGCGATCGCGCTGATGGTCTGGGTGACCGACGCGTTCGGCGGCGTGGGCGCCATGGTGAGCGCGTTGTCGCAGGCCCCCGAGCTCGCGTCGAAGCTGACCTACGGCACGCCCGTGGCCGCCGCCGACCCCGGATCGTGGGGGCGCGAGGGCTGGGAGTTCATGGTCTTCGTGTGCGTGATGTGGTTCGCGAACAAGAACGCTGACGGCAGCGGTGTGATGGTGCAGCGCATCCTGGCCAGTCGCGACGAACGGCACTCGATGCTGGCCACGCTCTGGTACGTGGTGGCGCACTACGCGATCCGCCCGTGGCCCTGGATCATCGTGGCCCTGGCGTCGCTGCTCGTGCTGCCTTCGGTGGCCCTGAACACGCCGGTGGACGGAACGGTGGTGGAGGTGGCCGCCGAAGTGGTCGTCGTCGCCCCGGCCGGAGGCGGGGCACCGGTGCGTCTCGACGTGCCGGCCACGGGCCTCGACGACTGGCGCGTGCATTCCCTCGTGAAGGTGGGCGACGAGGTCCTGGCCGGCAAGGCGGTGGCCTCGACCGACGACGAGGCGGCCTACCCGATCATGATGCGTCGCTTCCTGCCGGCTGGCCTTCTGGGCCTGCTCGTGGCGTCGCAGCTCGCGGCGTTCATGTCGACCATGGACACGCACGTGAACCTGGCCTCGGCCTACCTGGTCAACGACGTCTACCGCCGTTTCGTCGTGAAGCAGGCGCCCGAGCGGCACTACCTGCGGGTGGCCCGAGCGTCGGGCGTGCTGGTGTTGGGGCTGGCACTGGTCTTCGCCCACTTCAGCGACAGCGTGCGGGAGATGTTCGACTGGTTCAGCGCGCTCTACAGCGGCCTGGGAGTGGTCTACGTGCTGCGCTGGTTCTGGTGGCGCGTGAACGCCTGGTCGGAGATCACGGCGCTGGTCACCTCCGGCCTCACGACCCTCGCACTCAAGCTGCACCCCGAATGGTTCGGCCCCTGGCTCCCGGCCGAACTGGTCGATGCCGGCCAACCGGTCTTCGCGGGCATGCTGCTCGTGGTCCTGTGCACCACGCTGCCCGCGGTGCTGGTGATGACGCTGGCGACGCCCCCGGTGGATGCGGAGCGACTGGCGGCCTTCTTCGCCCGGGTGCGACCGCTGGGCGCCTGGGGCCCGGTGGCCAAGCCCGCCGGCTGGAGGCCGGCTCCGGCCCTGGTCTGGGCTCGCATCGTGGTCGCCTGGTGGGCAGGGCTGGCGCTGGTCCTGGGCTGCCTGTTCCTGCCGGCCACGCTGCTCTTCGACGGAGGAGCGGATGCGTGGGGGTGGGGTCTGTGCCTGATCGGGGGCGGGATCGTCATGTGGCTTGCGATGCCGTCCCTGGGGGCTGTCACGCCCGCCGCCGAACCACCTAACCTTGATTAATCCGGGGCCCCGCCTAAACTCCGCGCTTCCCGATCGCCCCCGATCCGGGTGCGGTGACGCGGCCCCGCGACGCCTCGGGATCCGCCTGATCGGACGGGGGGGAAGCTGTCCGCCCCCGGCCCTCGGACGGCCGGTGGCGCGTCGTTTGCACGATCATCTCTCAGCGAGCCGGTCCATGCTCCATCGCCGAATCTGTGTCTTCGCATGGTGTGTCCTGTTGTCCGGAGTGGTGTCGGCCCAGGCTGACCAACTCTTCGAGCAGGGCGTCGAGGCGTTCCGCCGGGGTGACAACGCCGGTGCGATCTCCGCCTTCAAGGAGGCGCTGGCCTCCAACCCCGGGCACGAAGACGCCTTCGCCATGCTCGACCAGGTCGAAGAGCGGGTGCTGCTCGAGATGCTCGTGGAGCGTGGCGAACTGGGCCAGTTGGCCGAGCGCTTCCTGAACCTCGCCGAACTGGGTCGGCGCGAAGTGGTGAGCGACCCCGGGCAGGCGAGCGAGGTCGTCGATCGCTTGCTGAACGGCGACGAAGTCGACCGCCAACGGGCGCTGCTCGAGCTGCGCGCCACCTTCGGTGCGTGGGCGGTGCCCGCGCTGGTGGGGCCCCTGGGCGACTCGTCGAGCCTCGACAACCGCGTGATGGCCATCCAGGCCCTCAACCATCTGGGCTCGGACGCCGTGCTGCCCCTGATCCAGGTGCTGCGCAGTGACGACATCCTGACCCGGCGCAACGCCGCCGCGGTCCTGGGCAGCCTGGGGGATCCGCGCGGTGCCGCGGGTCTGGCCCACATGGCCGCCCACGACGACGACGACGTGGCCCGACAGGTGGCGGCCAACGCCCTGGGACGCCTCGGCCTGGGCGGCATCGACGCCTCCGGCGCGGCGATCGACCTCGCGGCCCGGTACTTCCGCGGCGACCCCGCCGTGGTCCGCCCCTACGAGGCGACCAGCGTGCTCTGGCGCTGGCAGGACGGCGAACTCGAGGGTCGCCAGGTGCTGGGCGGCCTGTTCGCCCTGGAGCTGGCCGAAGACTTCGCCCTGATCGGCCTCGGAGGTGGCGGCAGCGACGAAGCGCGCGCCCTCTTGTCGGCCATTCACGCGGCCCAGAAGGCCGAGGTGCTCGCCGCCCAGCAGATCGAGGAACTCTCCGACAACGAGTTGCTCGAAGCCGCGGCGGAACGACTGGGAGACCTCGATCTCGATCTGGGGCTGGCCGGGAGTCACCGCGGGCGCGGCCTCATGTTCTGCCTGGGTGCCGACCCGCGCCGCGAGGCGGCCGCCGCCGTGCTGATGCAGCACATGGGTGGCAGTAACGAGGAACTCTCGGCGTTGCGCACCGCGCTGTCCGACCCCGATCCGTCGGTGTCCCAGGGTGCAGCCGTGGCCCTGGCCCGACTGGGCGAGGCCGACATCGGGGTCGTCGAGCAGCTCGGGACGGCTTTGGCCGGTGTGCCCCAGCGGTTGGTCGTGTCGATCGGCGAGACGGGATTGTTCGGCGGTGGTGGCGGCTGGTACCTCCTGAGTTCCAGTGGTGTCCAGGCCGGCTTGCAGCGCGCCAAGGCGTTCCCGCCCAAGGACGCGATCGTGATCCAGGACGGGCTGCAGGGTGTCACCCTCGATGCCATGGTCTTCGCGCTCAAGGAGGATCCGCGCACGGCGGACGTGCCGCTGATCGTCGTCACCAACGACGTGGCCGGCGTGCAGAACCTCTACGGCGACACGGTCGAGCGGGTGCTCTCCTCGGCGAGCTTCGCCGACGTGGCCGAGGTGGCCGGTGAGCGCAACCTGCAGCAGCGCGCCGCCATCGAGCGCGCCAAGCTCGCTGCCCATCAGCTCGCTTCGCTCGATGCGGGGCTGGCCCGCCAGGCCGGGCGTCATGTGAACGAGGCGTTGCAGTCCGCCGCCGATGATGGCGTGGTCGCTGCGGTGCTCGGACTCGTTGCGCGCACGGGCATGCTCGAGGCCCAGCCCAGCGTCGACGCCCTGGTGGCGAACGACGCCGCACCATCCGAGGTGCGCGTGGCTGCGATGCAGGCCGCCGCCCGGCTGTGGGCCGTGAGTGGCGGGCCGTCGAGCGGTGATCTGAGCGGCGCCCTGATGGCCGCCCTGGACAGCGGGGACGACGATCTCGCCCACGCGGCCGCCCAGGCCCTGGGGCAGTTGCGCGGGCTGCCGGCCGGCGCCATCCGCGACGCCGTGCGCTAGCCTGGACGTCGTCGGCGCCAGACGACGGCCAGCACACCGATGGCGATCAGTGCGCCGCCCAGCAGGGCTTCGCGGGTGACCGGTTCGTCGAGCACGACCCAGCCGGCAACCACGCCGGTGATCGGTTGCAGGAAGACGAAGGGTGCCACCTCGGCGGCGCGCAACCAGCGCAGGGACAGCGTCCACAGCACGGTGGAGGCGAACGACACGCCCACCCCGAGCCACAGCACGCGCAGCATGGCTCCGGCCAGTTCCGGCCCGCCGTGCCAGGCGTCCATCTCGGCCAGTGCGGAGGGCACGAAGGTCACCATGCCGAGGGCCATGGCGGCGAAGGTCAAGGCCACGGCGCTGCGGCGCCCGTCGGCCAGGGGCTTCATCAGCGGGGTGTAGAGCCCCCACAGGATCCCGTGCAGCATGAGCACGAGGTTGCCCTTGAGGTGCTCGCCCTCGACCAACCCCTCGATGGGATTCTCCTCGAGGGTGATCACGAGGGCGCCGGCCAGACCCAGCAGGATGCCCAGCAGCTGGAGTGGTCGCACCCGCTCGCGCAACAGCAGCCACGAGAAGAGCAGGATCGACGCGGGCTCGAGCAGGATCAGGATCGACCCGTTGCCGGCCGTGGACCACTGCAGACCCACGATGCCGAGCATCATCGGCAGGGCGAAGCCCAGGTTGCCGATGAGGAACAGGCGCGTCAGCTCGCGCCGGTCGTAGTCCCAGGTCCAGCCGCCGCGCAGCAGCAGCCACAGGCCCATGCAGGCCAGGCCGATGACGTTGCGCAGCGCGGCCACCGTGGCGGGTGGCAGTCCGGCCAGGGCCTGCTTCTGCCATAGGTACGAGATGCCGCCGAGCACGTTCGCCGCCAGGATGGCGACCCAGGCCCACGTCTTCATGGGGGCCGGTTCGGGGGTGGGCTCACGAGCGTCCGAGCAGGTCGAGCGGGGAGAGGATGCGCGCGCCCAGCTGGCGGGAGCGGCCGGTGACCTCCCGATCCCGGCTGACGACCACCAGCAGGCCCGGCTGCGCCGCCGCGGCGACGGCGTCCACGATGGCGTCGTCGGCCACGGGGACGTAGTGGCCCGAACACCAGTCCAGGTACTCGTTGTCGGGCATGACCCCGGAGCGGGTGCGGGTGTCCCAGTAGATCTCGATGGCTTCGGCGTCCCGGGGGCGGCGCCGGGCCAGTCGGGCCATGAGCAGCGCGCGCAGTTGCTCGGCGGAGAGATCGTGGTCGTCGGGGAAGCCGCTTCCGTTGGCGACCCAGTGGGCCAGGTTGTAGCCGTCGAGCAGATAGCGCACGGGCGGATCATAGCGTTGGTTTGCTAAGGTGCCCGCCCCTCGCGCGGTCGGTATCGGCCGGTGTGCGCGGGCGGGTGTCTTCGGTCGGGCCGGGGTAGCTCAGTGGTAGAGCACGGCTTTCGTAAAGCTGAGGTCGTCGGTTCGAATCCGATCCCCGGCTCCATGCCCGCAAAGACGGCGCCCGTCAGAACCGGCACCCGCGCATGGCGGCTCGCCGCCCGAGTCGTGTTGCGTTTCCCGTTCCTTCGGTGACCGCCCATGCAGGAGTTTCGTGACATCCTGATCGCCATCGACCCGAGCCAGGACGGCTTCGGACGCGATGGCACCATCCCGGACGAGGCCCGTTCGGCGATCGATCACGCGCTGTGGCTGCACAAGCACAACCCCGGCGCCAAGCTGACGCTGATGGCCGTGGTCGGCGGCGATCAGCAGGAAGCCAAGCACGCGCGGGACCTGCTCGATGTCACGGCGATGCGCCTGCTCGAGGGCACCGGGGCCGAGTGCGTCGTCAGACTCGGCGAGCCGTACATCGAGATCTCCCGCGCCGTGCAGGAGCAGGGCCACAAGCTGCTGATCGTGGCGGCGCGGCGGCACGGTCTGGTGCATCGCAACATCGTGGGCAGCACGGCGCTGCGCCTGCTGCGCTACTGTCCCAGTCCGGTGTGGGTGACGCCGCGCTTCTTCTCGCAGGACCCCGCGGTGGTGCTGTCCTCGGTCGGGTTCCACGGGCTCAGTGCGCGCATCCTCGAGCTCTCGGCCAGCGTGGTGAAGGCCACCGAGGGCAGCTGGCACGTGCTGCACTGCATGGAGTACTTCGAGGAAGGCGGCATGCGTCTGCGTGACGCGACCCGTGCCGAGATCGCCGAATACCGCGAGCGGGCGCGGGAGCGTGACTGGGAACGCATGCACGCGCTGACCGACTCGCTGGCCGAGAAGATCGGCGTGCAGCCGAAATTCTGGCTGGCCGAGGGACAGCCGGACGAGCAGATCGGCCTCGCCGCCCGGCAGATCAATGCGGTGGTGCTCGTGATGGGCACGGTGGGGCGTACGGGCCTGCCGGGCTTCGTGATCGGCAACACCGCCGAGAAGCTGCTGACCTCGATCGAGTGCTCGGTGCTGGCGGTGAAGCCCGAGGGCTTCGTCTCCCCGCTCAGCAGCTGAAGCGCCGGGCTCGGCGTCGTGGGGCGGGGTGGGGCCACGGCCGGGTGCCGGGGCCGGCTCAGCGTCGCCTGGGTCTCCAGCACAGCAGCACGCGGCGACCCGCGTCGTGGGGCAGGTCGATCTCGTGCCGCTCGGGCTCCCGGAAGCCGAGTTCGGGCCACGCCGGCCGGGCGTCGTCGAGTTCTTCGTCCACCGCCGGGCCCTTGTACATGACCAGCCGGTCGAAGGCCTTGCGCACCGGCGACAGCAGGGTCAGCTGCTTGGCGACGTTGCCCACGGCACGGGTCACGATCACGTCCACCGAGTGATCCTCCAGCCAGCTCTCGGCCCGCTCGGGGATGACCGCCACGCGCGGGGCGAGCCCGAGTTGCTCCACGATGCGCTCGACCGCCGCGGCCTTGCGCCCGCGGGACTCCAGCAGCACCACGCGGGTCTCGGGCAGGGCCAGGGCCAGGGGGATGCCCGGCACGCCGCCGCCCGCGCCGAGGTCCATCAGCGTGCCCGGGGGGCGGCCCTTCGGGGCCAGTACGGGCAGGGCCGTCAGGCTGTCGAGCACGTGCCGCACGGCCATGCCCTCGGCGTCGGTGATGCGGGTCAGGTTGATCTGCTGGTTCTCGACGGCCAGCAGCTCGCAGAAGTGCGCCAGTTCCGCGGCCAGCGGCTGGGCCACGGCGGCCCGAACCAGGATCTCGGCGACGTCCCGGCGCAGCTCCGGGCTCGGCGCAGGCGTCCTGGGAGGGCGGGGGGCAGCGCCACCCGCGGCATCGGGGCCCGCGGGATGGGCATCGGGGTCGGGGCCGGAGTGGTCGGGGGGGCGCGGCATCGTCGCTCAACGGGGGGGCGGGGAGCTCGTGCCCCAGGCTAGAATCACCGCCCCCCGAACGGAGCATCTTTCGCCGTGAACGCGGACAAGATCGAGCGGTTCCAGGCCTTCGTCGACGCGGATCCGGCCAACCCGCTGCACAACTTCGCCCTGGCCCAGGCGCTGCTCTCCAGTGGCGACATGGAGCGTGCCGAGCGGGCCTTCGCGCGCTGCCTCGAGATCGATCCGCGCTGGATGGTGGCGAGTATCCGACACGGTCGTTGCCTGATCGCCCTGGAGCGTTGGGACGCCGCTCGCGCCGCGCTCGAGTTGGGCGCCGAGCTGGCCACGGCGCAGGGACACGACGAGCCCTTCGGGGAGATCCGCGAGCTCATGGACCAGCTGCCCGGCTGAGGTCCGCCGGACCCGGCTGAGCGCGCCCCTCGCCGGGCGGGCGGCTCGTTTCGGGCCCCACGCCCCTTTGTTATTCTCGGGGGATACGCCTTCACTCCGGCTTTCCGCTCTCGCGGACGGCGTCACTCCCGACGACGAAGGCGCGACCACGATCCCCCGGCCCACGATCACCCGGGTTTGCCGCGGGCGGACACCAACGATCATGTCTCCCTCACCCAGTTCCGGTTCGCCCCGGATCAACGACTTCTCGATCGCCGTCGCTACGGTGAACGGATCGGGAAGCGCGTCGTCGAACACGATCCTGGCGAAGACGATCTTCCGCATGGGCGTGCCCGTCGCGCCCAAGAACTACTTCCCCAGCAACATTGCGGGGCTGCCGACGTGGTACATCATCCGCGTCAACGAGCAGGGCTACCAGAGCCGCACCGGTGAACGCGAGTTCGTGATCGCGCTCAACGCCGCCACCGCCGCGGACGACATCGGCTCGGTGGCGCCGGGCGGTGTGCTGGTGATCGACGAGGGGCTCCCGCAGGCCAAGTCGATCGCGCGGAACGACATCACCGTCTACGCCGTGCCCATGGCCAAGCTCGCCAAGGAGTTCGCGCCCGACCCGCGGCTGCGCAAGCTGCTGACCAACATGGTCTACGTGGGCGTCGCGGCCCACCTGCTGGGCCTCGGACGCGACGTGATCGAACAGGTGGTCAACGACCAGTTCGCGTCGAAGCCGAAGGTCGTCAAGCTCAACCTCGACGTGGTCGACGCAGGCATCGACTACGCCCGCGAGAACCTCGACGCGGCCAACTGCCCGTTCAAGATCGAGACGCGCGAACTGACCGGGGACAAGATGCTCGTCGAGGGCAACGAGGCCACGGCGCTCGGTGCGCTCATGGGTGGCGCGACCGTGTGCGCGTGGTACCCGATCACGCCGTCGTCGAGCGTGTGCGAGCAGTTCATCAAGCTCTGCAAGCAGCACCGCGTCGACGAGTCCGGCGAGGCGCACTTCGCGTCGATCCAGGCCGAGGACGAGCTGGCCAGCATCGGACTGGTGCTGGGCGCCGGCTGGGCCGGGGCGCGTTCGTTCACGGCCACGGCCGGCCCGGGCATCTCGCTGATGGCCGAGCTGGTGGGCTTCGGGTACTACGCCGAGATCCCCGGCGTGATCATCGACGTGCAGCGGGTCGGCCCGTCCACCGGCATGCCCACGCGCACCCAACAGGGTGACGTGAGCTTCTGCGCCAGCCTCAGCCACGGCGACACCAACCACATCGTGCTGCTGCCCGCGGGCTCCGTCGAGCTGTACGAGTTCGCCCAGGCGTCGTTCGATCTGGCCGAGCGCTACCAGACGCCGGTCTTCTACCTGACCGACCTCGACATGGGCATGAACCTCTGGATGACCGACCCGTTCAGCTACCCGGAGGGCGGCTACGATCGGGGCAAGGTGCTCGACGCCGAGGCCCTCAAGCAGGTCGCGGACTTCCAGCGCTACAAGGACGTGGACGGCGACGGCGTGCCCTACCGCACGCTGCCCGGGACCCATCACCCCAAGGCGCCGTACTTCACGCGCGGTTCGGGTCACACCGAGGCCGCCGAGTACACGGAGGACTCGGACGAGTACCGCCTGGTCGTCGATCGCATCAAGGCCAAGATCGAGAAGTCCATCGCACACACGCCCAAGCCGCTGGTCGAGGGCGAGGGCGAGATCGGCATCCTCCACTACGGCAGCACGATGTTCGCCGTGGACGAAGCGCGCGATCAGCTCGGGGCGCAGGGCGTGAAAACGCGTTCGCTGCGCGTGCGTGCCCTGCCGCTGCACGACGAGGTGGTCGAGTTCGTGGACTCGTGCCGCGTCGTCTACGTGGCCGAGCAGAACCGCGACGGCCAGATGGCCGACATCCTGCGGCTCAAGGTGCCTGGTTCGGCCAGCAAGATCAGCAAGATCCTCCACTACGACGGCTTGCCGATGCACGCCAGGCCGATCGTCGAAGGTGTGCTCGCAGGCGAGCGCACGCCCAGCCAGGAACCCGCTCATGTCTGACACCAACGCTGCCGGTCTCACCAAGGCCGACTACGCCGGAAGCAAGTCGACCCTGTGTCTCGGGTGCGGTCACGACCAGATCACCCGCCACATCATCACGGCGACGTACCAGTCGGGAGTCGATCCGTACAACGTCGCCAAGACGTCGGGGATCGGCTGCTCGAGCAAGACGGGCGCCTACTTCGTCAACAAGGGCTACGGCATCAACTCGGTGCACGGACGCATGCCTTCGGTGGCGACCGGCGCCGTGACGGCCAACAAGCACCTGGTCGTGATCGGCGTCTCCGGCGACGGCGACACGGCCAGCATCGGCATGGGCCAGTTCATGCACGGCCTGCGTCGCAACACGAACATGGTCTACATCGTCGAGAACAACGGTGTGTACGGCCTGACCAAGGGCCAGTTCTCGGCCACGTCCGACAAGGGCGCGAAGATCAAGAGCGGTGACGTCAACGACTACGCCGACATCGACCTGTGCCAGATCGCGCTCGACATGGGCTGCGGCTTCGTGGCGCGCAGTTTCAGCGGCGACGGCAAGCAGATGCCCGATCTGATCCGAGCCGCCATCGCCCACAAGGGCTTCGCCCTGATCGACT
Source organism: Planctomycetota bacterium (assembly GCA_029259695.1). GTDB lineage: Bacteria > Planctomycetota > B15-G4 > B15-G4 > B15-G4 > OFTM49. The sequence continues at coordinate 43,109 of JAJDEQ010000135.1, forward strand.
GCATCAGTCCCTGCGTGACGTTCAACAACCTGCCCGATTCGACCAAGGGCTTCAGCTGGCTGCGCGATCACAACATCTCGCTGCACGAGGTGGGCTTCGTGGCGCCCTACGAGGCCAAGGAAGTCGACCTGGCGCCGGGCGAGGACACCGACGTGCCCATGCCCGACGGCAGCCACATCGTGCTGCACAAGCTCAGTGACGCCACGCACGACCCCACCGAGCGGCACGCAGCCGTCCGCCTGCTCGAGCGAGACCGGGAGGACGAGGGCCACGTGTACACCGGCCTGATCTACTACCACCCGCAGCCGTCCTCGCTCGACGAGTTGCTGCACCTCGGCGACAAGCCGCTCGGCGCACTGGGCGAGGACGAACTGCGCCCCTCGCGCGAGGCGTTCGACTCGATCCTCGCCGGCTATCGCTGAGCTCGATCGGCTGACGTCCGCGTCCGTTGGGTGAGCGGCGCCGGGCGCTGCGGCGCTCAGGCTCGTGCCCCGTCGGGAACCACGGTCGGGGTGCGTGCGGTCGGTCCCGCGCCGCCCCCTCGCGGCAGCGCGACATGACCAGTCACCCGGCGCCTCCGCCGTGGAGCGCCGGCGGCCCGGACTCGTTAAGCTGTCCCCCTCGGAGGTCGGGTGCCGCTGGCCGTCCGTCATCTCCCACGGAGCAGGTGAGTTCATGAGCGATCACGCCACGACCGCGTGCGATGCGACATCCGCGAGCGCCCCGTCCGGTCCGCAGGTTGCCGATCGGCCCGCCGGCGCACTGTCCGCGGCGGACCTCGCCGGGCTCGACGTGCGCGAGCTGTTGCGTGTGTTCGAGTCGAGGGTGGTCGGCGGCGGCGAGCTGGCGTTGCAGGAAGGCGTGGCGCTGATGGAGCGCGTCGGCCGCGACGAGCTGTTCGACCTGATGGCAGCGGCCGACCGGATCCGGCGGAAGTTCCTGGGTGACGAGGTGCACCTGTGCAGCATCGTCAACGCCAAGAGCGGACGCTGTTCGGAGGACTGCGGCTTCTGCGCCCAGTCGGCGCGCTTCGCCACCGGTGTGGACGAGTACAGCCTGATCGACGCGGACAAGGCCGTGGCCGCCGGCCGGGAGGCGGGCGAACACGGCGCCGAGGCGCTCGGCCTGGTGGCCGCCTGGCGCGGTCTGCGCGAAGGCCCCGAGCTCGACGCGGTGCTCGACCTGGTGCGCGAGGTGAGCAAGGACGGCAAGGTGCACGCCGACGCCTCGCTGGGGCTGATCGAGGACGGCGGCGTGGCCCGCAAGCTGAAGCAGGCCGGCCTGCACACCTACAACCACAACCTCGAGACGGCGCGCAGTCACTTCGGCACGATCTGCGAGACGCACTCCTGGGAAGATCGCATCGAGACCATCCGGCACGTGCGCGCCGCCGGCATGCACGTGTGTTCGGGCGGCATCCTGGGCATGGGCGAGACGCCCCGACAGCGGGTCGAGCTGGCCGCCGAGTTGCGTGAGATCGACCCCGACATCGTGCCGCTCAACTTCCTCAACCCGATCGAGGGCACGCCGCAGGGTGACGTGCAGCCCCTGGCGCCGCTCGAGGCGCTCAAGTGCATCGCCATCTTCCGCTTCATGCTCCCGCGTCACCAGATCATGGTGGCGGGCGGTCGCGAGGTCGTGCTGCGCTCGCTGCAGCCGCTGATGTTCGTCGCGGGAGCCAGCGCCACCATGGTGGGCAACTACCTGACCACCGACGGCAAGTCGGCGAGCACCGACCTGGCGATGATGGCCGACCTGGATCTCGACCCCACCCGTTCTGTCGGCGGGTGTTCGACGTCGGCGCCCGCCGAGGCCTCCGGCCCGTGAGCACCGCGCCGGTGGACCGCGACCCCTCGGTGGCTGCCGAGCTGCGCGCCATCGGCGAGGCCGGTCTGCGAAGGCAACTCCGGGTGACCGATGTGGCCGAGGGCTGCCGCGTGACAGTCGACGGACGCTCGGCGATCTCGTTCGGCTCGTGTGACTACCTCGGCCTGGCGACGGATGCCCGTCTTGCTCGCGCCGCTTCCGAGGCGGCCGCAACCCACGGCTCGGGTGCCGGTGCCGCGCGCCTGCTCACGGGGCACGGTTCTCCGGCCGCGGCGCTCGAGGCGGAGCTGGCCCAGACCTTCAGCACGCCCGCGGCGCTCGTGTTCGGGTCGGGTTACCTGGCCAACCTCGGTGTGATCACCGCTCTTGCCGGGCCGGGCGACCTGATCGTCTCCGACCGGCTCAACCACGCCAGTACGGTGGACGCCTGCCGGCTGTCGGGTGCGACCACACGCGTGGTGGGGCACAACGACCTGGTCGCGTTGCAAGCCGCCCTGGTGGACGCGGACGACTTCCGCCGCGTCGTGGTCCTGGTCGAGGGCGTGTACTCCATGGACGGCGACGAGGCACCGCTGGCCGATGTGGTCGACGTGGCCAAGCGCGCCGCCGGTGAACGCGCCTTCGTCGTGGTGGACGATGCCCACGGGCTGGGAACGCGCGGCCCCGGCGGTCGCGGGAGCTGTGCGGCCCACGACGTGACGACCGACGTGAGCGTGCAGATCGGCAACCTGGGCAAGGCGCTGGGAAGTTACGGCGCGTTCGTGCTGGCTGACGAAGACGTGCGCGACCTGCTGGTGCAGCGGGCCCGTTCGTTCATCTTCACCTGCGCCCTGCCGCCGGCCGTGCTGGCCGCGGCCCGGGCCGGCCTCGCCGTGCTGCGTGACGACCCCGAGCCGTTGGCCCGGCTGCGTCGCAACGTGGTGCGACTCGATCGCGCCCTGCGCGAAGCGGGGCTGGGCGACGAGCTCGTGCCGGGCGCTGGACACGCCGGGAGCGTCGGCGTGACGGCCGGCCCCGCGTCGGTGCGGGCCCCGGTGTCCGGCGAGGTGCCGATCGTGCCGGTGGCGCTCGGATCGTCGGAGCGGGCCCTCGCGGTGGCGGCGCGCATGCTCGCCGCGGGCTGGTTGACACCCGCGGTGCGTCCGCCGACGGTACCCGCCGGTGGCTCACGGCTGCGGCTCACCGTGACCGCGGCTCATGCAGACGATCACATCGACGGGGTGGCGGCGGCGCTCGCGGACGCCCTGGCGGGTGAGCCGTGCGGCGCGCAGCCGAGGCCCGCCCTGGCGGCCGGCCCATCCCACCCGGCTCACTGAAACGACCGCCCCCAGCCGCCGCGCCCACGGCGCTCGGCCGCACTCGGGAGAGACGCCCATGACGATCGAGCCCGGCGCGCCCACCGCCGCTGCGGCAGCGCACGCCTCGCGCTCCGCCAGCCAGGCGGAACTGCGCGCGCGAGATCGTCGTGTGCTCTGGCACCCCTTCACCCAGATGCGTGGCTGGAGCGACGAGGACTTCCCGGTCATCCGGGCGGGTCAGGGGGCAGAGCTGATCGACGCCGACGGCCGGCGCTACCTCGACGGCACCGCGTCGTTGTGGTGCGCGCTCCACGGTCATCGCGTGCCGCGCATCGATGCGGCCGTGGCGGCGCAGCTGGGTCGGGTCGCGCACTCCACGCTGCTGGGCCTGGGCGGCGAGCCGTCGATCGAGGTGGCCGAGAGCCTGCTGAGCATGGCGCCCGGTGACGCCGCGCGCGTGTTCTTCTCCGACAGCGGTTCGAGTGCGGTGGAGATCGCGCTCAAGATGGCGTTCCAGTACTGGCGCCAGGATGCCGGCCCTGGGCCGCAGCAGCGCACGCGCTTCCTGTGTCTGCAGAACGCCTACCACGGCGACACGATCGGCGCCGTCTCGGTGGGTGGCATCGACCTGTTCCACGAGACCTTCCGCCCGCTGCTGTTCGACGCGGTCGTGGCGCCGGTCCCGACCGGGCCCTCGCGGGCGGCGCGCACCGCTGATGTCGAGCGCTGCCTGCAGGCCTTCGACGGGATCCTGGCCGAGCACGGCCACGAGTTCGCGGCTTTGATCCTCGAGCCGGGCGTACAGGGTGCGGCGGGCATGCGCGTGTATCCCGACGGCTTCACCCGCGCCGTCGTGGAACGCGCGCGCGCCGCCGGCCTGCTCGTGATCGTGGACGAGGTCGCGACGGGCTTCGGGCGCAGCGGCGAGATGTTCGCGTGCGACCGGGAAGGCATCGAGCCGGACCTGCTGTGCCTGGGCAAGGGGCTGTCGGGCGGCTACCTGCCGCTGGCGGCCACGGTCGCCACCGAGCGCATCTACGCCGGCTTCCTGGGCGACTACGAGGACTACCGGACCTTCTTCCACGGACACACCTTCACCGGCAACGCGCTGGGTTGCGCGGCCGCCGTCGCGAGCCTCGAGCTGTGCCGCGACACGGGGTTCCTGGAGCGTGCGCGGGCGATCGCCGACGGGTTGGGTCGCGGCCTGACCCGGCTCGACGATCACCCCCACGTGCTCGAGGTGCGACGCTACGGTTCGATGGTGGGCATCGAGGTGGTGCAGTCCACCCGCGGTGACGACGTCACGCCGTACTCCACCGCGCGGCGCATGGGACACCAGGTGAGCCTGGCCGCCCGTCGCCGCGGCGTGCTCATCCGCCCCTTGGGCGACACGATCGTGCTCATGCCGCCCTTGTGCATGACTGCTGATGAGCTGACGCGTCTCGTCGACGTGACCTGCGACGCGATCGACGATGCCACCCGCGGTGCGCCCTCGCCGTGACCACGGTGCTCGTGACCGGGACCGACACGGGGGTGGGCAAGACGCGCGTGACGGTCTCGCTGGGGGCCGCGCTCGTGCGCAGCGGCGTGTCGGTGGGGGTCATGAAGCCGTGCGAGACGGGGATCGACCCGGAGCTCGGTCCGGCGCGGGACGGCGAGGGCACGGCGGCACGTTTCGCGTCGGGCAGTGACGCGGCGTTGCTGGCCGCCGCGGTCGGCTGCACGGATGACGCCGGAGACGTGCGTCCCTACGCCTTCCCCCTGCCGGCGGCCCCGTCGGTCGCCGCCCGCGCGGCGGGGGCCACGATCGACCCGGCGCAGCTCATGGCGGCCCACGACCGGCTGGCGGCGCGCCACGAGCTCGTGCTGCTGGAGGGAGCCGGGGGCCTGCTCGTTCCGTTGGCGCGCGGATTCGGGTTCGCCGACCTGGCGCGGGAGCTGCGGGCCGGGGTGTTGGTGGTGGCGCGCACGGGGTTGGGCACGGTCAACCACACGGCGCTCACGGTGGGCGCCGTCCGGGCCGCAGGCTTGCCGCTGATCGGTGTGGTGCTCAACAGTCCCGACGGGCCCGTGAGCGCTTCCGATCGCCGCAACCTCGAATCGTTGGCCGACGTGGACGAGGTGCCGGTGCTGGCCGAGTTCCCGCACGCTGGCGAGCCGAGCGCCGGGGCGCTGGCCGTGTTGGTCGAGCGCGTCCTGGGCCGGGTGGGCCGCGGTGCGCCGGGCTGAGGCCGTGGTCAGGGAGACGCGGCTTGCATCGCGCCGGGCCGCCAACCACAGTCCGGGCATGGCGCCCGCCGAATCCCCGCCCTCGCAGGCCCCGTCCCCGGGCACGCCGTCCTCCGCAACGCCGGGGGCGTCGCTGGCATCCACGGGCGGTTCGGGCCGGGCCGCCAAACGCGCCCTGGCCGGTGACGCGGCGGCCCTGGACTGGGTGCAGCGCTTCGTGCGTCGCCGCCTCGACCTGCCCGCCGACGAGGTCTTGCAGCTGCACTTCCCGGTGCTGGGTCACCGCACGCCGATCGTGTTCGTGGAGCGACCGTCCGGCAGCCGCATCGTGGTCAAGCTGCTGCCCGGCCTGGCCTTGCTCTACCGCTCGGCGTCCGTCGGCCGACGCCTGCACGCGCTGGGGCTGCCCGTGCCGCGGGTGTACGACTGGTCCCTGTCGAGCCGCGCGGGCCCCACGAAGCGCTTCGCCTTGCTCGAGGAGTTCCTGCCGGGGACGCCCTACAACCACGTGCCGCACGAAGATCGGGACGCGGCACTCGTCCACGTCGCCGATGCGCTGGCTGCGTTCCACTCACACCGTCGGCGCAAGCAGGGCTGGCTCAGCTGGTCTCGTCGGCGGCCCTACGTGGACGAGTACATGCCGCACTGCCTGGCGCGCGTGAAGCGGTTGGAACGAGCGCTGTCGGCCGATCGCGCGGCGCGGCTGGAGCGGGCCTTCCGCGAGCGCGGTGCTGCGTTGCGGCAGCGGACGAGCTACGAGCTGATCCACGGGCACGTCTACAAGAACAACTTCCTGCTGCACGACGACGGCTGCTGGGTGATCGACCTCGCCGGCGCCCATTACGGCGACGGGGCGCGCGACATCGTGCGCGCCCTGGGGCGCATGTGCGGCGACGATGACGGGCTGCGTGAGGGCTTCCTGCGGCGCTACTTCGAACGGGTCGAGGGGTTCTCGCGCGATGCCTACGAACAGCAGCGTCCGTTCTACCAGGCCGACTACTTCATCGGCCGCGCGGCGGGGCTGGTGCGGGACAAGCGTCACGGGGCCGGTCCGAAGCTCGGCGAGGGGGCAGGAAACACCGCGTCCGAGCGCACCGCCGGGCCCGCCGCGGCGACCGGAGCGGACCGCGGGCAGGACGCCGCGGTCGGGCAAGACGCCGCGGTCGGAAGGGACGCTGCCGTCGGGCGGGAAGGGGCCAAGGCCGACGTACTGGAGCAGTTCGTGCGGGCGGCCGAGGAGCAACTGGTCTCATGAGTGGAACGAGCGAGGAGCCGCGGGCTGCAGACGTCCCGCGGGGCGGGCGCCGGCGCCTGTTCACCCGTCGGCGCGTGCTGCTCGGCGGTCTGGCGGGACTCGTCGGCCTGCGCCTGGGGCTGCCGCGCTTCTGGCGCCCCGGCCCGCCGCGTCCCGTGTCCGACGAGACCCGGGCCTTCGTGGACGGCTGTTTCGCCGATGTGGACCGCAGCCGGATGTGGGACGTGCACACGCACGTGATGGGGGTCGGTGCCGGCGGGACCGGGTGCTCGATCAATCCCGAGCTGCGCAGTCACCTGCACCCGTTCAAACGGCTGCAGTTCGAACTCTACTGGGGTGCGCTGGGCGTCACCGATGAAGAGCGTGCCGACCAGGAGCTGCTCGAGCGGCTGCTGACCCTGCACCGTCTCGCCAACCCCGAGGGCAAGCTCGTGTTGCTCGCCTTCGACCGCCACGTGCTGCCCGACGGCACCGAAGCGCCGGAGGCCTCGACCTTCCACACGCCCGACGAGTACGTCCTGGACCTCGCGCGGCAGCACGCGGATGTGCGCGCCTGCGCATCGGTCCACCCGTATCGCGTCGATGCCATCGAGCGTCTCGATCGTGCGGCGGAAGGCGGTGCCGTGGCCGTGAAGTGGCTGCCCAACGCGATGGGCATCGATCCCGCGTCACCGCGCTGCGACGAGTTCTACCGTCGCATGGGCGAACTGGGTCTGCCGTTGATCACCCACGGCGGCGTGGAGATGGCCGTCGATGCTGCGGAGCAACAGGCCCTCGGCAACCCGCTGCGGCTGCGCCGGGCCCTCGACGCCGGTGTGCGGGTCGTCGTGGCCCACTGCGGCAGTCTGGGCGAGAGCGCCGATCTCGACACTCCCGAGGGCGAGCGCCGCGAGGCCGAGAACTTCGACCTGTTCCTGCGGCTCATGGGAGATCGGCAGTACGAGCAGAACCTCTTCGCCGACATCTCGGCGCTGACGTTCATCAACCGTTCCGGTCGTCCCCTGCGCGAGATGCTGGCGGCGACCGAGTTGCACGGCCGGCTCGTGAACGGCTCGGACTACCCGCTGGTGGCCGTCGATCCGGTGCTGAGCACGCGCGTCCTGGAATGGCGCGGCTACCTCACCGCCGATCAGCGGCGCCTGTGCAACGAGGTCTACGCCGCCAACCCGTTGCTGTTCGACTACGTGGTGAAGCGTTGCCTCGCGGTCGAGCACGAGGGGCGCACGGCGCGCTTCTCCCCGGGCGTGTTCGAGACCTCCTGGCTGTTCGGGGACCGGGCCTGAAGGGCCGGCGCCACCCGGGGCAGCGATCCTGGTTTAGGCTGCTCGGGCTCCCTCGGGAGGGAGCGGGCAGTCAGGTCACGGACGAGGAGCATGCCATGCAGAGGCAACGGATCGAGGTCATCGGGGCGAGCATCAGCACCTGGGCCAGCGCGGGCACGCGCGTGATGAGCGCGGCGCTGCGGACCGGCGGCCGGGCTTCTCGGGGAGCCCTGTTGGTCGTCCTGGGCGCGGCAGCGGCGGGCACCCTGGTGCCGGAGACGGTGGCTCAGGAGCACGCCGAAGAGCGGTCTCGTGCCCGATCGGCTGCCGACGACGATGCCCTGCGGATCGTGCGCGAACTGCTCCACGCCCGGATCGACGAGGCCGACGGCATGGCGGAGCGGGCTGCGGCGCAGCTCGCCGAGGCCGAGCGGGCGCTCGCGGTGATCGAAGGCTTGCGCGCCGCCGGGCCGGCCGACGAGGCGGCCGACGACGAAGCGACGGAGCACGAGGCGACGGAGCGGGTGCCGGCGTCCGGCGGCATCGAGCGTCGGCGGCCGGGAGTGCGTGCGCGTGCGCCGGGCGCAACGGCTCGCGACCGCGCGCCCTTCGATCACGAGCGCATGGTCGCCGAGCTGCGGCACCTCGCCGCACAGCGGGAGGCGGCGGAGGCGCGCTACCAGGAACAGCATCAGGAACTCCTCGACGAGCACGAGGCGGCGCTGGCGGAGATCCGCAAGGCGACCCACAGGGTCGACCCCAGTGAGCTGGCGCTCTGGGCGGCGACGGTGGAGCTCAGGCGCGCGGAACTCGCGTGCGAAAGCGCCGGGGACGCGCTTCGACCTCAGCACAGGGCGGAGCTGAAGCGAGCCCAGGACGAGGTGAACACCCTGTGGCAGGTGCGTGCGCACATCGATGCCGAGGTGGCCGACGTGAACGCCCAGCGTTCTGAAGCGGTGGCGGCCTGGGAGCTGGCGGCGCTCGGTGTCGAGGACGGTTCGTCGAGCGTCGCGGTGGTCGATGCGGCAGCGGACGTCCTGCTCGACGAGTTGCAGGCGGCGAGCGAGCAGGTCCGGACGGTCGTGCTGTGGACCGAGCAGCGGCTGCAGCAGGGCGAGAAGTGGATGCGCAAGCACAGCCGCTCCACGCTCGAGCAGCGTGCCGAGCAGCGGGCCGAGATCGAGGCGTCGATGGAGCAGATGCGCAGGACCCGGCAGCTGGTCGAGGACAGCATGGCGCGAGGCGAGCAGCAGTTGGGCGAACACAAGGACGTGCCCGCTCACGTGCGCGCCGCCCGCGTCCAGCGGGCCCAGGCGACGATGGCCAAGAACCGTCGGCTGATCGGGTGGCTCGAGGAGCGCTGGCAGGATCTCGAGCGGAAGCTGGGCAAGGCGCCCTGGGCCCCCCGTCCCCTGCGCCGGGCCGCGGCGGACGACGACGTCTGAGTCGATCTGCGCCGGATCCGGGGAATCGGCCCGCAGCGGCCTTCCCGGGACCGCACGGGCAGCTCGGAGTTTCCTGGGAGCGGGCCTTGACGTAAAACTACACTCGTAGTATTACGGGCGTAGTTGAACGTTGGAGAGGCAAGCGATGGGACCATCCCTCGATCTGAGCGAGTTGCAGCTGAGCATCATGCGGGTGCTCTGGGAGCGCCGTGAGGTGACCGCTGCCGAGGTGCACGACGCCCTGCGGGGCGAGCGTGACCTGGCCCCCACGACCGTCTCGACCGTGCTTTCGCGGCTCGAGAAGCGGGGTGTGGTGGGGCACCGCACCGAGGGGCGGCAGTTCATCTACCGCGCCCTGGTGAGCGAGGGCGAGGTGCGGCGATCGATGGTGAGTGACCTGGGCGAACGGTTGTTCGCCGGGGACGTCTCGGCGTTCCTGAGTCACCTGCTCACCGAGCGCGACGTGACCCCCGGGGACCTGACCCGGATGCGCGAGCTCATCGATCGCATGGAGCAGGGCGCCGACGGGGCCGGTGCCGAGGACCAGACGAACCGCGGAAACGAGGACCGGAACGATGATCGCTGACCAGATCGACACGCTCGTGTCCTGGCTGTTGACGTATGCCATCCACAGCACGGTACTCATCGGTGGGGCCTGGCTCGGGTTGCGTGCACGCCGGGTGCCGTCGCACCTGATGCGCGACACGTTCTGGAAGTGCGCGCTCGCCGGCGGGCTCGTGACCTCCACGCTGCAGCTCGTGTTGGGCCTGTCGCCGGGCAGCTTCACGCTGGCGGACGCGACGGACGCGTTCTCGGTGCCTGCCGCGCCGGTGGCGGACCCCGCGGCCCCGGGCGGCGGCTCCGGGTTGCCGCGAGACGTGATCGACATGCGCGCCGCCGCCGACTTGCGTCCGCCCCGCGTGCTGCGGGCCGCGGGGACCTGCGGCTCGGCAGGCCGGGAGACGGGCACCGAGGCCACGGACCACCCGGCCCCTATCGACGCGTGCACCGAGGCCACGGGCCACCCGGCCCCTATCGACGCGTGCACCGAGGCCACGGACCACCCGGCCCCGATCGACGCGTGCACCGAGGCCACGGACCACCCGGCCCCGATCGACGCGTGCACCGAGGCCACGGGCCACCCGGCCCCGATCGACGCGTGCACCGAGGCCGGGACGCCGGCGACCTCCGGCGATGGACCCGGCGAAGACCGGCGACGCTCCGCCACGCTCACCGACATCGTCGTCGGCCCGCAGCGGCCGGCGGACGGGACGGCCCTGCCGCCCTCGCTGGGGGGTGGCGCGGATCGAGATGAGACGTCCGTGTGGTTGACCGCGGCGCAGCGGGATGACGTGCAGAGCCTGCCTGCGGTCGTGGGCCGGGCAGCGCCCGAGGAGGGTGCGCGGGACCCCGCTGCGGCGGTCGGCGCTGTGCGCGACGGGGCGTCGGGCCCGAAGCAGGCGCCGCTGCTCGCTCGTGAGCGCGAAGCCGGCTCGACGATCGCCGTGGGGGCGGATACCGCGAGCGCGCCGATTCCCTGGGCCACGCTGATCGTGACGCTCTGGTTCGTCGGCGCCGCGTGGGGTGTGGGCCGGCTGCTGCTCGCGCGCGTGCGTCTGGAGCGCCACCTGGCCCCGCGTCGCCCGGTGACGGACCGATCCGTGCTGGCCGTCGTGGAGCGCTTGCGCCGTGCGGCCGGCATGCGCCGACCGGTGCGCGTGACGTGTTCGGAGGGGCTCTCGTTGCCCGCCGCCCTGGGCCGTCACGAGATCTGTCTGCCGCCCCGCGCGATCGAGGGGCTGCCTGCGTCGGAGCGCGAGTGCATGCTCGCGCACGAACTCGCGCATCTGCTGCGACGAGACCCCACCTGGCTGATCGCCGGGCAGGTCATCGAGCGCATCTTCTTCTTCCAACCGCTCAACCGCGTGGCCCGTCGACGGGTACAGGACGCGGCCGAATTCCTGTGTGACGAATGGGCGGTGCGTCACACCCAGGGGCATCTGAGCATGGCGCGTTGTCTGGCCGAAGTGGCCCGTTGGATCGTGGCCCCCCAGGGCCGGCTGGCGCCGGTCGTGGGCATGGCCGAGAGTCGTTCCGGGTTGTTGCGTCGCATCGACCATCTGGCTGATCAACGGGCCGGAGGAGCCGTGCCGCGGCGCCCCTGGTGGCGCGGACCGGCCGTCGGCGTGGCGTTGGCGCTGACCACGCTGTTGGCGCCGGGCGTGAGCACCCAGGATGCCCACCAGGAGCAGTTGGAGGCCCGACAGCGCGCCGACCAGGCCCGGGCCGCGGCCATGCTGCGCGAGGCCGAAGAGGCTGCGCGCAAGCAGATGGCGGAGGCCCAGCGCATGCTGGACCAGGCCATGGCCCAGCGCCAGGCGGCCGAGCAGGCGATCAGCGAACTCGAGCGCCGCCGCGGCGCCGGGGCCGGCCGGGACACGCAACGCCTGAGCGACTGGCAGCGGCGCATGGAGGCCGAGGGTGAGCCGTTCGCCAGGTTGTTGCGGCTCCAGGAGGCCGAGGCCACGGCGGCTCAGGAGACGGCTCTCATGCTGGAGCAGCGGGAGCGGGAGCGGGAACGGGCGCGATCGCTGTCGCGCGAGCGGTTCGAAGCGATGCGCGATGACATGCTGGCCGGCCAACACGACGACCTCCTGACCGGCGAACACGACGACCTGCTGAGCGCGGAACTCGCGAACGAGCGCTCGCGGGGGGAGGCACTCCACGCCTGGTTGACGGAGATGATCGGGCAGCACGATCCCGGCAACGTCTCGCACCAACGCGTCCGGGACGAGGCCAACCGGATGGAAGCCGAGCGCCGGGCGATCGAGGCGCGCATGGCCCGGATGCGCGCCGAACGCGAGCAGATGCACGCCAGGCACCGGGAGTACGGGGCCCTGCGGCGCGAGCTCGACCACGAACGCGAGGCTGCGATGGTGCGGCTGGAGGCCTCGGAGAACGACATCGCCATGAGCGAGCTGGGGCTGCGCTCGGCGGAGGGAGCGTTGTCCCGCGTGCGCGATGTGTTCGATCGTGTCGATGACGACGAGGAGCGTCGGCAGCTGGAGCACGAGATCGAACGGGCGGTCACGGAGGTCGAACGTGCTCAGGTCGGTGTGGATGCGTCTCGCTCGGCGCGTCGTGCGCTCGAGGTGGAGCTGTCGCGGGCCGAGTCGAGGTTCGGCAACCTGATGGACGACGCCGATCACACCGAGCAGCGTGCCGAGGACCTCGAACACGAGCTGGAAGACCTGGCCGAACACGTCGAACACCTGGACGAGCGCCGCTGGGAGATCGAGGAGCTCGAAGAGGAGCGTCTGCACGAGCAGCAGGAGCAGCGGGAACGGTTCCTCGAGGAGCTCATGGAGCGCGAGGACGAACGCATGCAGCGTCAGGCCGAGCTGCTGGAGCGCGAGGCTGAACTCCGGGAGCGCGAACTGGAACGCGCGGCCGAGCTTCGGGAGCGCGAACTGGAACGCGCCGCCGACTTCCGGGAGCGTGAGCTGGAGCGCCTGGATGACCTCCAGGGCCAGCGGCGAGAGCAGTTCAACGACCAGTCGGGAGAACTCGACGATCTGCGCGACGTGATCGAGCAGACGCACCTCATGTTGCGGGAGATGCAGGAGCGCATGCGCCGGCTGGAGGAGCGTCTCGACGCCGCGGGTCCGGGTGATCGTTCGCACGGGGCCGGAGAGAGCGCCGGAGCCGACGAGACCGCGCTCATGCGCCACGCTGTCGAGGATCCGGCCGCCGGAGCGCGCTGAGGGCCCTGGGCCGTCGCGGCCGGCTGCGTTACATTGCGCCGGCATGGGTGTGAGCTTCCGGGATCTCCGCGACCGCTGTCAGCTGCCAGTGCGCGACGGCAACGACGTCGCGGGGCTGCTCTTCGGTGATTGGGCCTCGCTGCCCCTGACCAAGCTGTTCGTCGATTGGCGGCTCAGTCCGAGCATCGCCACGGTGGGCATGCTGATCACGGGCATCGCCGGCTCGGCGCTCCAGCTCCCGGGCCATCCCTGGCCGGTGGTCGGCGCCGCGCTGCTGTTGCTCTACTACGTGCTCGATTGCGTCGACGGCGAGGTGGCGCGCTGGCAGGGCGTCGAGAACATCCAGTGGGGGTACTACGAGTACATCTTCCACCTGCTGGTGAAGCCGGTCTGCTTCCTCGGCGTGGGCACGGCGATCTACCTGGAGACCGGGCGCGTGGCCTACGTGCTCGCCGCCGCGGCGGCGGCCATCGCGACGCTGTGGCTCAAGATCCTCGTGGAGCTCCCGAGCATCCTGTTCGTCAAGGGCGTGATCAGCTCGCCGCCCGGCAAGGACCGGGCCTACAAGTTCTTCGCACGCACGCTCGACCTCCCGGAGGATGCATTCGACGCCGACGAGAGCCGACCGAGCGGTGGGTCACGGGAGATCTTCCCGCTCGGAGTCAACCTCGTCACCCTGCGAGCGCTGGGCACCAACTTCGACGTGGGCCTGGTATTCCTCGTGATCGCGACCGTGCTGGACACGTTCGTGACGCCGCTGGCGCTCCCGCTGCTGGGCGATACGTCCCTGCGCGGAATCTGGATGGCCTACTACGGCGTCGTGCTGCCCCTGGACTTCCTGGACTATCTGCGCACATACTTGATGCGCGGGCACTTCAGCGGCGAGATGAAGCGGCTGCTCGTGCTGTCGCACCACTACAAGGTCTCGCACGTCGAGGAGCGCGATCCGCAGGGGCAGGCCGGGAGCGACGGGGCGGACTGAGGTCCGAGACGGCGTTCAGGACGTCGCCATGAGACGTCGCCAGGGTCGGTACAGGGCGGCGCCGATGGCCATGATGATCAGCCCCGTCGAGGTCAGCCGGGCCTCGGCCGTCCACAGCGTGCCGCCCACCACGATCACCGCGGTGAGCCCGTAGACGACGGGGGCCAGCGGGTAGAACGGACTGCGATAGGGGCGCGCCAGGTCGGGCTGCCGGCGCCGCAGGCGCAACAATGCGAGCGCCGCGAGGCCGTGGAAGATCCACTCCACGAACACGACCGAGTCCACCAGTTGCTGGAGCGTGGCGGCGAAGAAGTAGACCAGCACCAGCGCGGCCTGCAGCAGCAGGGCGTTGACCGGCACGCCGCGTCCGGGGTGGACGTGTCCGATCGCCCCGAAGAACAACCGCTCCCGTGCCATGGCTACGTAGAGCCAGGGAGCGGTGATCACGTTCACGGCGCACACGCCCACCGCCGAGATGGCCATGCCGGCGCTGAGCACGCGCTCACCGCGCTCACCCAGGGCGCCGCGGGCCAGCGTCGCGGCGAAACCGGGGTCGGCGGCGAGCCCGTCCAGCCCCAGTGCGTGGGTGAAGGCGAGGTTCGCCACCAGGTACACGGCGAGCACCGCCGTGACGCCGATGATGATCGCCCGTGGCAGCACGCGTGCCGGTTCGCTCAGGGTGGGCGCGATGTAGCACACCAGTTGCCAGCCACCGTAGGTGAAGAAGATCGGCAGCAACGCGCTCAACATGCCGCGCAGCAGGGACTGCTCGGCCGGCGCAGCGACCGCCGCCACGGTCGCGGCCTGCGCGTCGGGCGCTGACGCGACGAACGACAGCCCAGCCGCCACGAGTCCCGCCACCACGACGAGCTTCACGATCATGCACACGTTCTGCAGCAGGGCGCCCTGCTTCACGCCCACCAGCGTGACGCCGGTGAGCATGGCGATGATCCCGACCGCCGTCGCGGTGTGACTGGCGGAGCCCTGGGGGCCGATCAGTTCGGGCAGGGCCGCGTGCAGCATGTCCGCCGCGAAGCCGAGGATCGCCGCCATGGCGCCGGTGGAGATGACCGACAACACGACCCACGCGAACAGGTAGGCCGGGAAGTCCCCGAAGGCTTCGCGCAGGAACACGAACCAGCCGCCCGAGCGGGGATAGGTCCCGCCCAGTTCGGCGAACGTGAAGGCCGCGCACATGGCGATCAGCCCGCCGAAGACCCACATGAACAAGTAGGCCCACGGTTCGCGCACGCGCTCGGCAACGGTCTGGGGTGTGAAGAACAACCCCACGCCGATGATGCCGCCCATGACGAGCAGCGTGGCGTCGAAGGAGTTGAGCTTGCGCACGGGGGCATGGTGCCCCAATGGGCCGCGTGCATCAACGCGATCGCCGCGTCAGCCGGTGCGGTGCGCGGGCCGGGGGCTCAGCCGGCGGGAGCGTCGGCGCGATGGGGCGAGGGCACGTAGAAGGGGCCGATCGCGAGGCCGTCGAGGTGTCCGCGCACGAACGCCCGCACGGCGTCGTCGGGCGTGAGCACGATCGGCTCTTCGTGCATGTTGAAGCTCGTGTTGATCAGGCACGGCACGCCGGAGAGGCGTTCGTAGGCGGCGACGATGTCGTAGTAACCCGGGTTCACGTCGCGCCGGATGAGCTGCGGTCTCGCCGTCCCGTCGACGTGCACGGCCGCAGGGCAGTTCTGCTTCATCCAGTCGGTGCAGTCGCAGGTGATGGTCATGAACTCGGCGGCGTCTTCCGCGCCGTCGAGGCCGGTGTAGCAACGGGCCGCGTGCTCGTGCAGCGTGACCGGCGCGAAGGGCATGAACTCCGTACGCCCCAGGCGCTGGTTGAGCCACTGGTTCACGCCCGGGTCGCGTCCGTGGTAGAGGATCGAGCGGTTTCCCAGGGCCCGCGGGCCGTACTCCATGCGGCCGTCGAAGCGCGCGACCACGTCACCCGCGTGGATGCGCTGCGCGACGTGCTGCGCCAGGTCGTCCGGCCGCTCGTAGGCGAGGTCGGCACGCTCGAGCGCGGCGCGGACGTCGGCCTCGCCGTACTCCGGTCCGAGGTAGACGTCGTGCAGTGGCTTGCGTTCGGCGCCCGGTTCGAGCGTGAGGAACAGACCCAGTCCCGTGCCACACCCGCCGTCGCCCATGTTGGGGTACACGAAGGTGCGCCGGATCGGGGGCAACGCGTGCAGGCGCTGGTTGAGCTTGACGTTCGCCGCCACGCCGCCCGAGAGCACCACGT
This sequence comes from Planctomycetota bacterium, assembly GCA_029259695.1. Taxonomy (GTDB): domain Bacteria; phylum Planctomycetota; class B15-G4; order B15-G4; family B15-G4; genus OFTM49. The sequence continues at coordinate 59,419 of JAJDEQ010000135.1, forward strand.
TGTCGCAACCTGTCTCCCGGGCCCACCAGGCCACGAGTTCGCAGGCGACGATCTCGAGCACGTTCTGGTAGGCCGCCGCCACGTCGATCATGGGGAAGTGCGCGGCGAGGTGGCGCGAGAACGCGATGTTGAGGTTCTCGACGATCGCGTAGTCACCGCCACCTCGCTCGATGCGCTGCAGCAGGACGTCGGAGAGGACCTGCGGGTCGCCGTAGGCCGCCAGGCCGACGATCTTGCCGGCGTGGCGGTCGGGGTGGAAGCCGAGCGACGAGGTGACGGTCTCGTAGAGCGTGCCGAGCGAGTGCGGGTAGCGCACATCGTGCAGTCGGCGGATGGCGCCGTCCTCGCCGAGGCTGATCGAGCCGGCGAGGCCGCTGCCGTAGCCGTCGAGGGTCACGATCAGGGCGCGATCGAGCCCGCTGGCCAGGTAGGCGTTGGCCGCGTGTGACACGTGGTGTTCGAAGCGGCGCAGCTTGCCCAGCAGCCCGAGCCGTTCCAGCCCCCGTTCGAGTTCTTCGTGCCAATGGCGGTGGTCCCGTGCCGAGCGGGCCGCCCAGCGTCGCGACGCCAGTTGCGCCATGCGGCGGGAGATCGACGGGCGCTCGGCCGCGAGCCGGTAGCAGAAGCGTTTGAACGCGTTCTTCTCCAGGCGCTGTCCGGGGCTCCGCAAGCCGTCGATCGGCTCGGTACGTCGTGGGATCCGGGCCTGGGCCGAGCGCAACGCCTGCCGCAACGACGTGCCGGCGAAGCGGCGCATGAGCTCGCGCTCGGTGCGCACCGCGTTGCGCATGAGCTCCCGCTCGCGCTTCCAGTCGAGGAACGCGTAGGCCACCACGTCGATCTCGTCCGCGGTCGTGCCGGATGTCTCGAGGGCGCAGGCGATGGCCTGATGGGGGAACCCGGCGTGGTGCTTGCGCCGGCTGAAGCGCTCTTCCCCCGCGGCGAACAGCACGCGGCCGTCCTCCACCAGCGACGCAGAGGCATCCTTGTCGAGCGGCGAGATGCCCAGGACCTTCACGAGGTCGCGATCTCACCGCGCGGGCTGGACGGCCACCGGCCCGCGAGCGCGCTCCCGTCGATCCTCACCGGTCGGTCTGTTCGTCGAGACTGCGCTTGAGTCCGGCCACCGTCATGGTGGTGCCGCCGAGATCGCCCAGGAAGTAGTCGAAGTAGTCGCGGCACGTGTCCAGGAAGCGCGTCAGGTCCCGCTCGTCGTGGACGTAGGGCGTGCAGCCCGGTTTGAGCGATGGGGCGTGGAAGCTGAATGTGAACGTGCGCACGCCGCGGTCCAGGAGCACGCGGGTGAGTCGACGCAGGTGGACCTGGTCGAAACCCTCCGGGGACAGCCGCAGACGCTCCACCGCACCGATGCGCGAGAGGATCGCCGGCAGCCTCGCCCAGCGCAGGGAGGGGTGGGTGGCCATGCGGTACAGGCCGTGCGCGCTGCTCCCGGCGAAGCCGAGGTACGCGCCGGTGAGCGGCAGGCCGAGCAGGCGTCGCCCACGGCCGAACCAGTAGGGCTCGGGGGCGAAGCTGGAGAAGTCGGGCCCTCCCTCGGCGCCGTAGTCGAAGGGCGGTGAGGGCGACACGTCCACCTCGAAGCCCTCGTCCTCGAGGGTCTCGGCGGTGTGGGGGCCGATGCCGTAGCGACCTGCCTGGTAGACGACGGGGCGCACACCCAGGTGCTCTTCGATCGTCTCGCGCAGGTGGTGCAGCTTGGCGGCTTCGAGGTCCCGCGTGAGGTTGCCCGGGAAGGAGTTGCGCGGGCTGACGTCTTCGTCGAAGGGCGGGCAGACCCAGGGGTGCAGGTGGGCGCCGATCTCGGCCCGGCCGTCTTCGTGCAGGCCGCGCAGCACGGCGGCCGAGCGCTCGCACTCGGCGACCGGGGAGTCGACCACGTAGCAGGGTCGGATGCCGCGTTCGTCGAACACCGCGTGGGCCTGTTCGAGGCGTTCGATCGCGGTCACGGACCTGTTGTCGCGATCGAAGCCGCCGCTCCAGTCGAACTCCTCCTCGGCGTCGACCACCACGAGCAGGATCGGGGCCTGGGTCCCGGGGAGCTTGATGACCGGCGGTTGCTGTGGGGCGGGCCCGTCCATCACGTCCGGGCAGCCTCCGTCACGTCGACCATGCGCTGCAGGGCGAGGCGCGCATGCTCGCGTACGGCTTCCTGTTCGGTGGAGGTGAGCCGTTCGCGCACGCCGCTGATCTCGTCCACCACGTCGCCGACCTGCACGCGGTTCTGGTCGGGTGCCTTGCCCTGCATCAGCAGGTCCACCAGGGCCACCAGGTGCGGCGGGTCGTTGCGTGACATCGTCGCGCAACCGCAGCCCATGGAGTCGCCGTCGGGGATGTCGGCCATGTGCATGACGTCGACCCCGCGCAGGGCCGCCTGATCGCGCGCGTTGCGCACGAAGTGCCCTTCGGTGGCGATGGCGAGCTTGTCACCGGGCTGGGCGTCGAGCATGGCCTGCCAGAGAAACTTGGTGGAACCGGCGCCGTCCGCGGCCTGCACGACGTCCAGCGGACACTCGGGGTGCACCAGCACGCGGTAGCCGCGTTCGCGCCAGTAGTCCGTCATCTCCGGTTTGAACACGGTGTGCACGCCGCAGTAGCTGCCCCACAGGATCACCCTGGCCGCGTCGAGTCGGGCCAGGTCGTCGGGTGCCAGGGCGTCGACGCGCATCTGCATGCCCTCGACGCCGCCGCCCCACTGGAATTGCTGTTCGGGCGGCACGCCCGTCCACCAACACGCCACCTCGCCGAGGTGCCGATCGGGGACGAAGAAGATGCGCTTTCCCTGGGCCAGGGCCCACTCCATGATCACCTTGGCGTTGCCGCTGGTGCACACGGCCCCGCCGGTCGCGCCGGCCAGCGCCTTCACGCGACCGGACGTGTTCATGTAGGTGATGACGATCATGTCGTCGCCGAAGCGATCGCGCAGGTCCTCGAACACCGGCGCGATGTGGTGCTCCTTGGACCACATCTCCATGGTGCAGCCCGAGCGCGGGTTGGTGATGAAGACTTCCTGGTGCGGGTGGGCCAGGGTCGCGATCGACTCGGCCATGAAGTGCACGGCCGACTCGATGATGTAGTCGGCCTGTTCGTGGGACCGCGCCTGCAGCGCGAGCTCGTAGCTGTCGGCGATGCGGCCGCCGTAGTGTTCGACGAGCTTCACGATCTCGCCGCCCATGTAGTAGTGGGCCAGCAGCAGCAGTCGCTCGCCGAAGTGGTCGAGCGCCGGTTGGAGGTAGCGGTCCATCCACGGCAGCACCGTCCCCGGCATGCGATCCGGGAGGGCGAGGTACTCCTCGGCGTACGGCCGGAACTCCTCCTGGTACCAGTCGAGCGGCAGGTCGGTCTGGCAGATCGGCATCCCGGGCACGATCTGGATGCCGCTCGAGCGGAAGGAGCGATCGATGGCGCGTGAGGACAGGGGGGTTCTCCTTGGGGGGCGAGCTCTCGCCCGGCCAGAATCTCACAGCCCGGGGGACGGGGAAAGAGGGGTCGGGCGAGGAGCCGCAGGGAGGGCCGTGCCGGGGCTGGCCCAGCCATCATGCCCGCGGTTACGCTCGCGCGTCCCGAGTGCGGTCTGACGGCACTGCAGGCCGTGCCGCGCGGACAGCATGGCCCGCCATCACTGCTGGGAGGCTCCATGGACGCCGAGCGCGCCACGACGTTCGAGATCCCCTTCGCCAAGTCGTCCCTGGCCAACGGGCTCGACGTCATCGTCCACGAGGCGCATGGGGCACCGGTGGTCTCGGTCAACGTGGTCTACCACGTGGGCAGCGCCCGGGAGGAGCCGGGACGCTCGGGCTTCGCCCACCTGTTCGAGCACCTCATGTTCCAGGGCAGCGCCCACGTCCCGGAGGGCGCGCACTTCCGCTACGTGAGTGAGGCGGGCGGCAGTCTGAACGGCACGACCAACCGCGATCGCACCAATTACTTCGAGACGCTGCCCAGTCACCACCTGGAGCTGGCGCTCTGGCTGGAATCCGATCGCATGGGCTTCCTGCTGCCGGCCATCACCCAGGCGAACCTCGACAACCAGCGCGACGTGGTCAAGAACGAGCGGCGCCAGAACTACGAGAACCGTCCCTACGGCAAGCTCTGGGGCGCCTTGGCCGAGGCGCTCTATCCCGCGGGTCACCCTTACTCGTGGCTGACGATCGGTAGCCACGAAGACCTCGATGCGGCCACGCTGCCCGATGTGCACGCGTTCTTCCGGCGCTGGTACGGGCCGAACAACGCCTCGCTCTCGATCGGCGGTGACGTGCGGATCGAACAGGTCATGCCCCTGGTCGAGCGCTACTTCGGCGGGTTGCCGCGCGGGCCCGCGGTGGGCTGTCCCGAGCCCCGCCCGGTGACCCTCGACGATGATGTGCGCGTGAGCCTGGAGGACGGCGTGCAGGTGCCCGACCTGAGCATGGTCTGGCCCGGGGCGGCGCTGGGTTCGCCCGATGAACCGGCGCTCTCGATGTTGGCCCAGGTGCTCTCGGCCAACAAGGCGAGCGTGCTCGATCGGGTCCTCACGATCGACGCGTCGCTGGCCAGCATGATCACCGCCTATCACATGGGCAACGAGCTCGCGGGGGAGTTCCACGTGCGCGTGCGCCCGGTGCGCGGCGTGTCGCTCGAGGAGCTCGAGCGGCAGATTCGGCGCGCGCTCGCGCGGCTGGCCGTCGACGGCGTCGAGGAGCGTCAACTGGAGCGGCTGCGCACGCGCTACGAGGCCCAGGTGATCCAGGGCTTCGAGACGGTGGGCACCCGCACCAACGCCCTGGGTGAGGCCAACGCGCTCTACGGCGACCCCGGTCGGGCTGCGGCGAAGCTGCGGCTGCTGCTCGAGGTGCGACCGGATCAGGTGCTGGACGTGCTGCACCGCTACGTGCTCGACCGCCCGGCCGTGCACGTGTCGATCGTGCCTCGGACGACGGTGGCCGTGGCGGCGACCGTCGAGGCGCCCCGAACGACCTCGCCGGCGGCGGCCACCGAGACGTCGCCCGAGCCTACGGCGGTACCCGAGCCTGCGGCGGTACCCGAGCCTGCAGCGGTACCCGAGCCTGCAGCGGTACCGCCTGGCGACCTCGATCGCGACCGTGTGCCCCGTGCCGCCATGCCTGCGCCGGCGGCCACGCCCGCGGTCTGGCACGCAGAACTGAGCCATGGGATCCCCGTGGTGGGCATGCCCTACGACGAGATCCCCCTCGCCCTGCTGTCTCTCGCGGTGCCGGCGGGCCACGTCCGCTGTCGCCCGGAGCAGGCGGGCCTGGCGTTGCTCACGGCCCAGCTCATGGAGGAGGGCACGGCATCGCTCGAAGCCGCCGCGCTCACGCAGCGCCTCGACGAATTGGGCGCCTCGCTCCAGGTGCGCTCGCGCGCCGACGAGATCTCCCTGGGGCTGCGCGTGCTGAGTCGCCATCTGCCCGAGGCCATCGGGTTGCTGGGCGAGGTCCTGCTGCACCCCCGGTTCGCCGCCGCCGACTTCGATCGCATCAGCGACCGGCTGCGCACGCGTCTGGGCGCGCGGGGCGACAACGCCCGGCAGGTGGCCATGCGCGTATTCCACCGCCGGCTGTTCGGTGACGGGGTCCTTGGCCTGCCGGGCGAGGGCACCGAACAATCCGTCGCCGAGCTGACCATCGACGATGTGCGGGCGTTCCACGGCCGGCACGTGGCTCCCGGCGGCGCGCGCCTGATCGTCGTGGGGGCCGTGGGGCCGGAGGAGCTCTCGGGGCACTTCGAGGACCTGCTCGGCGGCTGGGAACAGGCCGACGTGCCGGCGCTGGAGCTGCCGGCCAACCCGCGGCCGGGCCCCACCCGCATCGTGCTGATCGATCGGCCGGGGGCATCGCAATCCGAGCTGATCATCGGGCACACCAGCGTGCTGGCCGACCATCCCGACCAGTTCGCGCTGTCGATCCTCAACTACATCCTGGGTGGCGCCTTCTCGAGCCGGATCAACCTCAACCTGCGCGAGGAGAAGGGCTACACGTACGGCGCGCGCACGCAGTTCATGGGCGGCCGGCTCACGGGGACGTTCACCGCGACCGCTGCGGTGCGCTCCGAGGTGACGGCGCCTGCGGTCAGCGAGCTGCTCGGCGAGCTCCAGGGCATTCACGACGGGGTCACCGACGCCGAGCTGGCGTTCGCGCGTCAGGCGGTGCGCGAAGGCATGTCCCGCCAGTTCGAGTCGACGTCCGGGCGCGCGGTGCTGGTGGAGAACCTCAGCCTCTACGGCTGGCCTGACGACTACCCCGAGCGCCGCCTCGAGGAGCTCGAAGGGCTCACCAGGGACCGCTTGCAGGAGTTGGCCCAGGCACACCTCGACCCGGCGCACATGGTGATCGTTGTCGTCGGCGATGCCGCGACCGTGCGCGACCCGCTGTCGGCGTTGGGCTACGGCCAGGTGGTCGAGCTGGACCTCGACGGCCTACCGGTCGGGGGCTGAGCGCAGCCACGCTCGCGTTGCTTCGATCAGCGACATGGCGAGCGGGGCTGGGTACTCGATGTCCTTCGGGACGGGCCGCCAGCGTGGGCGTGCGGCGCGCGTGGTCACTCCGCGCAGCATCAGTCCATGCCGAGCTTGGAGCGGCCCTCGGGCGAGATCATCTCCGGGCCCCATGGCGGGTCCCAGACGATGTCGACGGTGACGTCCTGGACCCCCGTGACCCCGCGGATCTTCTGCTCGCACTCCTCCGGGATGGCCTGCGCCGACGGGCAACTCGGCGACGTGAGGCTCATGGTCAGCTTCACGTCGAGTGCGTCGGTCACGTCGAGTCCGTAGACCAGGCCGAAGTTCACGATGTCCACCGGGACCTCGGGGTCGAAGACCGTGCCCAGGGCTTCCATCACCTGCTGGCGCACGCCGTCCTTGGTGGTTGGGCCGTCGGTCGCAGCGTCGGCCGCGTCCTGCGGGGCTCCGGAGGCTTCGGAAGGAGCGTCGGGCATCGGTGTCTCTCGGTGAGTGGGGTGATGGCAGGTCGTGGCGCGCAGGCGAGTCGCGAGCGGTGCACAGGGCACCCGATAAGGATCGCAAGAAAACGCGCTTCGGTGAATAGCGCCCAGGGCCGGGTGTGCCCCGGGGCATCTTGCCGGTGGCTTGGCGCGGGGCTACCCTCCCTCGGCGTGTGTGCTCTCTTCACGCGCTGGTCGGCTGATCCCCGCGATCCCGACTCGCGCCTGGAAGCGGCGCCCTCCCTCCCTGAACGTCGACCGCGGAAGCCCGGATGGCCAGCCCTCAGCCGTTTCTCGAAGCCCTGAGCGAGCGGGTCCTGCTGGGTGATGGCGGCATGGGCTCGGAGATCTACGACCGCGGCGTGTTCATCAACCGCTGCTACGACGAGCTGAACATCTCCAACGGCAAGCTCGTGCGTGAGATCCACCGGGACTACGCGGCCGCCGGTGCGGAAGTGCTGGAGACGAACACGTTCGGGGCGAACCGGCCCAAGCTCGCGGCCTACGGCTTCGAGTCCCGGCTCTCCGACATCCTGCGTGCGGGGGTGGACATCGCCCGGGACGTGGCCGGTGACGTGGCCTACGTGGCGGGCAGCATCGCGCCCCTGGGCGAAGCCGCCAAGACCGCCGGCCTGAGCCAGGACGAGCAGCGTCAGGCGTACCACGAGGTCGCCGCCATCCTGGCCGACGCCGGCAGCGATCTGATCTACCTGGAGACGTTCACGAGTCTGAACGAACTCGTGGTCGCGCTCGAGTCGGCGCGTGGTGCCTGTGACCTGCCGATCGTGGCGAGCTTCTCGTTCCACCGCGGCTTCATCATGGGCAACAACGACTTCCTCGTGCAGCCCGAGGACGTGGCCGTGTTGCTGACGCGTGCGGGTGCCGACGTGATCGGCGCCAATTGTGGCGACGGTCCCCACACGACCCTCGACGTGGTCGAGGCGGTGCGCGCCTCGACCGGCAAGCCGGTGGCCGCCATGCCCAACGTGGGCGGACCGGCGCTGATCGAGGGCCGTCAGGTGTACCTCTCCTCGCCGGAGTACCTGGCCGAGTACAGCCGCCGTTTCGTGCAGAAGGGGGCCCGGTTGATCGGTGGCTGCTGCGGCGTGCGGCCGGCCGAGATCCGTGAGGTGCGCAGCTTCCTGGCTTCGATCCAGCCCCGTCGGGCGCGCATCGAGGTCGGGGAGGCCGGTGAGTCGCCGGTGGCCGACGGGATCGAACCGCGCCCGCTCGCGGAGCGCAGCCCGTGGGGAGCGAAGCTCGGCAGCGAGTTCATGGTGAGTGTGGAACTCGATCCACCGCACGGGCTGGATCCCGCCAAGAGCATCGAGGCCGCGAAGTTCCTGCACGACAGCGGCATCGACGCGGTGAACATCGCCGACGGCCCGCGGGCCATGGCGCGCATGAGCCCGACGTCACTGGCGGTGCTGGTCAAGCAGCACGTGGGCATGCAGACGATCATCCACTACTGCTGCAGGGACCGGAACGTCCTCGCCATGCAGATGGACCTGATCGGCGCCAACGCCCTCGGCCTGCACAATCTCATGCTGATCACGGGGGATCCGCCCAAGATGGGCAACTTCCCCGATGCCACGTCGGTCTTCGACGTGGACGCGATCGGGCTGGTGACCTTCGCCAACATGCTCAATCACGGGCTCGATCTCTCCGGGAAGAATCTCCCGGCGGCGACCGACTTCGTGATCGGAGTGGGCTGCAACCCGGGGCACGTCGACATCGAGTTGGAGGTCGAGCGCTTCGGTCAGAAGATCGAGGCCGGCGCCGAGTACGCCTTCAGTCAGCCGGTGTACGACGCACGGCTGCTCGATCGCTTCCTCGAACTCACGTCGCACCTGCCGCCGATTCCGTTCTTCATCGGCATCCTGCCGTTGGCGTCGCTGAAGAACGCCGAGTTCCTGACGCGTGAGGTGCCCGGCATGGAGGTGCCCCTGCCGGTGCTGCAGCGCCTGCGCGACGCCCGTACTCGGGACGATCAGCGCGAGATCGGCATCCGCGTCGCCGCCGAGAGTCTCGAGGCCGCGATCGCGCACGACCGCGTGCGCGGCACCTACATCTTCCCGCCCTTCGGGAAGTACGAACCGATCCTGCGGGTGCTGCGCGAATCAGGCGCGCGCAGCTAGTGCGTGCGCCGCGCTCGCGGACCCGGTTCGCGGACCCGGTCGCGGATACGATCACGGGTCCGCCGCGCGGACGCGATCAGCCGTCGGCGCCGATCGCCTCGACCGGGCACTGCTCCATGGCTTCGAGGCACAGCGCGATCTCTTCGTCCGTGGACGGCTGGGTGTGCACGAAGTCGTGGTCGCCGTCCTCGCTCTCCTTGAAGTGCCCGGGAGCGATGTCGGAGCAGAGGTGGCACAGGATGCACTGCTTGTCGACGTAGAAAGGTCCGGGGACGTTGTCGTCGTACTTTTCTGCGACGTTGGCCATGACTTCTTAGCTCGCGAATCGGGCGGCTCGCAGGGAGCCGTTCTCAGGCAAATAGGGACAAAAAACTATAGAGCCGCTCGGCTCGGAGGTCTAGTAGCTCGGCCTCCGCTTTCGCCAGGGCGGCTCGTGTTTCTCAGAACGCGACGCGTAATCGGACCGCCAGCTCATGGACTCCGTACGCTTCGATCAGGAAAGAGTGCAGGTGTTCGCCGAGCGCGTGTCGCACGCTGCCCACGGCTTGGGCCGGGAAGCCTTCCGTGAACAGCGTGAGCTCGGGGCCGTCGTCCAACTCCTCGAACTCCAGGCGCACGGCGCCCAGGGCGATCATCGCGCGCCTGATGAGCTCGAGGCTCGCATCACCGGTGTCGTCGGTGGGCAGCACGGCCTCGTTGGCGAGCCAGAGGCTGGGCCCGTGCACGCCGAACAGGACGCAAACGTGGCTGGCCCGCACGTTGGTGACCAGCCCGCGGCGATCGGCCAGGTCCTGGGCCGCGTTGGCTCGTGAGCGCCGACCGCGTGCCGCTTGTCCCGGCTGCCAGCCTTCGCGGTTGGTGGGGATCTCGGTTCCGGGCATGCGCGCCATGGAGGCGACGGTAGCCCAGCCGGGAGCGGCGCGCACCCCCGGCCGGGCGTCGCCGGGTGTCCGCGCGCGTAGCGTCCGGCCGGGGCCCGGCGTCGTGGTCGGTCGCGGGGAGCCGCCGCCCCGGGGCCCAGGCGATCTTCGTCCACGCGCGGATGATCACAGCGCTCACGAGCGCTGGGGCGCGGCAGCTCAGTCGGGCAGCGGCTCGATCTTGGTGGCCAGCAGGCCGCCGATGATCAGCGCCACGCCGATCCCCGGGTACAGGATCCCCACCAGCCAGGCTTTGATGCCCGGGTCGTAGGGCGAGAGCCGGATCGCCAGTCCGGCACCCACCATGAGCGCGACCAGCAGGATCATGGACGGGCTGAAGACGGTCCATGCGGGGGCTTCTTCGCCCTGTCGCACGATGTGTCGCACCGCTCGTCGGGCGCCCTTGCGCAGTGCCGTGAAGCCCTTGCCGATGCCCACGACGACACCGATTCCCAGGGCGATCCACGAGTTGTTGCCGGTGAGGCCCTGCACGCCCTCCCACTCGATCAGGCCGGCGTAGGGCAGCCCGCGCCAGATGAGCATGGCGCCCACGGCGATCCAGACGACGGCGACGAGGTTGCGGCGGCCTTGCTGACTCATGGATCAGGACTCGGGATCGGGGCTGACGTGTCGGGCGGGGCGTTCGAAGCGGCACAGCATGCCATCTGTGGGTGGACCGCGTCTCGCCCACGGTGTCGTGCCGAGGCTGGCTCCGCACGCCGGGCCGACGGGTCAGATGACCGTCGTGGCAAGCCAGACGCAGGTTGCGGTCAGGGCTGCTCCCCAGGCGATGGCCCGGGCCCAGGCTCGTGCAGGGGGCTCGGGGTGGTTGGGGTCGTGGCGTTGATTCAAACCGAGACCCAGGGTGAGCAGGACCGCCGCCGGGATCGCGAACGGCAACAGCGGCGCGTTGCGCCAACCCTCCGTGCCGAAACGCAGGTACAGCCACAGGATCACGGCGTTGGCGCTCAGCAGCATGAGCACGCGCGACAGCTGGAACAGCGGCGGCAAGGCGACGCGCTCTTCCTCCTCGAGCAGCTCCTCCATCTGGGGCGTGCCCGGCTTGGGAACCTGGTGCTCGTCGGCCAACTGGTCCATCAGCGCGGAGTTGCGCGACATCGCGCGCGGCGTGAGTCGCAACGCCACGAGTTGGCAGGCGAGTCCCAGGGTCACCACGGAGGGGTGCCACCAACCGGCGATGCGACCGGTCTCGCCCAGGCCGCCGGTGATCGCCATGAGCGCTGGCGCGAACGCGGCGAAGTACATGAATGGGTAGGCCCGGCCCTTCATCCACTGATCGTGACGGCCGTTCCAGCTGTCGGGGGCGCGGCTGGCGCGCACGAACGCCTTGACCCAGAAACGGGTGCCGATGAAGTACGCGAACGGGAGCGAGTTCACGAGTGCTCCGGCCACGGAGGCGAGCAGCCCGGCGCGCAGATGAGCGGCCAGCGTCTCGGGTCCGTCGCCCGCTCCGACGCCGCTGAAGACGACGTAGGCGTAGAGTGCCAGGACGGCCGTGGCGAGCGCTCTGTAGATGGTGGCCATGAACCCCGCATCGTAGCGTCGCGGTCGCTGCGCGGCACGTCCCTGGACGGCGGGAAGAGGTCCTAGTTGCTGGCCGCTGCGATGGACGGGCCGCTATGCTGGCGCGCTGCCGTCCCGCCGCGAGATTTCGAGGCGCCGCGCCGTGCGAGTCGTTGCCCGCAGGTCGGCTCCCGAGCCGTCGCCGGCCATCGAGGAGAGTTCGCCGTGACCGGAATCATCATCACCGACGAAGCACGCCACTGGCAGCAGGTCGCACACAAGGTGGCCGAGGAAGTCGTGAGGCCGCTGGCCGCGAAGCACGACGCGGCGCAGGAGTACCCCGCTGCCGTGCGCCAGGCGTACATCGACAACGGGCTGCTCGGGGTGTGGATCCCCAAGGAGTACGGCGGACACGGCGCCGGCATCGTGGCGCTGTGCCTGGTGATCGAAGAACTGTCGCGCGCCTGCGGAGCCACGGGTGTGGCCTACGCAGTGAACGCCCTCGGCAGCTTCCCGATCATCGTCGGCGGCACCGAGGAGCAGAAGTCCCGTTGGCTGCCTCAGATCGCCAACGGTGAGAAGATGATCGCCTTCTGTCTCAGCGAGAAGTTCGCCGGCAGTGACGCAGCGGGCATGCGCTGCCAGGCGCGCCTCGACGGCGATGACTACGTGATCAACGGCGAGAAGAAGTGGACCACCAACGGCGGTGTGGCCTCGATCTACACCGTGTTCACGGTGACCGATCCGAAGAGCAAGAGCCGGCGCATCAGCGGCCTGGTGGTCGAGGAAGGCACGCCCGGGTTCAAGATCGCCAAGGTCGAGGACAAGATGGGCATCCGCGCGGTCCCCGTGGTGGAGACGCACTTCGAGGATTGCCGCGTGCCCAAGGAGAACCTGTTGGGCGGCAAGCCCGGCCTCGGCTTCAAGCACGCCATGGGAACGCTCGACCTGGCACGCCCGGGGGTTGCGGCGCAGGGCCTGGGCCTCGCCCAGGGTGCGCTCGAGTACGCGGTGACCTATGCCATGCGCCGCAAGCAGTTCGGCCAGAACCTCGCCTCGATGGGTGTGATCCAGGACATGCTCGCGCTCATGGCGACCAAGGTCGAAGCGGCTCGCGGTCTCGTCTACCGCGCTGCCACGGCCGTCGACACCGGTGACAAGGCCTCGGTGAACCGGCTCGCGGCCATGAGCAAGAGCTTCGCGACGGACGTCGCCATGGAGGTCACCACCAACGCCGTCCAGGTGTTCGGCGGGTACGGGTACATGAAGGACTACCCGATCGAGAAGTACATGCGCGACGCGAAGATCACCCAGATCTACGAGGGCACCAACCAGATCCAGCGGCTCGTGATCGCGCGCAACCTGATCAAGGAAGCGTCGAAGTTCGACTACCTCAACAACTACATCCCGACCGAGAGCTACAACGCCTACAACTCGGTGACCGAGGAGTCGCTGGACAGCGAGGGTGTCTCTGCCTGACGTCGTTGCGACGCGGGCTGGGCGGGCCGTTCAGCGGCCGCCCTTCTTGCTCTTGCCGCCGCCCTTCTTCTTCGGCTTGGGCTTGGGCTTCGCCTTGGGTTTGGGTTTCGGTTTCTTGGGCGCCTTCTTGGGCGCCTTCTTCCCCTGGGCCGCGGTCTTGGCCTGCAACTGCTTGAGGTAGTTGGCCTCGAGCGCCTTGATGTCGGCCGGCGTGAGGCCGACGGGAAGCGCCGTGAGCGCGTTCAGGCCCTCCATCAGGTCCGGGGGTGGACGCGCTTCCTGGAGGTCTTCGGCGAATTGGCCCTGGGCCTCGAGCAGTTCCCACGTGAAGCGCGCCCGGGGGCCGAGGCGTCCGCGCAGGCGCTCGATCACGGCGAGCCGCGATTCGAACAAGGCGCCGCGTACGCCGAGGGTGCTCATGCGTGCCTCGATCAACTGATCGTAGGTGTCGATGAGTTCCTCGACGGTCTCCTTCGGCACCGGCTGCGTGACGTAGAGCTGGTTCATCAGCTGGTTCTTTTGCTTCACCAGCGAGACCTTCTGGTCGAGCGCGGCCAGGCGGGCGTCGTTCTCGGTGATCGGGAGCGTCTCGAGATCCCGCTCGGCGGCCTCGAGGTTGCGCTCGACCTTGGGCAACTCCGCGGCGAGTTCGAGCAACTCGGATTCCTTGAGGACCGCCGTGTACAGCTCGGAGATGCGCTTGCCCAACTCGGCGTCGGTGACCGGCTCGGTCGAGGTCGGATCGTTCTCCATCAACCACTTCCCGACCTGTTGCCAGACCTCGTTGCGCGCCGACTCGTTGTCGAGCACCAGCAGAGCCAGGCTGGCGCCCGCTTCCATCGTCCCGGGAGACAGCTCGTTGAGCTTCTCGGTGATGCGGTCGACCGTGTCGTCTTCCGCGATGCCATAGGCGATGTCGGTGCCGAGCTGAGCCAGGACGAAGTAGTCGATCTCGCGCTGGATGATGCGGTCGCGCGTGCGCACGGCCTTGTCGCGCTTGGCCCAGCTGCTCTTCTGCATGAAGTCGTTGTTGTGCTGCAGCCATTGGTCCAGCGGCCTGGTGGAGCGCGACGCGTCGTAGGCCTGACGCAACTGTTCGAGCACCAGCAATTCGCCGGTGGCAAGGGGGGTCTGTTTGCGCGGTTCCGGGAGCGGGAAGACCTGGCGCGGGGCCTGCCGTGCGAACTCCTGGAAGCCGCTCGTGTCCTGTGCGATCCGATCCCAGCGCTCCCGCAGCTTCCCACCCAGGCGCTCCGGGTCCTCGGCTCCGAGTGTGTCCCGTTCGTGCTGCTGCACCGTCAGCTCGAAGGTGAGTGCTTCGATGAAGCCCCGCATGAAGCGGTCGGCGGCGGCGGACGAGTCGCTGCTGTCGGCGATGTCGTATTGCTCGTTGGTCGGCCGGGGCTCGGGCTCGAGCGCGCGGGAGGCGCGGCCGTCGGGCGGCTGCCTGCCGCGCGGCTTGCCTCTCGCCGGCTTGCCGGAGCGGTCCTGGGCCCCGCCAGCGGCAGGTTCGGCCTGGCTCTTGGCGGGAGCGGGCTCGGGAGGGGCGGCCTGGGCCGGCTTCCCGCCGGCCTTCGGGGCGGGAGCAGCTTCGGTCGGCTCGTCGTCCGCCTTCCCGGCGGGAGCGGCCGGGGCCGGCTCGTCGCCGGTCGCCTCGACGGGGGCGTCCTCGGCCGGCTCGTCCTTGGCCGGCTCCGAGGGGAGGGCCGGCTGCTCGGTCTCGGCGGGCTCTTCCCCGGCGGGGACGTCCTCCGATTGGCCGGCTGCCGCCGGGGCGGCCACCAGGGTCAGCAGCAGGAGCAGCATGATTGGGGGGTGATGACGGAGGAGGCCGGGCCTGCCGCTGGCGGGGGCCTTGGCACGGCGCGCCTCAAGCGTAGAATGGCGGGCTTCCCCCCGGGGGCCAAGAAGGCCCGTTACCGGAGCACGGAGGCACGCATGGCCAAGCCGAACCGCAAGATCAAGAAGGCGAACCACGGCAAGCGCCCGTGCGCGGCCCGCAGGGCGAGGAAGATCAACAAGAAGCGCGTCCGGACCTGATCTCTTCACTGAGTTGGCGTCCCTGCTGACTCTATCGGCCGCTGTGCGGCCCCGCGCCGCAGCAGATCCATCCGAATGGCCCCGTCGTGGCGCTGATCGCCCGGGGGTGCCCCCTGCGAGCCCGCAAGGCTCGTTTTATAGCCGAACCTGCTGTCGCGACGGGGGTTCCGGCTCGGGGCACGCGAGAATCTCGCAGTCGGCCAGGGGCCGTGGTCCGCCCGTTGCGCCCAAGATGGGGTGGTAGACTCGCCGGGGGGTGCGGGCAGCACCGGGCAGCGAGATGGCGTCGCTTGCCGGGCAGACTGTCTGCGACTCCATCCCCTTGTCCCATCCCTTCGTCTTCGTCCAACCCGATCGCAGGCTTGAACCATGAGCAGACCGACCTTTCGTCTGGCCCTCGCCGCGCTGGCCCTGAGCATCGCCGCCCCTGGATTGGCAGCCCAGAACTGCGCCGTCGTCAGTGAGAACTTCTGGAAGAACGACACTCTTCCGCAGGTTCCCGCCGGCCCCCTCGCGACAGCGATCATCCAGGGACTCTGCGAGGGCGAGGCTGCCGCGCAGGTGTTCACGCTCGGTGTCGGGCAGCCGCTGCAGAAGATCAACAAGGTGGCCATCGGCTTCGGTCATCCGCTCGGCGCCTCCGGCTTCAACGCCAACACCGACGTGGAGATCTACGACGGCGTCACCTTCAACGGCACCCAGGCGATCCTGGGCCCGAAGGTCTTCGACCTGAACGACGACCTTCAGTCCGACATGCAGGTGGTCACTCACGGCATCAACGAGCTCGACCTGTCGGGCCAGAACATCGTCGTGGGCAACGACCCCTCGCGGAAGTTCGTGATCGCGTTCCGCATGAGCATCAACCCCAACGGTGACTGCCCGAGCGGGTTCCCGATCAACTTCTTCACCGACTACGACGGCCTGTCGACCGGCTGCACGACCACGCCCCAGACGAGCCTGATCGACAGCCCCGACTTCGGCGGCTGGGTGGACGCCAGCACGGCGCAGTTGCTCGGCTTCAACATCTGCGGTGGCTTCATCAACGCCTTCAACGGCAACTGGGTGATCCGCGCCTGCAGCGAGGACGTGGGCGGCAGTCCGACCGGACAGTTCGTGGACCTCGGCTTCGGCCTCGCCGGGACCTTCGCGCCGACGCTGGCGGGCAATGGCTCGCTCGTGGGCGGTGCGAGCTTCAACCTCGAGTGGGCCGGGCTGCCACCTTTCGGCACGACGTTCCTCGTCGTGGGCGTGTCCACGTTGTTCGCCCCGTTCAAGGGCGGGACGCTGGTGCCCAAGGACGATCTGATCATCAGCCTGCCCACAGGACTGGGGGCGCTCGTGCTGCCGGCCTCGATGCCGGTGGGTCTTCCATCGAACGTGTCGATCTGGCTCCAGTCGTGGACGCCGGACGCCGGTGGCCCTGTCGGCTTCGATGCGACCAACGCGCTCGAGTTGATCACGCCGTAGCGCGGGCGACGTTCGACACACTCGCGACGGCCGTCCGGTGACCCCGGGCGGCCGTCGTGCGTTGAGGGACGCGCCGTGGTCAGGCGCGCAGGTGACCCCGCGCGATCTCCACGTAGTGCCGGGCGTGTTCCTGGAACTCGGCGATCTGCTCGTCGCTCACGGAGCGGATGATCTTGCCGGGCACGCCGGCCACCAGCGAGCGTGGGGGGATGCGCGCGTTCTCCTTGACCAGCGCCCCGGCCGCGATCACGCAGCCGTCGCCGATCTCCGAGCCGCCCAGCACGATGGCGCCGATGCCGATCAGGCACCCGTCGCCCACCCGCCGGCCGTGCACGATGGCCGCGTGCCCGATCGTGACCCAGCGCCCGATGTCGTTGGGCACGCCGGTGTCGGTGTGCACCACCGCGTTGTCCTGGACGTTGGTGCCGGTCCCGATCGAGATCGGCGCGCAGTCACCGCGGATCACCGTGCCGTACCACACGCTGACGTCGCGGCCCAGGGCGACGTCGCCGCAGACGACCGCCGTCGATGCCAGCATGGCTCCCTCGCGCGGAGCCACGTGACACAGGGCGAGGTGGGGTGCTTCTCGGCTCATGAGGTGGTCTCCGTTGCGACCAGGAGCAGCGTGAGGCCGTTCTGCAGCGCGTGCACGAGGCACGGGACGAGCAGGCTGCCCGTGCGTTCGTAGGCCCACGCGAGCAGCATGCCCAACAAGGCCACCGGCAGGAAGACCGACACGTCGTGCAGGGACGCGAAGATCAGCCCGGAGATCACCATGGCCCACGGCGCCGGGAGCCCGCGGCGCAGTCCGCCGTAGAGCGCGCCGCGAAACACGATCTCCTCGCCCACGGGAATCACGAGCACCATGGCCAGCCAGACGATGGGTGAACTGTGGGTCGCCGGATCGGCGGCGAACAGGGCCAGCTGTTCCTGCACGCCGGAGTCGACGCCCAGCAGGCCGAGCAGCACGTCGTTCACCAGCCGGGCCGCCACGAGCACCGGCACGCAGGCGACCCACAGGCAGGTGCCCCAGGCGAGGGCCGACGCGCCACGATGGGCGCGCAGGCCGAGGTCGTCCACGCGCCGGTGGATGCACCAGGCCGCCGTCATGATCAACGCGGCGCTGACGGCGGTCGAGAGGGCCTGCAGTCCGACCAGCAACGGCAGGGGCAGTGCCTCGGCGTCGTCCGGGCCCGGGAGTTCGGGGAGCCACGCCGCGCTGCGCAGGAGCGCGAGCGAGAGCGGCAGCACGAACAGGGCCGCCATCAGTCCCAGCACGAACAGCAGCACTCCGTGGGGTGACGTGGCGGCCTGCTGCAGCCCCTGCATGCGCTTCACGCGCCCCATCACGAAGGCCATGGCGCCGGTGCTCGCGGCCAGGAGCAGCAGGATCAGCGGCAGCTGGACGAAGGGGGCACCCACGCCTCAGGGCAGCCGCTCGAGGAGTGTGTCGACCTCCTCGGTGGTGTTCCACGCGTGGGGGGCGAAGCGCACCCAGCCTCCGCGTTCGGCCACGCTGACGCCGCGCTCGGTGAGCAGCTCCACGGCCTGCTCAGGGGTGTGGGCCGGGGGCGTGGCGGCCACGATGCCCGACTTCTCCGCGGTGACGCTGCGCGGTGTCGCCACGCGCCAGCCCCGGTCGGCCAGGCCGTCGGCGAGCCGGTCCGTCAGCTCCAGGATGCGCGCCGACATGTTCTCCACACCGGTGTGGAGAAGCAGCTCGAGGCAGGCATCGATCGCGAAGACCTCGAGCTGGGGCATGCTCGCGAACTCGAACCGCCGCGCGTCGGCGTGCAGCGGGGCGTCGGTGCGGTAGGGCTCGAACGGTGACTCCACGCTGAGCCAGGAGACGAACGGGGTGTCGAGTTGTTCCACCAGGTCGCGACGGCAATAGAACAGCCCGATGCCTTCCAGGCCGAGCATCCACTTGTGGGAATCGGCTGACAGGAAGTCGATGCGCGAGGCGCGCACGTCGATCGGGAAGGCACCCAGAGTCTGGATTGCGTCCACGCAGAGCAGGGCGGGGTGGTCCGCCAGCAGCTCTCCCAGGCCTTGCAGGTCGAGCCGGAAGCCCTGGTCGAACAGGGCCGAAGGGACGGCCACCAAGCGGGTCCGCGGACCGAGGTGGGTCGCGATCGCCTCGAGCGGAACCCGTCCGGCCTGGCGCGGCACGACCACCACGCGCGCGCCGTGCCGCCTCTGCTGCCGGAACCATGGAATATGGTTCGCCGGGACGTCATCCTGGATCACGATGATCTCGTCCCCAGGCCCGAACCCGAGGCCCTCGGCCACGGTGATCAGCCCCTGCGAAGTGCTCGTCGTGAAGGCGATCTCCGCCGGAGTTGCACCGATCAGCCGGGCTGCCTTCTCGCGGGCGACCTCCCGTCGCTGCAACCAGCGTTCGAAGTACACCGAGCCGGAGCGCATGGCGTCGTCAGCGAACTCATCCAGGGCCCGCCGCACGGGGATCGACAGAGGGGCGACCGCCGCGTGATTGAAGTAGATCCAGGATTCCGCGACGGGAAAGGCGGCTCGAAGGCCAGCAAGCGGGTCGGTCATCGACGATCTTCGGCCGAGGAGCGGCGGGGGGAGCAGCGCGGCGGGTCCGAGACGCGTTCGGACCCGCTAGCCGATCGCAGCGAACCCGTTCTACACTACGCGTCGACCGAGCGGCAAAAGCCGCGATCGTCTTCACCGCGGACAGGCACCTCGTCGATGGGAACGTCCCCTTTGGGATCGACTTCCGGCCCCCTGGGGTCGCGCTCGGGCGCCAGCCGGGACGCGGCGGTCGAGCTGTTGCTCGCCGAGCCCGAGCGGCTCGAGCCCGGGCTGGTGGGCCTCGACGCCGATCTCAAGCTCGACGAGCACGTCACCATCGACGCCCTGTTGCGCGATTCGCTGGGCTACCCGGTGGTCGTGCTCTTCGTGGGTGAGGACGTGGCCCGGGAGCTGGGACGCATGGCGGCCGTCGCCGAGGCGCTGCAACGCGGCCGCTACCTGCTGACCCGGCTGTATCACAACAAGGGCATTGACCCCGCGCTGCGTCCGCGCTTCGTGCTGCTGGGGACGCGCTTCCCGGACAGTGCGCCGCGCCTGCTCGACATGATGGCGCAGGTGGAAGTGCACGCCGTCGAGTACCGCGTGGTCAAGAGCAGCGTCGGTCGGCCGGTGCTGGACCTGAACACGTTCCACCGCACGGCGGGTGGGGCGCTCGGCGGCTCCGAGTGGGGCACGAGCGGGCGGCCTGCGTCCAAGCCGTCCACGCCCGCGCGCCGCGAAGCTCGCCGTCCGGAACCGCCGCGGGCGAAGACACCCGTCGCCGAGCCTGCGCCGCCGGTCGTTCCCGATGTCCGCCCGGTGGGCGACGAACTCATCGGCGCAACGCCGTCACCCGCGCCGGCGTCGGCGCCGCCTCCCGCTTCGAGACCAACCGGTGACGATGGCCTCGAACTGCTCGACGACGACATGCAGGGACCCGACCAGGCCCGCTCGCTCTACTTGCGGGCGCGAGACTCGATCCGCTCCCTGTCGAGTGATGTGAAGGAGAGTCGCGAGAATGGCCAGGTCGTGTTCAAGGTGGACGAGCGCACGATCGCGGCGCTCGCCCTCGACGACGACGGCCTCAAGATCCAGGTGGGGGACGAGCGCGTGGCCGGCGACGTGTTCGTCACCGACGACAAGGCCTTCAACGACCGCCTGAACTCGATCTTCACGCTGTACTTCGATGCGATCGGGCTCGGCTGAATCGACCTGACCGGGTCTGGGTCGACCTGACCGGGTCTGGGTCGAGCCGACTGGGGCTGGGTCGAGCCGACCGGGGCTGGGTCGAGCCGACTGGGTCTGGGTCGAACTGACCGGGTCTGATGTCGACTGGCCTGACCTGGGGGCGGATCGGGCCCGGACTGCGGCGGGCCACGGCGGGGGTCGGCCGAGCCGCTCGACACGGCGTGGGCGGGTCCCGGACCGGCCGGGGCGTTACGCGGTGGGGGCGCGCCCGTCTTGGGGGCGTGGAAGACAGGCGCTCGCTGGGCCCGGCCTTGGTCTTGCTCGGGGGGCTCGCCCTGATCCGGGCGCTTCGCCCGCTGGATGCGGTTGATCTCGACCGGCGAGGTGATCGGGCCGGGGCCCGGACGCACTCACTGCAGGTGGCGGCTCGGGCCGGGCAGGAAGTGCCGCTGTCGCTGAGCACGCTTCGCGGGGAGCAATTCCGGCTGCTGCCGGGGGTGGGCCCGGTCCTGGCGGGCAGGCTGGAGCGGGCGAGGTGCGCCGCTGGGGGTATGCTCACCGCCGCGGCGCTGCGGGCCGTGGACGGGGTCGGGCCCACGTTGACGGCGCGCTGGCGCGCCCTGGGGCTCGATACCGGAAGTCGGCCCCAGTCCGGATTGGTGGCCCCAGGGTCCGAGAGTCCATAATTCCTCCCCCCCTCATCCCGCCCCGCACCGCCTCCCGGCGAGCGAGATTGCGATGGTCCCCCTGCCGAGCCCTGCCGACATCCTCCTGAAGGCCGCGCTTGCCGAGGACCTCGGTGAGCGCGGTGACATCACGTCGGCGCTCACGCTCGGCGGACGCGGTCCCCGTGTCGGGGGGCGCATCGTGGCGAAGGGCGAGGGTTTTCTCTCCGGGATCGAACTGGGAGCGCGGGTGTTCGCGCTCGTCGACGAGGCGATCGACGTGGTGTTCCACAAGCGGGACGGCGACCACGTCGTCCCGGGCGATGTCGTGCTGACCATGGAGGGGCCCGCCGCGTCACTGCTCGAGGCGGAGCGCACGGTGCTCAACGTGATGGCTCACCTGTCGGGTGTGGCCACGCTCACGTCGCGCTTCGTCGACCTCGTGCAAGGCACGCGGGCGCGCATCGTCGACACGCGCAAGACCACGCCGGGCTGGCGTCTGGCCGAGAAGGCGGCCGTCGTGCACGGCGGTGGCCACAACCATCGCATCGGACTGTTCGACGAGGTCTTGGTGAAGGAGAACCACCTCGCGCTGTGCGGCCTGGGCGGAGCGGATGACATCGCGGCGGTCGTGAGGCGCATCCGCGCCGAAGCGCCGGCCGGGACGCGCATCACCGTCGAGGCCCAGGACGTCGACGAGGCCTGGGCTGCGGCTGACGGCGGTGCCGATGTCGTCTTGCTCGACAACTTCGCGCTGGACGCCCTCGCCGCGGCGGTGAAGCGCCTGGCCGATCACCCCCGTCGCCACGCTTGCGGGCTCGAGGCCAGTGGCGGCGTCGACCTCTCAACCGTGGCGGACATCGCCCGCACCGGTGTCGATCGCATCTCGGTAGGCGCTTTGACCCACTCGGCGCCGGTGCTCGATCTGTCCATGCTGATCGATGCCCCCGCGCACACGCCCTCGGTGTCATGACGCGTAACTCCTCCATGCACCGCACGCTCCTGGTGGACGGCAGTCCAGAGCCCGTGCGGGCGTTGAGGACCACGCTGACCAGCTTCCTGACCGACAACAACGTCCCGTCCCGCGCCGTGCGCGCGATCGTGCTCGCGTTCTCGGAAGCGCTGGAGAACGCCGTCGAACACGGGACCGTGGGCAAGAGCAAGCTCGAGGTGCGCATGCGCTACAGCCCGCGCTTCGTGCTCGTGTCCCTGCGCGACAGCGGCTCCGACAAGACGCCGTTGGGGCGCCCGGTCGACCAGGACGACGACAGCGAGAGAGGCCGCGGCTTCAAGCTGATGAACGAACTCATGGATTACGTGCGCGTGCGCGTCTACCCGTCCGGCGGGACGCGGGTGTCGATGATGCGGCGTCTCGACGAGCGCCATTGAGCGGATCTGCGGACGATCCCGCCGCCGGGCTGCGTGACCCGAGACGGCGTGACGCGGGTGCTCCCGAGCGGCTGGCGGACGGCGCCGCCGCGGTGTCATCGTCCGGCCCGGTCCTGGTCGGCCCCGCGGCTCTCGTGGGGGTGCCCGGCGCTGTGGCGACCCTGCTGCTCGTGGGCTGGACGGTGCTCGTGTGGTCACTGCTCACGCGCACGCCGACCGGAACCGAGCCCTGGTTCCCGTGGATGCCGTACGTGAACGAGCTGGGCCATGCGGTGCTGTTCGGGGTGGAGGCGGTGCTGCTGGGCCTCGTGCTGCGTGCCGATGACCCGGGGGCGCGCCGACGTCGCCTGCTGGCGGCCTGTGTCGCGGCGTTCCTCTACGGCGCGCTGCTCGAGTGGCGCCAGGGCATGATCCCGGGGCGTGACCCGTCGGCACACGACCTGTTCACCAACGGGGTGGGCGCCTTCGGTGTTCCCTGGGCCCTCGGCAGCAGGCGCTGGGTGAGTGGGCGGGCGGTCCTCGTGCTCCTGTTGGCCGCCGCGTCGGCGGCGTGGGCTCGCCTGGGCGGGTGATCGTCCCGCCCAGCCGAGGCGTTGCCCGAGGACGGCGCAGAGCCGAGGATGGGGGCCCATGACGCCGCCCGACGACAGCCATTCCGCCCCCCGCTCCGCCCACGACGAGTACAACTCGCCGCTGGGCACCCGCTACGCCAGCCCGGCCATGCGCCGCAACTTCTCCGATGGTTGCCGCATACGGCACTGGCGGCGCCTCTGGCTCACTCTCGCGAGCTGTGAGCGGGAGCTGGGCCTGCCCATCACCCAGGCCCAGCTGGATGCCATCGCCGCGCACCTCGATGACATCGACTGGGAGCAGGCGGCGGAGCACGAACGCCGACTGCGCCACGACGTCATGGCCCACGTCCACACCCTGGGCGACCAGGCGCCGGAGGCGCGACCGATCCTGCACCTCGGGGCGACGAGTTGCTTCGTCACCGACAACAGCGAGCTGCTCCAGATCCGCGACGGCCTCGACCTGCTCCTGCCCCCGCTGGTCTCGACCATCGCTGCGCTGGCGCGTTTTGCCGAGAGTCACCGCGACCTGCCGACGCTGGCCTACACCCACTTCCAGACGGCGCAGCCCACCACGGTGGGCAAGCGCGCGTGCTTGTGGATGCAGGATCTGGTGGACGACCTGGAGCGCCTCCGCAGCGTGCGCGCCGAGCTGCGCTTCCGCGGCGTGAAGGGCACCACCGGGACGCAGGCCAGTTACCTGTCCCTGTTCGAGGGCGACCACGAGAAGGTGCGCCGGCTCGACGCCATGGTCACCGAGCGCATGGGTTTCGAGCGTTGCTGGCCCGTCACCGGTCAGACGTACACCCGCAAGGCCGACTTCGTGGTGCTCGCGGCGCTGGCCGGGATCGGCCAGAGCGCGGCCAAGCTGGCCCACGACGTGCGCCTGCTGGCGCACCTGCGTGAGCTGGAGGAGCCGTTCGAGAAGGACCAGATCGGCAGTTCGGCCATGGCCTACAAGCGCAACCCCATGCGCAGCGAGCGGATCTGCGCCCTCAACCGCTTCCTCCAGTCGCTGTTGCACAACCCGGCGGACACGGCCTCCACCCAGTGGCTCGAGCGCACGCTCGACGATTCGGCCAACCGCCGGCTGGCCATCGCCCAGTCCTTCCTGGCCGCCGACGCGATCCTGCAGCTCACGCTGAACGTCTGCTCGGGCCTGGTGGTCTACCCGCACGTGATCGGACGCCATCTCGCCGAGGAGCTGCCCTTCATGGCGACCGAGACGATCCTGATGGAGGGTGTGCGCGCCGGAGGCGACCGGCAGACGCTGCACGAGGCGATCCGCCAGCACAGCCAGGCGGCCGCGCAACGGGTGAAGGGCGAGGGCAAGAGCAACGACCTGCTCGAGCGGGTGCGCTCCGACCCGCTCTTCGCACCGATCGCCGACCGCCTCGACGCGCTCTGCGATTCGCGC
The DNA here is from genome assembly GCA_029259695.1 of Planctomycetota bacterium. Lineage (GTDB taxonomy): Bacteria > Planctomycetota > B15-G4 > B15-G4 > B15-G4 > OFTM49. Next base: position 83,710 of record JAJDEQ010000135.1, read on the forward strand.
CTGTTCGTCGGCCGCGCGCCGCAACAGGTGGACGAGTACCTGACCGAAGTGGTCCGGCCGCTGCTCGAGGAGCACGCCGCGCTGGAGTCCGCCGGCACGGGGGACGTGCGCGTCTGAGCACAGGCCGGTCGCCGTCTTCGGCGCGGACCAGGCTGTGACATGTGCTCACCGGTGGTGTCCTGACCACATGCGATCGGAGTCGAACGACGTGGCTGGCGCTGTAGGCCCGGAGCGCCAGGTGGCTGGCGAACCCGTGGCTGGCGAACCCGTGGCTGGCGAGGATGGGCGCTGGGTCGACGGCGCGGTGGCGGGTTGCCTCGAGGTGTGGACGCGCATCGGCTTGCGTTACGCGCGACGGCTGGCCCAGGCGCACTTGCTGCGCGATCCGGCGGCGGATGTCCTTGCCCTGGCCGCGCGTCGTGCGCTCCCGCTGCAGGACCCCGTGCGACGTCCACTCCCGTGGACTCCTCGCGACCCCATCGGTCGGGCTTTCGACCGGCTCGATCCCGCTGACCGCTTCGTGCTCATGGGGCGACGGGAACTCGCTCCCGTGCGGGGGGCCCGGGCCGAACACCTGGCGGCTGCGTACGAGCGCCTGGCCCTGGCCGCTTGTCTCGACGATGCGACGTTCGCGGACGGGCCTGACGAACCTGAGCCGTGATGTGAAAAACCCCGCGAGGCGTCGTGGATGACGCCCCGCGGGATCGTGGATTCCCATCCGGCACGAGCTCTGGTCCGTTGCCGGACCCCATGGGCTCTGCCGGTCCCTGGTCGGTCGTGTCAGGCGTCGGAGGGGCTGCTGCTGGTCTTGCGCTTGAAGACGCGGTGCTTGCCCTTGCCCTGCTCGGGGTGATCGGCGCGCTGATGGAGCTTGTGGATCTTGTGCGGAGTGCCGTCGGAGTTGGAGCTGCGCTTCAGTTCGATGACTTGCACGCCGGCGTGATCGTCGCCATCCAGCTCGATCTCCTCGACCTCACCGTCTCGCTCGATGCGCATGACCCCGTCCTCGATCTCGATGCGCATGTGCTCGGCCCCGCCGGCATCGATCCCGTGCATCCACTCGCCCAGCTGCTCGAAGTCGAAGTCGTTCTCGCCGGCGTCGAGGTGGATCCCCTTCAGCTTCGAGTGGAGGTCCTCGAGGTCCATGTCCTCGAACGCGGAGTGGAGGTCCTCGAAGTCCATGTCCTCGAACGCGGAGTCCTCTCCGTCGAAGCTGAAGGCCCAGGTGCCGTCTTCATCGTCGAGGTGGAAGATGTTGTCGCCCTGGCGCCAGAGCTTGAGTGTCTTGTTGTCCGGATCGGCCAGGCCGAGGTTGCCGCCGCCGGGCAGGTCGAGCCAGCGCGTGTGGCCGTCCCTTCCGCTTGGAGCGGGGAGGCGCAAGCGGTTGCCCTCCGGCGCGAGCATGCGCAGCAGGCCCGGGCCGGCCTCCGAACGCTGGTGGCTGAGGCGGGCGCGGGTCTGCTGCGCCTCGCCATCGCGCGTGTACTCGATGCGCACGAAGTTGCCGGGCGCGTGGGCCGCGATCAGCTCGGCCACGTGGCCGCGGCTCTCGGCGTCGTGCTTGCCGATGCGCACCAGCAGGTCGCCTTCCTGCAGACCGGCGAACCAGGCCGAAGAGTCGGGCACGATGCCGGCGATCTCGATGCCGCCGCGGGTCTCCTCGCCGAGTTCGACGCCCAGGAAGGCGCCTCCGTGCTCGTGGGCGCCTTCCGCGTGATCGCCCTCAGCATGCTGGTGCGGTGCGGGCTTCGGGCGCGCCAGGTGGCCCTCGAGCCTGACCAGGCCCTTACCTGCCCGCACGACAGTCAGCGGCACCGCGTCACCGGGGCCGAAATCGGCCAGCCCCTGCTTGATGTCGCCGATGTCCGAGATGCGAGCGTCGCCCACGCGGAGGATGATGTCCCCGGGCTGCATGCCGGCACTCCTGGCCAGCGAGTCGTCCTGGACTGCCACGATCGTGACACCATCGGCCGACTCCTGGACCTGGACCCCCAGCTTCGGCCCATCGGGTCGCAGGGCCGCGAGCAGCGGCCGTGGGGCGTGGTCCTGGGCCTCGAGCCGGGCGGTTCGAGGGAGTTGCCCGAGCACATTCGGTGCTCGGGGCGCTACGATGCGGGTTTGGGGTTCGGTCCCCAGGAGCGTCTCTTGGACTTTGCCATCATGGGCGGGCTGCTTGAAATCCGCGGCGTTCTGCGCGGCCGCGGGTCCGATCGCAGCTCCCGCGAACAGGGCGCCAAGCGCCAGGTGGGCGACGGGTCTGAGGGTCATCGTTATTCTCCTGGGTCTTTCCCGGATAGTCGTAGGGGGCCGATGGTGGTCCATACCCCCAGGGGAACACGGATGTTGGAGCTGAGGGAGGGCTTGGTCTGGTGATGCTCGGAAGCGGATGCCTGGGTGAGAAGGCCCTCGAGGGGTCGGCCATCCGACAGGTGCTGGGGCAAATCGGACTGGACCGGGTGCTGCTGGTCGCCAACGGCGACTGCCACCCGCGAGAGCTCACAGATCTGCCCGTCTTGGCCATTCGCGTGCCCTACAGCGAGACCAAGCATGGCCTCGATGTGGCGCGTCGCAGTCGCTCCACCCGGCTGGTCGTCGATCTGCCGGTGGACCTCGGGGTGGAGGATGTCTGCGGGGAGCTGTTCGCGCTCTCCTGGCACAACCCGGGACTGGACATCGCGGTGCTCACGCCGACCGAGGGACCGTTGTCGGATCCGGCTCAGTTGAGCCTGGTCTTCGACGACCTGGCCTCCCAGTCGGTGCGCTACTGGCACAGCACGTCGCGTGCGCACCTTGCCGATCGCGGGACGCGCGGCTGGCTCGAGGCGCTCGACGCCCGCCTGGCCGGCATCTCGCTCGACGACGTGGCGGGCGGCGAGATCGGCATGCCGCCGGGCACCGGCGAAGTCGACTTCGCCGAGCTCAAGGAGTGGGCCGGCAAGACCGTCGACCTGGCGCTCGACATCAGCCCCGTGGCCGACGTGAGTGTGGTCAAGATCGCCCTCGAGCAGCTCGCCGAGGCGGGATTGAAATGACGCGGGCGGCCGCGCGCGGCCACCCACTCGTCATCGCCGGTTCGGACCCATCCGGGGGCGCGGGACTCCAGGCCGACGTGAAGGTGTTCATGCGCTACGGCATGAGCGCCGCCGCCGTGCCCACCGCGCTCACGGTCCAGAGCACGGCCTCGGTGACGCACGTGGAGCCGGTGGCGGCCGAGCTGGTGTCGAGCCAACTGCACGACGTGCTCGCCGACGGCCCGCCCACGGTGGTGAAGGTCGGACTGCTTCCGGACGCGGAGGTGGTTCAGGCAGTGGCGCGAGTGCTGGCGACCATGTTGGACGTGCCGGTCGTGCTCGACCCCGTTCTGGCGTCATCGTCGGGGCAGCGCTTCCTGCCGCCCGCAGCCGTTCCGGAGTTCCTGCGCAGCCTGGTGGCGCGCTGCACCCTGGTCACTCCGAACCAGATCGAAGCGGCCGAGCTGACCGGGCTGACGCAGGCGACCGTGGTCGACCAGCCCCTGCAGGCGATCGCGACCCTGCTCGAGTTCGGCCCCCAGGCCGTGCTGCTCAAGGGCGGTCACGGCGGGGGCGACCGCTCGGTCGATCGGCTCGGCATCCGCGACCCGCGAGACCGCTCGAAGCCGCGGGTCGTCGTCCTCGACGCGGAGCGGATTCCCGAGCGGCACGCCGTGCACGGAACCGGGTGCGCCCTCTCGTCCGCCATCGCGGCGCGACTCGCGCTGGGGCAGATGCTGGAGCCGGCCGTGCGCGCCGCCAAGGCCGACCTCACCCGCGCCATTGCCGGTGCGACGCGACGGACCTCGGGCGCTCGCCAACTCGACTGGACCGCGTTCGGCGCCTGAACCGACGCGTGCTCGGCGGCTCTCCGCCGCCCGACGAATCAGCGCGCGGCGATCACCTCGTCGAGTGTGGCGATGACCTGGTCGAGGCTTGCCTCGATCTCCAGCGCGACGCGCCGGAAGACCTCGCGGCAGTCGTCCTCGCTGCCCGTGGCCGCCGCCGGGTCGTCGAATCCGATGTGCACCTGCTGCAACGCACCGGGGAAGTGTGGGCAGGTCTCGCGCGCGTGGCCGCACACGGTCACGGCGAGTTCGATCGGGCGCTCGTTCCGGGCCGCGACCACTGCGTCGATCGTCTTGGGGTGATGACCGCTGCAGTCGAGGCCGCGTTCCGCCATGGTGTCGATGGCCAGCGGGTGCACGTGCTCGGCGGGTGCTGTGCCGGCGCTGCAGACTTCGATGGCATCGCCGGCACGGGCCCGGAGCAGGGCCTCGGCCATCTGGCTGCGTGCGGAGTTGCCGGTACACAGGAACAGGACCGTGGGGCGGTCAGCCATCGCGCAGTCGTCCGAAGAAGGCCGAAAGGATGCCGAGCGTACCCGCTGGATCCTCGTGGGCCAGAGCCACATGGCCTCCACGGGGGACGCTGCGGACGGTCACCAGCGGATTGTCGCCGGCCGCCTCCCGCGCCTTGAGAGCGTGGGCCACGGGAACCAGCGGGTCGTCCTCGGCGTGGAGGATGAGCGTCGGCACGGCCAACTCGGCCAGCACCTTGGCGTGTGTGCTGCGCGCGCCACCGAGGTAGGCGCCCACCAGCCCGGGCTGCTCCGGGTAGGCCGGAAGGACCACGCGCCTGATGAAGTCCTCGTAGTCGCTGCACGGCTGCTTCCCGGGGAGCCGCTCGATCGAGCGCAGTCGCAGCGAGCGCCGGAACATGGACAGGATCCCGCGCATCACGAGGCGATCGCCCAGACGGTCGGGTCGCGGCAGCCGCGTATTGTCATCGAGGGAGAGCACGGCCTCGTGGATGTCGAGCGGCGCGCACATCGTGATCACGCCCCCGCGCAGGACATCCGCCTCGCCCGCGAGGGTGGCTTCGTGGGCCGCGCGGACCGCGCACTGGCCACCGTAGGAGATGCCCAGCATGCCCACCGAGACGCCCTCGTCGTGCGAGACCGCCTGGGCGGCGGCGAAGAGGTCGCGCCCCTCGTGGATGCCCATCGACATGGGGCCGGAGCGTCCCCGCAAGCGGCCGTGATCGCGTAGGTCGAGACTGAATACGTGGAAGCCCCAGCGCCGCAGGACCTCGGCATAGTCGACCACGTAGTGGGTGACGTGGCTGTCGTTGAGGCCGTGGATGACGAAGACGATGGGCGCGCCCGGGGCGCCCACCGAGTGGTGGCCGGTGAGCATGCTGCCGTCGGCCCCCGGGACCTCCACCTCCTGGAAGGGGGGGTAGGCCGCGTAGTTCGGTGTGCGGCCGGCGGTGTCGGGGTGCTGGTCGGCCTCCCGGGTCACGATGTCCACGCAGCCCATGCCCAGCAGCAGCCGTCCGGGACTGTGGCGTGCGGCCGGCTCGAAGGGCACGGCCGCGGCGGCGGCCAGGGCCTCGACCCCTCGTTGGGCCAGGTCCGGGGCGAAGGCCGGCTCCGCCAGGGGCGGTGCCTCGATCTCCTCGAGGTGCGCGAGACGAGGCGCGATGCAGCAGGCGAGCCAGCTCAGCATGTCGGGAGTCTACCCACGCTCCGGGCTCGCTCGATGCCTCCGGACGCTCGGCCGTCGGAGGCCGGGCCGCCGTCGGCCCCCGGCCGCCGGCCCGGGAATCGAACCAACCCCTTTCCTTGATCGCGTCGAACAGGCAATACTATGGGCCGTCGCGAACGACGGGGACCCTGGGTCCCGGTCCAAGCGGCCCGTGGCCCGGAAGGACTCGGCCGCGACCTGAGCGGGTGTAGCTCAGTGGTAGAGCACAACGTTGCCAACGTTGTTGTCGACGGTTCAATTCCGTTCACCCGCTCCATTTTTCCCTCTTCCACCACGAGAGGGAGTGCGACCCGCCGGGTCGCCCGACTGCCGCTCTTCTTCGAGCGCGTCGTCGGCCTCGAAGAGGCGCGCCCGGTGCCAGGCGTAGCGTTCGATCAGGCTGGCCGAACCACCCAGGTCCTCCGGCTCGAGGCGCTCCCCGAACTCGCGCGCCAGCGTCTCCAGCGGGTCGTACACATCGGTGCGCAACACCCACCCGATCCATTCGCGGTCGAGTTGCGTGAGGTCGATGCGGCGAAACGCCCTCTTGCTCGACTTGTCGAAGTTCTTGGTGTCCTTGAAGTCCTTGATCAGCTTCGGGATCAAGCGTCGATACGCCTCGTCGTCGTGGTGCATCAGGAAGTAGACCATCGACCAGCCCTGCGCGTAGTACACGCTCGCGTTGCTGTAGTAGTCGGCCTGCTCGTAGGTGATGAGTTCCTCGAACGAGACCGTGGTGCCATCGTCGAGCGCGCGCTTCACCACGCGCAGCCGGTTGTGGTTGATCTCCCCGAGGGCGTACTCGCTCTCCTGGGCCCGGCGTTCCGCGGTGAAGAAGTAGTCGCCCAGGCCTTCGTCCAGCCACGAGGGCATCGCCACCCACGAGACCGTGTAGTGGTGGAAGTACTGGTGCCAGCCCTCGTGTGACAGCACCTTGGCCACGTCGTAGGTGAAGGCGCCGGTGATCTCGTGGAACAGCTCCTCGATCCGACGCAACTCGCCGGCACCGAAGAGCTCCTCGGCGCGGGGCGAGAGTGACAGGCGCGGCGCCAGTTGCCCGCGCCCGAGGATCACGCCCGTGTCGTAGGCGACCAATTCGCGATTGCCCTTGTCGTACCAGGCGGCCGCGCCCACAGCCGACGGTCGATAGGCGAGCATGGCATTGCGGTTCGCGAAGATCTTGAGCACGAACGTCTTGATCTTGCGACGAAAGGGGAGCACGTCGGCATAGACCTCGAGCATGGCTTCGAGATGTTCGGCCAGTTCCCGGCCCGTCTCCTCGCCGACCTGGCTCTGGACCTGGTAGTGGTCGGTCTCGATGACGACCCAGCCCGGTGGGGGATCCTTCCGATTCCACTCGCCCGGCCGCACGCGTTCGTCGGGCGCAGGTGCCCCGGCGCGGGTTGCGCTTGCCGTGAGCAGCAGCGCGATCAACGTCACGATGATGCGGCACGCACGGCCCGGCAGCACCACGTGGGGTGGGCCGAGAGCAACGAAGCGGGCGGGCG
>JAJDEQ010000136.1 GCA_029259695.1 Planctomycetota bacterium
CCTGACCCGAGCCGTCCAACGTCCCCAGCGAGTTGGCGATGAAGGTGTTGGCGAACGCGATGGTGAAGTCGGTGTAGGGGTCGAAGTTGAGCGGGACGCTGGCCGTGCCGATGTTGAAGCCCGGCGAGGTGCCGGTGACGCTGCCGATCAGGAAGTAGGTGCGGCCTGCGTTGGCCGGCCCCGCGTCGATGGTCAGCACCTGACTGCCGCCGCTGCCGGCCGAGACCGAGAGCGTGTCGGCCGAGAGGGGCTGACAGGTGTCGGGCTGACCGTCGCCGTCGGAGTCGAGGGCCAGGCCGGTGGCGATGGCCATGGCGTCGGAGATGCCGTCGCCGTCGCAGTCCGGGCACTGGCGCGACGACACCTCGATGTCGTCGACGGCGGCCTCGACGATCGAGCCGTTGCTCAGGTCGCTGGCCACGAAGCGCACGCGCACCTGGTTGGTGGGCGGCACGAAGTCGGCCACCCGGAACTCGTGCCGGACCCAGGTCCGCTCCACGCTCGGGTCACCGGGCTCCACGCTCAGCACGTTGAACCAGTTGCTGCCGCCGTCGGACGACACGTCGACGCTGAACGAGTCGTCCGGCTGGCCCGACCCGAAGCGGTGCATGTACCAGTACCAGAAGGAGATCCGGGGTTCGCTCACGCCGGTCAGGTCGTAGCTGGGGGAGAGCAGGGTGGTCGCGCCGCCGTCGACGTCGTTCTCACCGGTCTCGCCGCCGACGGAACCCTGTCCGGTGAACCAGCAGGCGCTGCCGGATGGGGTGTGGTCGTCTTCCGGCTGGGAGTCGGTGCCGATCGGATCGCCGTGCACCCACAAGCCGGTGACGGCGTCGTCCCCGATCGCGCCCGAGACCCATCCGGTGGGGCTCTCCACGTCGTCGCTGGAGACCAGGCCTTCGCCGAGTGACACGCTGAGCGAGTACGCCGACCCGTCCATCCCGGGCGGGTCCTTCCAGACGATGCCGTTGGTGCTCTCGGCCGAGACGTAGAAGTCCACGTCGTCGCCGCAGGCCGCGCCCGGGAGCGTGGCCTGGTAGTCCGCGCCGCCGAGCGGCGTGAGCGCAACGCTCTGCAGGCCCTGGCCCAGGTCGTAGTGGAGTTGGGCCGTGCCGGGGGCGAGGTCGCCCGGCGAGGCTTCGGTGATGCGCACGACGAAGTTGTCGCCGGCGGGGTCGCCCACGCTGGGCAGCCCCCCGGGGTAGGTGATGTCGAGCAGCGGGGCGCCGACCCACCACACGAACAGTCCGCGCTCGCGGTCGCTGCCGATCACGGTGCCGCTCGGGAAGAACGGGTAGCTGCTCCAGATCCCGTTGAACTCGGCCGCGTCGTCGAGTGGGTAGGTGTCGAACCAGGCGATCTCGGCGGGATCGGTGGGGTTGGTCCCGATGTCGAAGATGCGCAGGCCGCTGCGGTAGTTCGCCTCGTACATGCGGTCGCCGACCGTGTACAGGTTGTGGCCGATGGCCGCGTTGCCGTTGTCGAACGTGTTGGCCAGGAACACGTCCTCGATGTCGGCCACGTTGATCACGTGGGTGGTGGTCAGCAGCGGCCCCTCGTCGAGTTCATCGTTGAGGTACAGCAGCGTGCGGTCGGGTGACAGCCAGGCCTGATGGGAGTAGGCCGGGTTGGGATAGAAGAACTGGTCGACGGTGAAGATGTCGGTCGGATCGGTCACGTCGAGCACGTCGAGCCCGGTCTGGTCGATGCCGCCGTTGAGGCCCGAGCAGCAGAAGGCGATCTGGCGATTGGCGAACGGGCCGCTGGTGTAGGTGACGACCTGCGCGTCGTGCACGTAGCGATCGGACCACGAGCCCACGAAGGTCGGGTCCGCCGGGTCGGCCAGGTCGTAGATGCGCAGGCCGTTGTCGCCGCCGCCGCAGCGGTAGAGGAAGCCGCTGACCGTGTCGATCACGACGTTGTGGGAGTTCTCGGTGTCACCGCCGACGAGCTGGTCACCCACGTAGGTCACGATGCCGCTGTCGATCAGCGACACGTCGAAGATCTGGATGCCGCCGCCGCCTTCGCTCACCGCGTACACGTGGTCCTGGTAGACCTTGATGTCGCGCCAGAGGCTGATCGGGCCGGGGATCATGGCGATCACCTGGGGATCACTGGGCGTCGTGACCTCTACGAAGCCGGTGCCGTGCGACAAGCCCATGAGCGCGTACTCACGCCCGCTCGGGGACACGTAACCCCAGCAGTCGTTGCCGCAGGTCACGTCCGGTCCGAACTCGGGCAGGGTCACCCAGCTCAACAACTCCACGCCCGACGACGCGAACAGTTGGGGTGACGCGATCGATGCCCGTGCGGGTGGGTCCGCGGGGCTGTGCGTGGGCGCAACGGGCGTGCCGTCGATGACCGGCGTGCCGGGGCTCCGGCGGCGCGCCGCGGCCCTCGCCGCGCTGACCGGCAGGGTGCGCCCCTCGGGCCGAGCGGCCCAGACGCTGCGGTAGCCTGGCCCGCGGTAGGGCGGTTGGGCGCTGAGCGCCTTGGGGTCGTCGTCGTGGGCCAGGGCCCGGGTCGCGGCCCAGAAGGGCGTGGCCGCGAGCAACACGAGGCACCAGAGAACGGACGCCGAGCGGGTCCGCGGGAGGCGTGGGACCATGGGTCGACCTGTGGATCGGGGAGGCGGGTGACCGGGGAGACGGCGGGCCTCGGCGAGCGAGGTTCGGGGACCGTGATCGGGGGAGATCGGCCGCGGACCGCCTGTCGGACGGCAATATACCCAGCTCGGCGCGGCTTGGGGGCGACCCGCGTCCCACAATCCGGCGCCTCTTCCAACATATGGAAGCTGCGGTATGCTTCCCCCGCGTTGGAGGTCGGAGGTCCCATGAAGTTCCCAGATGAGCTGGCGCCGGCCGGGTGCCCGCCACGTTGGCTGCTCGCGCTGGCCCTGGCGGCCGCCCCGATCGCAGCCCAGAGCGATGCCCCCCCTGGCGAACAGCCGGCCATCCCGCGGCCGCGCATCACCCAGGAGCAGATCGAGGACGGCAGCCTGACGGTCGAACAGATCCGGGCCGCGGGGCTGATCATCTTCAGCACCCCGTTCAACAAGCTCGACGGTTACGGCGACGGCCCCATGGACCTTGGCGACCCGGTGACGCCCGGCGGTCGCCCCACGCTGCAGGACAACGGCACCTTCCTGCGCGTGAACGGCCTCGATGCCCAGACCTGCATGGAGTGTCACTCGGTCGGCAGCAACGCCGTCGTCCCGTTCCGCTTCGCCGTGGGGGGCGTGGGCTCCTCCAGCGCCAACGCCATGGCCGGCCCGAACCAGATCGACGTGGACGACTCGCTGGGCCAGGGCTTCGCGTTCTTCAACGGTCGCTACATCAACCCGCCGTTCCTGTTCGGCTCGGGCGGCGTGGAGTTGCTCGGCCGGGAGATGACGGCGGAGTTGCAGCGCCTCGAGGGACGCGCGCTCAGGAACCCCGGACAGGTCGTCGAACTCGTGACCAAGGGCGTGTCGTTCGGTTCGATCGTCTACGACGCGGATACCGACACACTCGATACCAGCGCCGTGGAAGGTGTCGATCGGAATCTCGTGGTGCGCCCGTTCGGTCGCAAGGGCGAGTTCCTGTCGGTGCGCGACTTCGACGTGGGCGCGATGCAGTTCCACTTCGGGATGCAGCCGGTGGAGCTCGTGGGCGCACGGGTCGATGACGACGGGGACGGCGTGATCGACGAGGTCCTGGTGGGCGAACTCTCGGCGCTGCACGTGTTCGGCACCAACCTGGAGCGGCCCACGGAGAGCGACGGCGACGCCGTGTCGCGTCGGGGGGCGGGCCTGTTCGATTCGATCGGGTGCGCCGAGTGCCACCAGCCGTTCCTGGACACGCGCAGCCCCGTGCTGACCTACGCCTTCCCGGAAGTGCCGGCCGATCCCCAGGCCAACGTGTACTTCGCTGCCGACCTGCACGCCGGCCCGGCGGGCTTCGAGTTGAACGCGACGGGGGGCATCCGCGTGCCGCTCTTCTCCGACCTCAAACGCCACGACATGGGACCCGGCCTGGCGGAGTCGGTCGGCGGACACCTCGATGCCGAGTTCATCACCGCACGCTTGTGGGGCGTCGCCGACACGGCGCCGTACCTGCACGACGGGCGGGCAACCACCCTCAGCGAAGCGATCGAGCTGCACGGCGGTGAGGCGCGTGGCGCGCGGGACGCGTTCCGGGCCCTGGCCGACGATCAGAAGGTGGCCCTGCTCGAGTTCCTGCGCACCCTGCGCACACCGTTGACGCCCGCAGCCGACCTGCTCGAGACACGCTGACGCACGGGCGGTCGGTCGGGGAGCGCCGGCCAGAGCCGGTCGGCGGGCTGGCCGGCCGGTACCGTGGTTGATCCCGACGGGGGTGCCTGCATCATGCACGGGCGCCACCGCGAAGGAGGGATCCCCATGTCCGATGCCGCACCCCGGAGCCGGCAGGACCAGGCCAAGGAGCAAGCCGGTCGTCAGGCTGCGCGCTACGTCGAGGACGGCATGCGCGTCGGGCTGGGAACGGGATCCACGGTGCACTGGACGATCGTGGCCCTGGGCGAGCGCCGTCCCGACATCACCTGCGTGGCCACGTCCCTGCGCACTCACGAATTGGCCACCAGCCTCGGCCTCTCGGTGCTGTCGCCGGATGAAGTCGGTGCGCTGGAGATCGCCATCGACGGCGCCGACGAAGTCGACGCGGAGCTCAACCTGATCAAGGGCGGCGGCGGCGCGCACCTGCGCGAGAAGATCGTGGCCCAGATGTCGGCGCGCTTCCTGGTGGTCGTCGACGAGAGCAAGGTCGTGGAGCGCCTGGGTGCCTTCGGCCTGCCGCTCGAGGTGCTGCCCTTCGCACCCGGCGTGGTGCTGGACCGGGTGCGCGCGCTGGGTGCGCGCGAGATCGCGCGGCGCGAGGGTCTGAGCGACAACCAGAACCTGCTGTTCGATGCGGACTTCGGCACGATTGACGATCCGGCCGCCCTGGCCGCTCGGCTCGAGGCGATCCCCGGCTTGATGGAGCACGGCCTGTTCCTCGGGGATCAGGTGGAGCGCGTGCTGGTGGCGGGAACCGACGGCGTGCGCGAGATCGTGAACCCGCGGGTCTCTGGGTGAGCAACCCGGCCCCGCAGCGCAATGCGGCCCCGCGGCGCAGCGTGGTTCAGAGCAGGCGCAGTTGACGCGCTTGGGCGGGCTGCTGCTCGCCCGGCCACTCCGGGAGCGTTCCCACGTCGGCCTGCCGGGACAGCGCCCGGTGGAAGTCCCGGGCGAGCTCCGGGGCGTTCACGTTGCTCGGTGTGTGGATGAACATCGTGGGCGCGCGCCCCTCGCCGATCCAGGTGGCGAACTGCCGTGCCCAGGTGTCGAGCCAGGGCGTGTTGGCTTCCCGCTCGGGGTGACCGATGAAGCGCACGATCGGCGCGGCGTGGGTCACGATCGGCGCCACGGGCAGGTTCGGCTTGCGGTGGGCCACCTGCTGCAGGTCGGGGTGGCTGCGATCTCCGGAGCGCATGGCGCGCGTATCGAGCACGACCCGTTCACAGCGTGCGTCACGCAACAGTGCGTTGACGCGACGCCCTGCGTCACGTTCGAAGAAGGCCCGGTGCCGCAGTTCCACGGCGTAGCGGGGCCCCGCCGGCAACGCGCCGAGGAACGTCTCCAGGTTCTGCAGCGATGATGGTCCGAACGCGGGTGGCAGTTGGATCATGAACGGGCCGGCTCGCGAGCCCAGCGGTGCGACCCGCTCCAGGAACGCCTGCGCGGGCCCCTGCGCGCCGACCAGCCCGAGTTCGTGGGTGACGTGACGCGGGAACTTGAACGCGAAGCGGAAGTCCTCCGGGGTGCTCTCGCCCCAGCGGGCGACGGTCTCGACGCCCGGCACGCTGTAGAAGGTCGTGTTGCCTTCGACGGCGTTGAAGACCCGGGCGTATTGCTCCAGGGACTCCGCCGAGCGCGAGCCGCGCCGGTAGAGCGTCCCGCTCCAGCCGTCGAAGCCCCAGAAGGGTAGGCCGAGGTGGTATGCCTTGATCGCCACGGGCCCATGTTAGCCCGGACTTTCGCCAGGCGTGTCCGCAGCAGGAGCTGGTGAGAAGTCCGGGCTAGCGCCCGACGTGCTGCGGTTCGTCAGCGCAGGGGCTGGAGCGAGCGGCCGTTGGACTTGGCGTTGAAGGCTTCCGGCTGGTTGGCGTGCCGGGCTGCCTCGGCGGCCGTGATGACCTCGTTGCGCACCATGTCCTTGAGGGAGTGATCGAGGGTCTGCATGCCTTCCTTGCGGCCGGTCTGCATGAGCGCGTCGATCTGGTGCGTCTTGCCCTCGCGCACGAGGTTCGAGAGCGCCGGAGTGCCCACCAGCACCTCGAGTGCGGCGGCGCGCCCCTTGCCGTCACGGCGCGGCAGCAGGCGCTGGGCGATGACGCCCTTGAGCGCCTCGGCGAGCATGATCCGGATCTGCTGCTGCTGCTCGGGCGGAAAGACGTCGATCATGCGATCGACGGTGGAGGCGGCGCTGTTGGTGTGCAGCGTGCCGAACACCAGGTGTCCCGTCTCGGCGGCGGTGATGGCGAGCTGGATCGTCTCCAGGTCGCGCATCTCACCCACGAGCACGATGTCCGGGTCCTCACGCAGGGCGGCGCGCAACGCGCTGCTGAAGGCGCAGGTGTTCGAGCCCACCTCGCGCTGGTTGATCATGGCACGCTTGTTCTGGTGCACGAACTCGATCGGATCCTCGATCGTGATGATGTGCACCGGCCGCTCACTGTTGACCGCGTCGAGCATGGCGGCCAGCGTGGTGGACTTGCCCGAACCGGTGGCGCCGGTCACGACCACGAGGCCCCGGGGCAACTCGCAGAAGTCGAGGATCTGGCTCGGCAGCCCGAGCTGCTCGGCGGTGAGCACCTCGTTGGGGATCAGGCGGAACGCGCCGGCGATGCCCTTGCGCTGTCCGAAGATGTTGCAACGCAGGCGCGTCACGCCTTCGAGCTCGTAGCCGAAGTCGATCTCCTGCCCGGCGTCGAGGCGTGACTGCTGGTCGGTGGTGAGCAGTTCGCCGATGAGCTCGCGCGTGCCCTGGGCGCTGAGCGTGTCTCGTTCGAGCGGTCCGAGTTCGCTGTGGACGCGAACCATGGGCGGCAGTCCGGGTGTGATGTGGAGATCGCTTGCGCCGAGGTCGAACGCGGACTGGATGATCTCGTCCAGGAGGGGCATGGGTGGGCTCGTTGGAGGGGCGCCCGGGCGATGCCGGGGCAGGGAAGGCAGGTTGGACGGGTATCGGGTTTCGGCTCGCTCGTTCTTGAACGAGTTCACACCCCGAAACGACCTTCGATCAGGGCCTGAGGGCCCTTTCTCCCGAACGGGCCGGCGGGCGACGGGCTGGCCGCTGTGGCTGGGCTGCTCGGAGCGGCCTGGGTGCCGGCAGTCCTATGGGTTTTTGCCGATCAGTAGGCCCGCATCGGCAGAATTCATGAGAGAATCGTGCGATCGACTTGCACTCCGCGCAGGTCGGGCTTGACTGTAGAGACCTCGGCTCCCTGTCGTTCGGCCGGGGCGTTCATCGTGAGACTCATCATGTTCCTGCACCGCAAGACTCGTTTCATCGGCCGCATCGCGGGCGCCGCACTCGTCGCCGCCCTCTGCTGTGGCGACGCCTTGGCCTTCGAGCCCGCTCCCAGGAAGGATCGGGTCGGCGTCAAGCAACACGGCAGCAGCGGCGTGCGTGGTCAGGGCGGTCCCCGCTCGACGCACGAAGCTCCTGAGCTCGATCCCAACATCGCCGCGGGTGCGGCGGTGCTGCTGGTCGGCGGCGTGCTGCTCATGACGGATCGCAAGCGCCAGGTCCGCACGGCTTCCTGAGCCACGGACTGCACAGGACCTTCGGGTCCTGCCGTCGGCTCCAACCCGGCCGACTGATTCGGCGGCATCCGCGTGCGGGTGCCGCTGATTGCGTTTGAGCGCGACCCGTTTCCCGGCGCCGGGCTCTGCTCAGAGTGGCAGCGGCAGCCGCAGCACGGGGAACTCCGCTCCAACGACCAGGTCGTCGTCGAAGGCGTTCCAGGTCACGAGCCCGTCGTCGCTCTCCGGCTCCAGCAGGTAGATCGCCAGGGTGGAGAGCATCCCCGCGTCGGGCAGGGAGACGAGCCAGGCGTCGGCTGGGAGCGCGCGCACGGCGGGCAGCAGCGTGGCGTCCACCGCGACGTTCAGGTGGCCCTCGAACGACTGCTCGGCCCGGCGCACGGCGTCGATGCGGTAGAGCTCCACCTCCTGCGGCTTGCCGGTCGCTTGCGGGCACGCCTCGCCCAGGCGCGCGACGGGCAATCCGTGCGCGCGCAGCAGATCGACCACGTCCATCCGGTCGGCGGGGAGCACGTAGCCGAAAGGCCGCTGCACGGAGTGCGTCGGTGCGAAGCGGTCGAACAGTCGCACGGGCAGATCGAGCGGCTCGTCCGTGGGCCGGACGGCACCGTCGGCATCCGTGGTCTGGACCCAGGTGCGCAGCACGGCCCCGGTCGGAGCTTCGGCCAGTTCGTGGCGCAGGCCGACGAAGCGGTGTGGCTGGAAGCGGATGCATCGGCCGGTGCGGCCCCCGATGCCGTTCGCCGAGGCCAGGTCGTCCCGCGCCTCGATGCGCAGGGCCCGGATCTCGGCCCGGTGCTCGGCGGCGAAGAGCAGGCACTCGCGCACGAACTCGCGCGTCACCTCGACCCGCTCGCGGTAGGGGGCGTGGCTGTAGGCCTCGCTCAGGATCGACAGGTGTTGTCGCAGCCCGTGGTACTGCGAGCCGAAGCGCGGTCGGCTGTCGTACGTGCTCCAGCGTTCGCGCGCGGCGTCGAAGTTGCCGTAGGTGAAGCTGTCCATGCCCGTGCGTTCGAGCAGGCGCCGGGACACGCGGGGCAGCAGCTCGTCGCGCACGAACTCGATCGGCCCGCGGTGGCCCGACGGATTGAGTGGCGGTGCGTAGGTGAGCAGGTAGCGGTGGTAGCTGCCGTTGGTCGTGTGGGTGTCGATGATGAGGTCGGGGTCCCACGTGTTCAGGAACGACACCATGGCCCGCGCTTCGGGGCTCTCGAGCTTCATGTAGTCGCGGTTCAGGTCGAGGCCCTGGACATTGGGTCGTTGTCCCTGGCCCTGCTCGGGACCGTCCTGGTTGGTCCGGCTGTCGGTGGACATGCGCTCGTTGCCGTCGGCGTTGTAGATCGGCGCGAAGACGATCACGAGCTGCTCGAGCAGCGCGCGGTTGTCGGGCCGCTCGGGCTCCAGCGCGAGTTCACGGGCCAGCATCAACAGCGCTTCCTTGCCGCAGACCTCGCCCGCGTGGATGTTCCCGAAGACGAGCACGACCAGGCGCCCGCGGGGAGCGAGCCCGGTCCCGTCCGGGTGGCCGCGCGGGAGCACCCGGCGCTTCCGTTCGGCCCAGTAGTCGGCATCGGTCCCTGTCAGCTCGACCCGCTCGAGATCGGCGGGGGACGCCACCGGTGGGTCGGCGACGATCAGCAGCGGCAGTTCGCGACCTTCCACCGAGGTGCCCAAGGTCGCGCGGGTCAGGTGCGGCCCCTCGGCGGCGAGGGCGTCGACCAGCTCCAGCACGTCCGCATGGCGGGCGGTGGCGCGCCAGGCGCTGCGCTCGGCGACGGTCAGCAGTCGCTCGGGAGTGGGCACCGTGTTCTCGTGCGGGCGGGGAACGGGTGTGGCGCAGGCCGCTGCGAGGACGCAGGCGGCGAGCAGGACGTTGACGACCAGCGGGCGCCGCGGGCTCGGGTGCGGGGAGGGCATGGGATCAGCATGCCGTGGGCGGGCCCGGCTCGTCGAGCGGGCGCTCCGGTTAGACTCAGGGGCCCGGCGCTGCCCGCCGGGCTCGGCCTCCGGTGTGCCCATGTCCTCCGCGCGAGGACTGGGCCGAAGCCAGGGAATCCTGCGAGGTCGGCCAGTCGAATGTCCAAGGCAGCCGGAATTCCCGCGAAGCCGGGAAGTCCTGCGGCCCATCCAAGCAGCGCCCCGTGTCCAGGAGCCCCATGCCCTCGCCCCCGAGCTCGCCGCCACCGGCCTCTCGAGCCGGCCCTGCGCCAGGCGCGTGCATCGAACTGCGCGGGCTGCGCAAGGAGTACCGCCTGGGTGAGGAGACGGTCCACGCGCTGGCAGGTGTGGACCTCACGGTGGACTACGGCGAGCACGTGGCCATCGTCGGCCCCTCGGGCAGCGGCAAGTCCACGTTGCTGCAACTCCTCGGTTGCCTCGACACGCCCACGAGCGGCACCTACGTGCTCGATCGCGACGAGGTGGGGCGGCTGAGCGAGTCGGAGCTCGCCGAGGTGCGCAACCGCAAGATCGGTTTCGTCTTCCAGGGCTTCCACCTGCTCCCGCGGGCCACGGCCCTGCGGAACGTCGAACTGCCGCTGGTCTACGCCGGTGTGAACGCGAACGAGCGCCGGGACCGAGCCGCGCGCGTGCTCGAACGGGTGGGGCTCGCCGACCGCATGAACCACCGCCCGGACCAGCTCTCCGGGGGCCAGCGTCAGCGTGTCGCCGTTGCGCGCGCCCTGGTGACGGAGCCGGCGATGCTGCTGGCCGACGAGCCCACCGGCAACCTCGACACGAAGACCGGCGCCGAGGTGCTCGACCTGTTCGACGAGTTGCGCAGCCCCGAGCGCGCGCTGGTGATGGTGACCCACGATGCGGCGTTGGCCGGCCGCGCGTTGCGCCTGGTCGCGCTGCGTGACGGCGTGATCGAGTTCGACGGAGATCCGAGCGAGAGTCCCCTGCAGGTGCTGCACGCATGAACTGCCCGGGCGAGATGCGCGCGCGTACGACTGCCCGTCGGCGCGGGAACGCCGGCCAGGTGTCCACGGGGCTGCTCGTGATCGGGTTGCTGGCCACGGTCGGCCTCGCCGGCTGGTGGCTCAGCGGCAGTGATGGCGACGGCGGCGGCGTGGACGAGGCGCGCGTCGTGGGCGTGGAGCGCCGGGACCTGATCGACGGGGTCAACGCCAACGGACGCGTCGAGCCCCTGGCGCGCGTGGCGGTCATGAGCCGTGCCGGCGGCATCATCGAACACCTGCTGGTGGACGAGGGCGACGTGGTGCGTGTCGGACAGGTGCTGGCCGAGCTCGATCGGGAGCAGTTGCAGGCCCAGCTGGCACAGGATCAGGCCGACCTGGCGTCGGCCGAGGCGCGGCTGGCCCAGACCGAGGCCCGGCTCGTGGAGCAACGGTTGCGGCTCGAGGACCCTGAACTGGAGTTCGCGCAGCGCGAGTTCGCGCGCCTGGATCTGCTTCACCAGAGCGGCGACGTCTCCGAGCGGGAGCGGGACGACGCGGCGCTGGCACTCGAACAGGTGCGCTTCCGTCTGGCCCAGGTGGAACACAACCTGCCGGTCATGCAAGCCACCGTGGCCGAGGCCCGTGCCGACCTGGCCGCGTCGCAGGCGGCGCTCGAGCGCAGCGAGACCGCGTGGCGTGAAGCCACGATCCGTTGCCCGATCGACGGCGTGGTGCTGACCCGCGACCGGGAGGTGGGCGACGGCGTCTCGTCGATCCTCACGGCAGGCGGCAACGCCACGCAGATCTTCACCCTGGGCGACCTGTCCGAGATGTACGTGGAGGCGCGCGTCGACGAGGTGGACCTGGGGCGCATCCGGGTCGGCATGCCCGCCGTGGTGACCGTCGATGCCCATCGCGGCCGGGAACTCAGCGGTGCCGTGGATCGCATTGCGCCCGCGGGGTCGGTGGACGGCAACGGCATCGTCACCTTCGAAGTGCGTCTCACGGTCGACGACCCCGAGGGCCTGTTGAAACCCGACATGACCGCCGACGCGAAGCTCGTCCTGGCCCGCCGCGATGGCGTGTTGACCCTGCCGCAGCGCGCCCTGCGACGGGTGGACTCGGGCGGGGCCCCGCGCGGATCGACGTACGGCGGCTCGCCCGGCGCCGCGGCCAGCGCGCGCGACGAGGGCGGCTGGTACGTCGAGCGGGTGGTGATGGAAGCAGACGTCGCCCGTCTGCAGCGGACGCAGGTCACGTTGGGGCTCAGTGACGGCCTGATGACCGAGGTCGCCTCCGGCTTGTCGGAGGATGACCGCGTGCTGCTGCCCGACACGCTGGTCGGCGGCGGGCGACGACCGTGACACCGCGCCCGGCCGTGTGGTTCGCCGGGCACGCCCCGTGAAGCCGACCCAGCTGTTCGTCGAGGCGCTGACCTCGATCCTGCGCGAGTCGCGCCGCATCGCGCCCATGGCGGCAGGCATCGTCTGGGGCGTGGCGTCGGTCTTCGTGCTGGTCGCCGTGGCGCGCGGCTTCGAGACGACGCAGCGGCGGGCGCTGGAGTCCCTCGGGGACTCGTTCATGCTGCTGCGCGTCAACCGTGCCACGACGACGCGCGGTGACCAGCGCGGCAACGCCTTCGTGCGGCTCGAGGGCGAAGACATGCAGGCCTGCCGGCTCGGCGCCCCCTCGGTGGAGGCGCTCTCGCCCAAGGCCAACAACTGGTTCATCCAGGGCGTCCGCGGCGGCCAGATCGCCCGGGTGACGGCGGTGGGGGTGGACCCCGAGTACGCCGACATCTGCAACGTGCCCCTGGTCGAGGACAGTCGCTGGATCACCCAGATCGACATGGACCAGGAGCTGCCGGTCTGCGTGCTGGGCTTCGGCGCCCGGGAGGAACTCTTCGGTGACCAGCCCTTCCTCGGTGAGGAAGTGCAGCTGATCTTCACCCGCAACGAGGGCGAGGACACGGTGGTGCGGCGGCTCACCGTCATCGGCGCGGTGCGCGACGAGGAGCTTGCGGGCGATTCGGTCTACACCAGTCACCGGCGCGCCGCCTACATGCCCTTCACGACCTGGGAGCGCATGTCGCCCCGGGGTTTCCAGTTCTTCGTGGTGCGGCCGCGGACGCCGGCCCACCGCGAGGCGGCGCTGGCCGAACTGCGCGCGGTCCTCGGTCGTCGCCACGGGTTCGATGCAGACAACGCCAACACGCTGATCCCCTACTTCGACGCCATCGAGCGGGGCGCGGAGATCGACGCCGTGTTCGGCGGCATGGAGATCTTCCTCGGCGCGGTGGGCGTGCTGATCCTGCTGCTGGGTGCCGTGGGCGTGGCCAACGTCGTGCTCATGTCGGTCACGTCGCGCACCTTCGAGTTCGGACTGCGACGGGCGCTCGGCTGCAAGCGCCGTTGGATCTTCGGCCAGGTGTTCCTCGAGGCCGGCATGGTGTGCCTGATCAGCGGTGCGCTGGGCTTCGGGCTGGGCCTGCTCGGGGTGCAGCTGATGAGCCGCATCGACCTGCCGGACGGCTTCGCCCGGCCCCAGGCCGAGTTGGGGGCGGCCGTGCTGCCGGCCGTGCTGTTGCTGGTGGTGAGCCTGGCCGCGGCTGCCTGGCCGGCGTCCCGTGCGGCGCGCATCTCGGTCGTGCAGGCGTTGAGCGGAGGACGCCTGTGAGCGGGGGCGGAGCATGGATCGCGTTGTTGCGTGAAGCGCTGGGCAGCCTCTTCGCCCACCCGCTGCGCTCGACGCTGACCGGGCTGAGCGTGACCTTCGGGTCGGCGGTGTTGCTGCTCCTGTTCAGCTATGGCACGGGAGTGCCCGACACCACGGCCGACCTGCTGCGCAGCATGGGCAGCAAGGAGTTCGTGGTCGAGCCACGGCGCTCCCGGGGGGCCGGGGGCAATCGGGGTGGGCGTCGATTGCGCATCCGCTACGCCGACCTCCCGGTCATTCGCGAGGCCTGTCCGTCGATCGCCACGCTGGCGCCGGCGTATCAGCCCGGCCGCGGCGGCCCGGTGTTCGCGTCCAATCGCAGCTGGCCCTGGGCCAATCTCACCGGTGTGGGGTACGAGTACCGCGAGGTGACCGACCTGCGCATCGTGTCCGGCAGCTGGTTCAGCCGGGAAGCGGAACGGGCGGCGGAAGAGGTGACGTTGATCAGCGCGCCCCTGGCGGACGGCATGTTCGACGGCCGCTCGCCGCTGGGCGAGTCGGTCGACGCCTGGGGGCGGCGCTTCCGCGTGATCGGCGTCTTCGAGAGCCAGGCTTCCTTCGCCTACTCGTTGTTCGTGCCGTACCCGACAGCCATGGAGATGGGCGATACGGGCGGGCGCTACGTGAGCAAGATCGCCTTCGCACCTCGTCGACCCGATCTGGCCAAGGCCGCCATCGTCGAGATGCGCACGGCGCTGGGCACGCTCTACTCGTTCGATCCGACCGACGAGAGCGCCCTGGACATCCAGGAGAACACCGACTTCGTGGACAAGGTCGAGGCGGTCAGCCTGGGCCTCGAGGTGCTCGTGTTGACGATCGCGGCCATCGCCCTGGTGCTGGGCTGCCTGGGTGCGGCGAACGTCGTGGGCATCGCCGTCTCCGAGCGCACGGCCGAGATCGGATTGCGCAAGGCGCTGGGCGCCACGTCGGGCAGGGTGCGGGCCGAGGTGCTCGCCGAGACCCTGGTGCTGTGTGTGATCGGCGGCGCGCTCGGAGTGGGACTGGGGGCCGGGGCGATCGCGGCCCTGGGGCCGCTGGAATTCACCGAGCAGGCGCGGCTCGTTCCGCACGCCGACGCCGGCATGTTGTCCGCGGCGTTGGTCGTGCTGGTCGTCACCGCAACGCTGGCCGGGCTTCCGGCGGCCAACCGCGCGGCACGGCTGGACCCGGTCGAGGCCTTGCGCGACGAGTGAACCGGCCGGACCCCGGGCACCGGTGCCCGAGGGCTCGACACGCAGGCGGCAGGGCCCCGTCAGCTGATCGGTGTGCGGCCGTCGAGTTGCCCGTCCTCGAGGTCGATCTGGCGCAGGCGGCTCACGAACTCGTCGTGGCTGCACAGGCCCTTCTCGATGACCATGCGCTGGATCGTCTTGGTGGCCAGGGCGAGTTCCTCGAGGGCGCGTTCGAGCCGGGCAGCGTCCACGCTGCCGGCCTGACCGCGCACGGCGGCGACCTCGGCCCGGGCCTGGGCGGCCTCCTCGCGGACCTGGTCGATCTTGCTGTGCTGGTAGATGTCGAAGATCCAATTGATCAGGCTCATGCCGGTGTTGCTCCGAGAGTGAGTGCGGGTCGGGATTCTCGCCCAGGCAGCTCGCCCGCTCCATGCCCGGCTCGTTCTTGAGGGCCGGGGCGGCCGGGTTTCGCCCCTGGGATGGCGGTGTTACGGCGTGTGGGCGGGGCGAGGCGGGGTGCGCGGACGATCGCTAGACTGCCCGCACCCCGAGCGCCCTCGAGAGTCCCATGAGCTCCACCGACCTGACCGACAGCCGCCTCGACCGGGGCGCCATCCGGCGCGAATTCCCGGCCCTCGCGCGCGACACGGTCTTCCTGGAGAACGCGGGGGGCTCGCAGGTGCCGCGGCTGGTGGCCGACGCCATGCGCGACTACATGCTGAGCTGCTACGCCCAGCTCG
The DNA here is from genome assembly GCA_029259695.1 of Planctomycetota bacterium. Classification (GTDB taxonomy): domain Bacteria; phylum Planctomycetota; class B15-G4; order B15-G4; family B15-G4; genus OFTM49. The sequence continues at coordinate 15,353 of JAJDEQ010000136.1, forward strand.
GCGCGGGCTACCCCGAGTCGCGGCAGGCTGACGCGGTGGTGGAGGCGGCGCACGCGTTCGTGAACCGGCTGGTGAACGGGACCGGTCGCGGTGAGGTGATCCTCGGCCCGTCCAGTACGCAGCTCGTGAGCATGTTGGCGCAGTGCTACGCCGACGTGCTCGCGCCGGGCGACGAGGTGATCATCACCGAGACGGGCCACGAGACGAACATCGGCCCCTGGGTCAAGCTGGCCGAACGGGGCATCGAGGTCAGGACCTGGCGGGTCGATCCCGACCGGCAGGAGTGTCCGCTGGAAGCGCTCGACGCGCTGCTCGGTGAGCGCACGCGCGTGGTCGCGTTGGTGCACGTGTCGAACCTGCTGGGGCAGGTGGTCGACGTGAAGCAGGTGACCGAGCGGGTTCATGCGAGCAGCCGCGCGCGGGTCGTGGTGGACGGCGTGGCCTACGCGCCGCACCGCGCCATCGACGTGGTCGACGGGGGCGTCGACTGGTACGTCTACTCGACCTACAAGGTCTACGGCCCGCACATGGCGGCGCTGTGGGGCGCCCGGGACGCCCTCGCCGAGCTCACCGGCCCGAACCACTTCTTCATTCCGCGGGACGAGGTGCCCTACAAGTTCGAGCTGGGCGGCGCGTGCCACGAGGGCTGTGCCGGTGTGCTGGCCCTGGGCGACTACCTGCGCTTCCTGGCCGCCGTCAGCGACACGCCGGCAGGCGCCCGGGCATCACTCCCGTTCGGCGCGTTGCCGCTGCCCGACGGCCCCATCGCTCACGGCGACGGCGAACAGCTGTTGCAGCTCTGGAACAGCCCCGAGCGCGCCGAGATCGAGCGGGCCTTCGAGGTCATGGCGCGCTGTGAGCGCCCGCTGCAGCGGCGCATCCTCGAGTTCCTCGAGCGGCGCGCCGACGTGCGCGTGATCGGGCCGCCCGACGGCCCCGACCGGGTGGGCACGATCAGCTTCGTGTGCGACGGCGTGGCCTCGGTGGACGTGGTGGCCGCCGTGCAGGCCCGCGGAGTCGGGGTGCGCAACGGTCACATGTACGCCCACCGGCTATGCAGCGCACTCGGAATCGATCTCGTGGACGGCGTCGTGCGCGTCAGCCTCGTGCACTACAACGACGACGGCGACGTGAATCGCCTGCTCGAAGCGCTCGAGACGGTGCTCTGATGGGCACCGCAGCGCGAATCAACCCGCCGACCGGCGCCGTGTTGCCGGTCGTGTCCCATCTCGCGTGCGCCGTGGCGCCGCTTGTCGGAGATCGTCATGCACCTGAATCCTGTTCGCTCCGCGGCCGGCGCCGTCTCGCTGGCCGTCGCGCTCTGTGCGGCGCTGACCTGGTCACCGCTCGGCTCACCGTTCGACGAGGACGAGCCCATGGCTGACGTCGTCGACGATGGCTGGGGCGAGTTGATCACCGCGGTCTACGACGTGATCTCGGGGCCCGTGGGCGAGGCCCGCGACTGGGAGCGCATGCACGGCCTGTTCGTGCCCGACGCGCGCCTGATGGTCTCCGCGCCCCAGCCCGACGGCAGCTCGCGCCTGACGGTGTTGTCCGTCGCGGACTACATCGAGCGCAGCGGGGCGATGTTGGTGCAGACCGGTTTCGACGAGGTCGAACTGGCGCGCCGTGTCGAACGCTACGGCAACGTCGTGCACGTCTTCAGCAGCTACCACGGCAGTTGGACCGGTGAGGACGGCAGCGAGCAATCCGTGCGGGGCCTGAACAGCTTCCAGCTCGTGCGCACCGGCGCGGGCTGGAAGGTGGTCACGATCCTGTGGGAGGCGGAGCACCCCGGGAACCCGATTCCGGCGCGCTACCTGCCCTAGTGTCCCGAGTGCGAGATTCGTTGCAATTCTTTGGGCGTAGATCGACGTGTTCCCGTAAACCCGGGAGGACGATCATGACACTTGGACGACCCAAAGCCGCGTTGACCCTGACCGACGACGAGCGCGAGAGCCTGGAGCGATTCGCGCGTCGTCGCACGACGGCTCAGGCGCTCGCGCTGCGCGCACGCATCGTGTTGTGGTGCGCGAAGGGCGAGACGAATCGCCACGTTGCGGATCGCTTGGACATCTGTGAGAACACCGTCGGAAAGTGGCGTCGGCGGTTCGTCGCGCGGCGGCTTGACGGGCTGTTGGACGAGCCTCGTCCCGGTGTGCCGCGCACGATCCTCGATGAAGATGTCGAGCGCGTGATCACGAAGACGCTGGAGTCACTGCCGCCCGATGCAACGCACTGGAGCACGCGTTCGATGGCCGCGGCTTGCGGGCTCAGCCAGTCGTCGATCAGTCGGATCTGGCGCGCCTTCGGGCTTCAGCCGCACCGGATCGACAGCTTCAAGCTCTCCACCGATCCACTGTTCATCGAGAAAGTACGCGACGTCGTCGGTTTGTACATGGCTCCGCCCGACAAGGCTGTCGTCCTTTGCGTGGACGAGAAGTCGCAGATCCAGGCTCTCGATCGGACACAGCCACTGCTCCCCATGCGACCGGGGCAGGCCGAGCGGCGCACTCCCAGCTACGTGCGCCACGGCACGACGTCGCTGTTCGCGGCGCTCGACATCGCCACCGGCAAGGTCATCGGGCATTGCCACGCACGACACCGCAGCGTCGAGTTCCGCAAGTTCCTCAACCGCATCGACGACGCGGTTCCGGCCGAGCTCGACGTCCACGTCGTGCTCGACAACTACGCCACCCACAAGACGCCCGCCATCCGGCGTTGGCGTGCACGCCACCCGCGCTTCCACTTCACGCCCACCGGGGCCTCGTGGCTCAACCAGGTCGAACGCTGGTTCGCGATGCTGACCGACAAGCAGATTCGACGCGGGGTTCATCGCAGCACGCGTCAGCTCGAACAAGCCATCAAGACCTTCGTACAACTCCACAATGCCAAGCCGAAGCCCTTTGTCTGGACCAAGTCAGCCGACGACATCCTTGAGAGCGTCGCCCGCTTTTGTCGACGAATCTCGGACTCGGGACACTAGCAGCCTGTGCGGAGAGTGCTCCCGTGCCGCGGAGGGCCGTTCGTCGGCGCGGCGGGTCTTGGCAAGGGCTGCTAGCCGGAGGGCTCCTCGCGCAAGCCGGTGGCGGCCGGCTCGGCGCCGGTGGCTTCGCGGATGCGTGCGAGGTGCCAGCGCAGGTTGTAGAGCTCCTCCATGTAGCTGGGGGGCACCTTCACGCCGTGGATCTCCCTTGAGACCGCATCGAGGTCGTTGGCATGGGCACGCAGGTCGCTGTCCGCCGACGACGAGAACATGCGTTGTTCGATCTGATGGATCTCTCGGTACCAGCGGTAGATGCGCGTGAGGATGCGCCATCGGTACAGCGGCGGCGCGAGCTTGAAAAGCGGCTAGATCTTGGTGATCAGGGGCAGAAGCTGTATCTTGAGCAGATCGAGCACGGCTGCGAGCTGGAAATGCAGCACGCGGTAGTGGAA
>JAJDEQ010000137.1 GCA_029259695.1 Planctomycetota bacterium
GCGGTGCGCATGGTCGACTCCTGATCTCCCTCTTCTCCACCTCCTCCTCGAAGGGGAGCGCCTGGGGCGCACCGGCCGAGCAAAACCGTGGCAAGCTGGTCACACGTCGGCGTCGCTGCGCGGTCCTGCCCTGGGCTCTGAGCGATCGGAGGCAGAGGGCCTGCAGAACCGTGTTCCTCGCGGTCGAGCGGCCTTCCCAGCAAGGGGGGCTTGCCCGTGTCGTCCCGCCGTGTCGCGTTCAGGTGCCGAGGTGCTCAGCTCGTTCGTCGAGCGCCGAGCGCACGGCCGCGGTGGTGTCATCGGGCACCCCGGAGGCGGTGGCGAACTGCTCCCAGCGGGCGAGGGCGGCGCGCAGTTGCTCGAGCATGCGCGCGGCGTGCTTCACGTCGAAGAGCTTTGCCACGGCGAGCAGGTCGCGGGTCGTGATGCCCTCGGTCTTGTCCTGCACGAGCATCTGGTGTGTCGCGGTCCACGCGGCGCCCTTGGCGAAGGTGACGTCGTAGGCCGGTGAGAGCGACCAGGTGCCGTCGGGAGCCATCTGGAATGCCAGGTTCTTCACGTGGTCGTCCTGGTTCACGGCGAGCACGTTGAAGGCCATTCGCCGCCAGGCCTGCTCCACCCCGGCCTGGGGCATGCCCAGGCGCAGCACGGTGCGCAGGTACTCCTCGTAGCTGGCGGCGCCGCGGTCGTTGTAGTCGACGTGCACGAGGCCGCCGAAGCTGTGCTGGTGGATGCGGTCGGGGTTGTCCGGGTCAGCTCCCGGGCGCAGGTCAAAGCGGTGCACCAGCAGGTGGGCGTAGCCGTCCACTTCGAGCGTGGTGATCTCGGTGGTGTGGACGCCCGCCTCCCGGGCCATGGCGGCGTAGGCCGCCTCGACGCGGTTGAAGGGTTGGGGACGCCCCAGTTCGTCGACCGTGTGTCCGTCACCGACGCCGTCGAACTTGAGGATGCAGTGGATCTCGGCGGAGGTGGGGCGCGCGTTGCCGGAGCGGATGGTGCCCTTGTCCGGATCGAACAACACCAGCGCCTTGGGGCGCATGCCGCCGGCGGACGCGCCGATGCGGTAGATCTCCGGGATGGCGACGTCGGGCGAGCCCTGCACGACGCTGCGGGCGTCCTGCACGAGCTGGGCGATGTCGAGCGATTCCCGTTCCGCTTCGCGCAGGGCGAGTTCCTCGGCGGGGTGGAAGGTGAGTGCGCCGATGGCGCGTTCGCCCACGTACAGCAGACGTTGCACCGGACTCAGCGCCCGCTCGCCCTCGCCGCGGGCGGCGAAGAAGGCGCGGATGACCTTGTTGCCGAACGCGTCGGGGAGTGCGTCGGCGAGCACGCCGGGCAGACCGTCGAAGGCCGGCTTGCGGCGCAGGGCGTCGAACGCCACCGGCCCGCGTCGCGACAGCGGCAGGTGGATCGGCGAGATCTCCAGGCCCGAGCGGCGGAACTCCTCGGCGTACTCGAACAGCACGCGGCCGTCGTCCAGTTCCACGACGGCGCCGACGGTTCGGCCCCAGAGGCGCACTTCGGCGACGGCGCGCACGTCAGGCATCGCCGCGCGGTCCGTTGGGCGCGAGCTTCTGCTTGTCGCGCAGGACGGCCATGGGCGAGACCTCCGGAGGCTGGAGGAAGTCCTGGAGCGCGTCGAGCCGGCCGTAGAGCCGCAGCAGGCGCACCAGCGTGAGCAGGGTCGGGTTGTCGCCCTGCTCGGCGCGCCACACGGTGCGCCGCGACAGGCCGGTGCGCTGGCCCGCTTCGGTGGCGGTCAGGTGCTGGGACTTGCGCAGCGCCTTCAGGCGCTGTCCGAGTTCGGCGAGTAGCTCGCGATCGGTCGTCTGATTGGGATCTGAAAGTGCCATTGAGGCTCTCTCGCAAGTAGTTGAGATATATATATCACGAATACTTGGTTGGCGCTAGGTCCTTTGAAGGGACCTTTAGATTACATATCGAGCTTGGGTTAATGAAACGTGATGTTTAAGTGCCATTTGCGTGATTCGGGTCTGGGCTCGCTTGACGGGTCGGCCCCGAGGCGCTGCGGCGGCCCCTTGCCGAGGCGGTCGGTGAGCTGACTAGGATGGGTTCGGCGTTGCTCGAGTCGGGTTCCGGAGTGCCGGGGAGCGGAGGACTCGGGAGGACGGCGCACGGATCGCGAGTCCCGCACGACGGGCTCCGACGACCTCGGGAGGACCGACCATCATGTTGTCGCAACGCATTCGCCTCACGCGCACCAACGCGCTCTACACCTTCATCCTGCTGTTCCTGCAACCGTGCGGGCCGTGCGGTGTCTGGTACGGGGCCGACTTCAACAAGACCTCCGACATCAAGCGCAGCAACGTCGAGATCACCACCGAGAACGCCACTGCCAGCGTGCGCAACTACGCCGAACTCGATCTCGAGACCGGCGAGAGCACCAAGGTGAAGGGCGACAAGCGGTTGTCGTGTCGGGCGAAGGGCAAGAAGGAGCCGCATACGGTCGTCGTGCACGGCCCCCAGGGCGCGGGCCAGTTCGCGGCGGGGCTCACGGTGTCGATCGACGACATCGAGGGGCTCATCCTCGAACAGACGCACGGCTTCGGTCAGGTGTCGGGCTACGCCGACGGTCCCAAGGAGATCGCGGTCACGCTGGCCGAGATCCTGCTCGAGGGCGACGGGGAGCCCGAGACCGTCCTGGGTTTGCGCGCATGCGCGTTCGATGACGGCGTGCTCGAAGCGTTCATGGACTTCCCCCTCGCGACCGAGCTCGACGTACGCCTGGTGCAGGACGGCACGAATCTCACCTGGGCCGCACGCGAATCCTCCAACCTGGTCGGTGAGGGCGATGAAGGGACGCAGCCCTACGAGGACATCTTCTCGATCCTGGCCGCGCCGCCGCTCAGCTACGTGTTCGACTCGGGCGTGCGCACCCTCGGCCCCAAGGGCGAGATGTTCCTCGACAAGTTCGTGTTCCTCGGCCCGGATCTGGGTGGGACCACCGAACAACGGCAGGCCACCGGCCAGTTCGCGGCGATCGCCAGCTGCCTGGAGGAGGTGAAGACCTGTCTGAAGGTGATCGAATCCCAGGTCGAGTCGGGCAGCCAGGAGGCGGCCCTGAGCAAGCTCTCAGGGGTGGAGGTCGGGATCGGCAACGCGTGGGCCAGCTCCCAGAGCCTGATGTTCGCGCTCGAGAGCGAGGTGCAGAACCCCGATCCCCAGAACGAGGGGTCGGAGACGAAGCGCGCGCTGCAGCAGTCGACCCAGCTCTATCGCAAGCTCGACAAGATGCTCGACCTGACCGACAAGATCTTCAGCAAGAGCAAGATCACCAAGGGCCAGGTGAAAGCCCTGTGCAAGATGACCGAGCAACTCATCGGGCGCGGTGACACCGGCGCGGCCAACGTCCAGGGCTACAAGGCCAAGAGCGGCAAGCAGCTCTTGTGGCTCTCCCCGCTCGCCGAACGGGACGTGCCACCGATCCTCGGGGATTGACGTCCACGTCGTCTTGAGTGAACTGGACGACACGCTCCACCCGGAGATCGAAGCGTTCGCCGCGGGGCGCCTGCGGGTCGACGAGATCCACGAGCTGCACTACGAACAGTGCGGTGCCCCCGACGGCGACCCCGTCGTCTACCTGCACGGTGGCCCGGGAGCGAGCACCGGTCCGCTCGACCGGCGCTTCTTCGACCCGGCGCACTTCCGTGTCGTGCTGTTCGATCAGCGCGGCGCGGGGCGCTCGACTCCGGCCGGCGACCTGCGCGCCAACACGATCGAGCACCTGGTGGCCGACATCGAGGCGCTGCGCCGGGAGCTGGGCATCGAGCGCTGGCACGTGTTCGGCGGATCGTGGGGCAGCACGCTGGCGCTGCACTATGCCGAGGAGCATCCGGGCGCGATCAAGAGCCTCGTGTTGCGCGGCATCTGGTTGCTGCGGCAGGAGGAGCTCGACTGGTGGCTGTACGGCATGCGCGCCCTGTTCCCGGAGCTGTGGCGCGACTTCGCGCACTTCGTGTCCGAGGAAGAGCGTGGCGATCTGCTGAGCGCCTACTGGCGCCGACTCACCGGCCCGGACGAAGCGCTGGCGCGCGAGGCGGCGCAGCGCTGGGCCACCTACGAGTGTTCGGCCTGCACGCTGCTTCCCAACCAGGACTACCTGCAGGCCTTCGCATCGGGTGACGGCGCGTGGAACCTGGCCCGGCTGGAGGCGCACTACTTCCGCGCGCGACCGTTCGCCAGTGACGCCCAACTGCTCGAGCGCATCGATCGCATCCGGCACGTACCCGCATTCGCCGTGCACGGCCGCTACGACGCGGTGTGTCCGGTGAAGAACCTGGACGACCTGGCCCGAGCCTGGCCGGAACTCTCGTGGCACATCGTGCCCGACGCGGGCCACTCGTCGCGGGAGCCGGGCATCGCCCGTGAGCTGGTGGCCGCCACCGATCGCATCGCCCGTACGGGGTCGCCGGTGCGGCCCGCCTGAACGGTGCATTGCGGGAGACCGCGGCGGCGTCGCACCGCGCGCGGCCGGACGCCCGTGCGACTCACGGATCGCCGCGGAAGATCTCCTCCATGGCGTTGGTCAGCGAGACGTTCACCGGCGCGCCCGCGTCCTGGAACGCGAACTGGTGGAACAGCGACAGGCCTTGGGGCAGGCCGAGCGGGTTCACGCCCACGATCGTCGCCTCGCCCGCTGCGCTGGAGATCAGGGAGATGTTGAGGAAGAAGCCGCCGGGGTCGGGGACCAGGATGCCGCCCTTGAACGGCAGCGCGGCCTGCTGCAGCCCCAGGAACCACGCACCGATGGCGAGGGGTGGTGCCTTGCGCGCCTTGAGCGTGACGACGCCGCCGCCGAGCAGATCGCCCGTGCCGCGCAGGGTGGGCGTTCCGGAGCTGCCGGCCAGGCCGTTGCCCAGGTCGACGAAACCCCACACGCCGCCTTCCGACGAGGCGTAGATGCGCGCGCCGCCGTTGTCGTACAGCCCGGTGATGCCGATGATCACGTCGCCGCTGCCGCCCTCGTCGAAGAAGCCCGCCGAGCGCAGGCCCACGGTGGACTCCCCGAGGAACGCGCCGGGGTTCACGTCGATCGCGTCGAGCACGGCGCCGTCGATGCCGGAGAGCAGCGTGAGCGTGCTGCCGGTCGAGACCGGGTTGCTCTGCACGGCCACGTCGCCGTAGCCGTCGCCGTTCACGTCACCGGCGTCGGCCACCTGGTTGCCGAAGTGCTCGGGCGTCTCGGTGCCGGTCACCTGCCACAACAGCACCTCGCTGTTGGCCAGGGCGGCGGCGCCGTCGAACAGGCGCACGCGGCCGCGATCGTCGAGGTCGCCCACGTCGCGCCAGTCGGCCTCCGCGACCGCGATGTCGTCCACCCCGTCGCCGTTGGTGTCGGCCACCAGGGTGCCGGTGGTCGCCCCCGAGCCGTCGGCACCGCCGAAGGTTGCGAGCACTGCGCCGCCGGCGCCGGACAGCACGTAGAGCGTGCCCGCGTCGGTGGCACCGGGCAGTTCGTCACGACTGCCCACGGCCAGATCGGGTACCTCGTCGCCGTCCAGGTCGCCGCCGGCAGCGAGGGAGACGCCGAACTGGCCGGCGGGCTGGATCGCACCGGTGTAGCTGGTGATCACGGTCTGGTCGGCGCCGGAGTACACGATCACCTCGCCCGCGTCGGCCACCGGCCCGAGGTGACGCAGCGGTGCGCTGGCGTACAGGTCGCGCACCCCGTCACCGTTCAGGTCGGCGGTGGCCTCCAATCGCTCGCCGAGGCGCTCGCCGGCGGCACCGGCGATGTCCAGTAGGATCGACCCGTCGGCGCCCGAGTAGAACGCCACGCGCCCGTTGAGGGCCAGGATCGGACCGGCGCTGCCGTCGCCCACGGCGAAGTCGGGCACGCCGTCGTCGTCCACGTCGCCCAGGCCGGCGACGTCGGTGGCCAGTTGGAACGGCACCAGCGGATCGAACGTGTGCACGACCCGGCTCAGGGCCGCACCGGTTGCGCCGGAGAAGACGACGTACTCGGTGGCGCCGAGCTGCACGAAGTCGCCCGTGCCGTCGCCGT
>JAJDEQ010000138.1 GCA_029259695.1 Planctomycetota bacterium
CACGATGCCGAGGGAGGCCATGGCCACCACCAGCGCCGCGAAGATCGAGCCCGCCATGGCACGGTTGCGTCGGACCCACTTGCGGAACTCGGCCCAGGCGCCCGACTGGTGCGCGCGCACGACCCGGTCCTCGATGAAGGCCTGGATGTCCTCGGCCATGGCGAGCATGCCGTCGTAGCGCGCGGAGGGATCGCGGGCCATGGCCTTGTCGCAGATGGCCGCGAGTTCGGGCGGCGCCTTCGGGGCCAGCTCGGTCACCGGCTTGGGCGGTCCCTCCACGACCCAGCGCAGCACCATGTGCGGCGACACCTTGGTGCCCGGCGGCACGTAGGGCGGCTGCCCGGTGAGCAACTGGTACAGCAGCGCACCGACCGAGTAGACGTCCGAACGCTTGCCCACGATCTGGTGTTCACCGCCGGCCTGCTCGGGGGCCATGTAGGCCGGTGTGCCCACCACGTCGCCCTGCAGCGTGGCGTGGGGTGAGTCGCGGTCGGAGTCGGTGGCTTCCTGGCGGTCGGATTGCACCAGGCTGCGCGTGTTCAGGCTCGCGCTGACGGCGGCCAGGGTCGTGCCGCCGCCGTCGGTCGCGGCGTCCAGCAGCTTGGCCAGGCCCCAGTCCATCACGTACGACTCACCGAAGCGACCGACCATGATGTTGGCCGGCTTGATGTCGCGGTGCACGACACCCTTGTGGTGCGCGTAGCCCATCGCCTCGCACACCTTGAGGATCACGCCCAGGGCGCGGGTCGTGGTCCAGCCCTCGCTGCCCTTGACCACGTGCTCGAGCACATCGCCGAAGGTCTGTCCGCGCACCATGCGCATGGTGAAGAACAGCTGCCCCTCGCGATCGAGGCCCAGCTCGTGGATCGGCACGATGCCCGGGTGGTCGAGCTGGCCGGTGACCTGGGCCTCCTCGAGGAAGCGCCCCAGGTAGGCCGGGTCCAGGTCGTCGACCGAGGCGATCGTGCCCGTGGTGCCGCCCTGGCGCTGCAGCACCTTCATGGCCACGTCCCGCCGCAGGTCGTGATCGCGCGCCTTGAAGACCACACCCACGCCGCCCCGGCCGAGTTCGTCGACCACCGCGTAGCGCGCGTCGCCGCTCTCCGGGTCGTGTTCGATGTCCGGCGTGGTCGCCGCCGGATCTCCCGGGTCGTCACTCAGCTCGAACGGGTTGGCCAGGCGTGACAGGACGCTGCGCGTGTACCAGGCGCGGCCGCGCGCCCGCTCGGCGTTCGGTTCGGAGTCGTCTGCAGGGTGGGGGGTGTCCATGGGCGCTGATTCTAGCCGGGCCGAGGCGCATCTTGCGCGCGTGCCTCGGCGAGGTGCGGCCTCCGGGGGCGGGTGGTGACGCAGCTTGCGCGCGTGCCTCGGTGAAGTGCGGCCTCCGAGGGCAGGTGACGACGCCACGGGCGCGGGCCGGGTGGCGCCTCAGCGGTCGGCGGGGTCGAGCTCGGTGCCGACGTCCGCCAGCCAGCGCGCGAGGGCGTTGCCGAGGGGCTGGATGCGCTCGCCGTGGACGTCGGACAGCTCGCGTTGTTCGCCCGGGTCGAACGTCGCGTTGTAGAACGACACCTCGTCGCCCTGGAACAACAGCTTCCACGGCCCGCGGCGCACGGCTTGCTGGCGCTGCCCCTTGCCGTCGACGTAGTCCCAGAACAAGGTGCGCGCAGGAACGGCTGTGCCGTCGAGCAGGCGCGGGAGCAGATCGAGTCCGTCGCTCGGCAGCTCGCCGGGCGCCGGGCTGCCCGCGGCGGCGAGCACGGTGGGCAGCAGGTCGACGGCGCTGGTCAGATCGGCCACCTCGGTGCCGGCCGGGATGCGTCCGGGCCAGCGCGCGATGGCCGGCACCCGGTGGCCGCCCTCGAGCAGGCTGCCCTTGTCGCCCCGCAGCGGGGCATTGCTACCCTCCCGGGTGGCGCCGTTGTCGGAGACGAAGAGCACGAGTGTGCGCTCGCTCAGGGCCAGGCGTTCGAGCGCGTCGAGCAACCGGCCGACGCCGGTGTCCAGTTCGCGCACGACTTCGGCGTACTTGCCCGCCTCGGTGTCGCGGCGCCAGTCGTTGGATTGCCCGCGCACGAAGACCGGTTGGTCGTCCGGGCCCTGGTGCGGTTTGTGCGGCGCCGGGTGGGAGACGCACAGGAAGAACGGGTTGGCGGCGTTGTGTTCGATGAAGTCGATGGCGTCGTCCGTAACGAGGTGCGTGGCGTAACCCTCGACGTCGGCGCGCGCCGTGCCGTGCCACCAGTCGGCCACGCCGCGCTGGTTCACATGCGACACGTAGTCGATGCTGCCCGAGAGGAACCCGCGGAACTCGTCGAAGCCCCGCTGGGTGGGAGCCAGGGCACCGGCCGGTCCCAGGTGCCACTTGCCCATCAGGCCGGTGACGTAACCGGACTGCTGCAGCAGGCGCGGCAGCAACGCGCTCATCTCCCGCTCGTAGGCGACCTGGTCGATGCTGCTCGCGTCGTTGCCGACCAGACCGCCGCCGCGCTGGTGGTAGCGTCCGGAGAAGATCGACAGGCGGCTGGGCGCGCACACCGGCGCCGTCGTGTGGAAGTCGGTGAGCCGCGCGCCCTGTGCGGCCAGGGCGTCGATGCGCGGGGTGTCGGCCTCGCCGTTGCCGTAGCAGCCGAGGTCGCCGTACCCGAGATCGTCGGCCAGGATCAGCAGCACGTTGGGGCGTTCGGTGGTGGCCGGCGCTTGGGTCGGCTCGTCGCCCGGAATGCGCCCTGTGCCGCCGGCATCGCTGTCACCACAGCCGGGCAGGGTCAGGCACGGGAGCAGGCAGGCGAGCAACAGGCCGGTCGATGCGTTCCTGGTCGAGGCGTTGGCCGAGCCCGGGGGAGTGGGGGCCGTGCCCGTGTCGTCGGCGGCATTCGATGGCGCCCCGTCCTTCGCGTCCGTCGAGTCCCGGGACACGCCGGCAAGGCGGCCGGCAGCGCCGAGCACGAGCAGCGGGAGCAGTTGCAGCACGAGTCGCGGGAAGGCGGTGCGCACGTGCCAGCGCAGATCGTGCGGCGTCACCGCGAACACGATCAGCGAGGCGAGGGCCAGGGCGACGGCGGGGAGCATGCTGCCCAGTCGCGGTCCCCGCGGCAGCAGGATCAGCGCGCAGGGGAGCGCGACCCACGCGGCCCATACGAACGGAGCCGTCGTGCCCGAGTCGCGCAGGGCCGAAGGGTCCAGCAGGGCCTGGCCGAGGGTCGTGGCCACGGCGTCGAGTCGCGCGATCAGCAGCGTGGGTTCGGACAGGACGCGCTCGAGCGCCCCGAGCACTTCGGCCGGCCCGGACGAGCGCTGCCACCAGGTTGGCAGCACCAGCGACATGCCCAGCAACGCCAGCAGCAACTCGCGCCAGGCGACCGGCGTCTGGGCACGGGCCGCCCGCCACAGCAGCGTGCCGGCCACGACGAGCAGCAGCACCGCGCCCTCCTGTTTGATCGAGGCCGCGCCGATGGCGCCGACCACCGCGAGCAGGACGCCGTCGGCCCGCTGTCGCCCGCGCGCACCCAATCCCAGGCCGGTCACGAGGACGGCTGCGGCCAGGGGCAGGTCCGCGTACCCCGAGTGCGACCAGCGCGCCACGTCCGGGACGAGCACGAACAGCAGGGCGGCGAGGACAGCCGCCACTGCCGCACCCGCCGCTCGCAGCCGGCCGGCCACGACGAGCGCGGCGAGGGCCGTGAACAACAGCGTCGCCAGCTTGAGCAGGCGCGGGTCGGGCTTGGCCCCGACCGAGCCCAGCTTCACGATCCAGGCGAACCCGCGGGGGTACTCGGCGTGCAGGTGGTCGAGCGCCGTCGTCACGTGCTGCGTCTCGGCGCCCGTGGCGGCCTCGACCACCTTGGGCCACCAGGTGGAGAGGGCGTCGTAGGCCATGGGCGGCGCGGTGGCCGTGACCATGGCCGGCGACGCGAGGGCGATGGCGACCGCCACGAACGTGAGCACTGCGGAGAGTCGCCCCGCCGACGCGCGTGGTGGTGGAGCGGAGGTGACGGGACCGCGCGCCCCAGCGTCCTGCCCGTCGGCCGCGTGAGCGCCGGGGGCGTGCGCGCTGCCCACCTGGCGACGGGTGGCGTGCACCGCGTCGCGCCCAAACCGACGGCGTCCGAAACCGACGGCCGCGGCGAGCGCGAACAGGCCCCACTTGGGATCGAAGGGCAGTCCGAGCAGGAACGCGTTGGGCAGCACCGCCGCCGAAGCGAGCAGCCCGGTCAGGATCGTGAGTGCGAGGCCTCCCGGCACGAGGTCGGCGTCCGCGCGTGGGCGGAGCAAGGCTCCGATGACCAGACCCATGATCACGATCAGTACGCCGGGCCGCAGCAGGTCGCCCATCAGTGCGTCGCTCATCAGGGGCCGACCCGGGTCAGCACGCCGGCCTTCGTGCGCGTGATCGCGTCGCCGCGCGGCGCGCCCACGGTCTGGATCACGAGGCCGCGCGGAGGCGCGTTGGTGGTGGCATCGAGCAGACGGGCGTCGAGTTCGTGGGCCAGATGGAAACCGCGCAGGTAGCCCAGGCCTTCCGGGGGGCACAGCACCACGACGGGCACGTCCGCGGGAGCGTCTTCCGATCCAGGTGCGGTCGGGGCGAGCCTCGCGGCCCGCGTGGCGTCGCGGGTCGCGGTGACGAGTTCGCGGAAGCCCGGGCCGAGGACACGCTCGAGGGCATCGTCGTCCTTCCACGCCGTGGGCCAGAGCAGGGGCGGGACACGGAAGCCCCGCTCGATGGCGCCCCGCGGTGCGTCGTCCCGCAGACGCAGGACGAGCAGGGCGGCGACGGCGATCACGAGCAGCGCCGTGCCCGCGGCGGCCGGGACGCGCGGCCAACGGATCCAGGCGAGCAGCGGGACGAGCAGCAGCAACAGGGCGCCGGCGATGACTGCACCGGGGAGTGCTTCGTCGCGCAGGTGCGCGTCGAATGGGGTCAGCGTCAACCCACCCTGCCGCCGCACGAGGTAGGCGGGGCTCGCGGCGAGCAGGTGGCGCTCGGGGCCCCGGGCCACCGCGAGCGCCTGCAACACACACGGGTCGGGCAGGGACGACAGGGTCTTGCCGTCGAGGGTCAGGTGCGCCTGACGCTCGGTGGGCAGCACGCGGTCGAACAGCGTCGTGGCCGCGCCCGGCTCCAGGTACAGCCCCGGGAGTTCACCGTCGATCGCGTCGGTGCCGCGCCATGGCGCACCCGCGAGCAGGGTGATGCGCGCCCCCTTGCGTCCCTGCAGGGTGAGCTCGAGCGCGTCGCCGCGCTGCTCGATCGACAGCGGCACCACGTCGTCCACGGCGGCGGCCGCGGGCCAGGCGAGTGCAGCGTTCAGGGCCAGGGCCAGCAAGGCGAGCAGCGACGGGCGCGCCATCTCAGCGGATCCAGTCGGCTTCGGGAGCGTAGTTCAGTTCCATGGCGACGTCGCCGGAGGTGGCGAACACGCGCACGCGGCCGTCGGGCGTGCCCGCGAACAGGTCGAGCGGGACGCTCAGCTCGAAGCCCGACGGACGATAGGCTTCGCTGCCGAGCAGCTTCACCGGCCAGGCGATGTCGCGGCCGGTGACGCCGGCGAACACCGGCACGTCGTCCGCCAGCACGAGGATTTCGTCGGCGGGTCGTTGGTTCGTCTCGTCGGCGGCCCAGCCGCCGAGTTTCAGGATGCCCCGTCCCGACCAGGCGGTGTTGACCCGTCCGCGCAGGGCGGCGGGCACGATGCGCCACGAGCGGCCCTCGAAGCGCAGCGTCGCCGCGCCGTCCTCTTCGTCGAGTGCATCCCGCCGTCGCGGCAGGGGGCCGACGAGCTGGTCGCCCTGGATGGCGAACAACTCGAGCGTGTTGTGCCCCTCGCGCCAGGCGCTCGCGGGGAGCATGGAGGCGAAGGCTGCTTCGGTGGGCACATCGGTCGGTGCGTCGGTACGTGTCGTGCCGTGGATGGTCCCGTTGACGGCGATGGCGAGGTCGCCCGGGAGCTGCTGCGCGCTGCCCGCGATCAGCGCGCCGGTCACGTTGCACGGCAGCAGACTATCGCGCGCGACCGACTCGTAACGGCGTTCGCCGTCGATGCGCACGCTGAGCGCTGCGGTCGCCCCGGTTGCCTGTGTCCCCTCGGCCGCGAGCGCCCCCGGAGGCGTGACCGCGAGCGTGGCCACGTGCCGGCCGAGCAGGCGCGGGTGCGGCCCGAGGGCGAAGACGTCGTCCCAGGTGGGGGTGTCGCCGAACAGGCGCAGCTTGGCGTCGAGGTCGCGGAAGGAGTCGGGCAGGGCCCCGTCTGCGGTGAAGCGCTGGCCCTTCTTGTTGGCGATCGTGCGGCGCGGGCGGGCGGGGAAGTTCTCGGCGAAGGCCGACACGCCGTCCATCTTCCAGGGCGGCGGGACGTCGAGCGCGTCGAGCAGCGTGGGCAGCACGTCGGTGGTGATCACCCGGCGGTCGCTCACGTTCCCTTCCCGCTGGAACGGCCGCTTGATGAACAGCGGCACGTGCATGAGTTCGCGCACGTTGCCCTCTTCCAGGTAGCGGTAGTGCACGCCCGGCTTGAAGCTCACACCGTGGTCGGCCATGACCACGACCAGCGCCCGGTCCAGGACGCCTTGCTGCTCGAGGCGATCGAGCAACTCACCCAGGAGCTGGTCGACGTGCCCCAGTTGCAGCAGGTGGCGTTGCATGGCGCGGGGCCAGTCGTCCTCGCTCCAGGTGCCCCACGAGTAGCGCCGGAACTCGGTGCGGTTGCGGGTGTACTGCTCGCCCGACGGCAGGTAGTGCCACGGGTTGTGGGGGAACAGCACGTGCAGGAAGTAGAGCGTCGGCGCGAGGTTGTCGTCGATCACGTCGACCAGGCTGCGGGCGAAGCCGGAGCGGTCGCCGAACATGGGATCCTCGCGGCCGCCGCGGGGATTGCGGCCGGCGGCGCCGAGGGCGTTGTGGATCGCGTCTGCGCCGTCGTCGTCCGTGGCAGGTGTGTTGCTCGCGGACGCGGCGTCGGACGTCGTCCCGGGGGCGCCGTCGGCGCGGGGGCCTCCGTCGGCCGGGCTGGCGTCGGCCGGGTTGGCGTCGGCCGGGTTGTCGCCGGCGTCGGCAGGAACCGTCGCGCCGCCGCCCCAGGTGCCGCTCATGTCGGGCAGTCCGCTCTTGAGCGTCTCGGGCAGCACGATGTGGCCGTAGACCAGGGGCAGTTCGCCCAGGAGTCCCGCCAGTCGCGAACCCAGGGGCTCGGCGGCCCAGTCCACGTCGAGCAGCTCGTCGGGGCAGAGCATGCTCACCGCTTCGCGCACGCGCATGCGGTGCGTGGCGCCGAACAGGGTGAACAGGTTCTGCGGGTGGTCGGCGGCCACGGCCAGCGAGCCGTAGTCCCGCGTGGCCTTGCCGGAGACGATCACGGGCAGCACCTGCAGCGTGTGCTCGTCCACCGCCGTGGCATTGCGGAACCACGTGCTCTGGGAGGCGAGCCGGGCGAAGTTGGGGAACAACCCGGCGTCGACCTGCATGTCGCGGTTCATGATCGAGCTCACGGGGAACTCGTCGAAGACCACGAAGACCAGCGTGTCGTTCGTCTCCACCGGGGGCAGCCCGGAGCTGTCCACGTCGGCCCCGATGCGCGACACGCCGTCGTCCAGCAGGAAGCGACCCGCGAACAGCGGCACGCCGATGGCCAGCACGGCGCACAACGTGCGCACGGGAGCGACCCGGGCGTAGAGCCCGGCCACGACGAGGCCGAAGCCCAGGGCCGTGGGCAGCACGGCGCCGCCGGGCGGGTCCATCCAGCGCGCGAGCAGGGGCAGCGGGACGAGGGCCGCGAGCACGGCCACGAAGACCAGGTGCAGAGCGCCCCGCGCGCCCCGGCTCACGAGCCCCACCAGCCACTCGGCCAGCAACAGCGCCGCGGGCAGCGCCAGCAGCAGCACGAGCAACAGCAGGATCAGGTCGACCCGTTCGTTGCGGCGCACCACGAACAGCGCCGCGTTGCCTGCCAGCACGTCCAGCAGCGGCTGGGCGACGGCGAAGGCCCACAGCCCGAAGACGGCCAGCATCGCCACCAACGGCCCGCGACTCGCGTCCGCCGGCGCCGCGGGGCCCGCATCACTCGCCGCACTCCCCGCTGCCGAGCTGCCTTCCATGGGGTGACGATCCGCGCGAGAGTCGATGAGCTCGGGGCTCCGGACGATCTGACGTTCGGGCCCTGCCCTGGGTCCGGCGACGCTCGCCATCGGACGGTCCGGTGCACGGGCCCTGCGAGCGGCTGAGGATAAGCGATCCGGGTGGGCGCTGCCGACAGCGAACGGCAGCCGTGGGGCTGCGTCAGTCGGGGGACGACTCGCGCTGCATGAAGAGCACCAGTGCCGGAAGCGCGGCGTGCAGGTTGGCGGGCAGGTTCGTGCGCAGCTCGGCGACGGTCTGGTCGAGACGTTCGGGGGTGTAGCGCCTCAGGATGCCGGCGACCCGGGGGGCCTGTTTGGGGTGCTGGCGCAGCCAGGTCTGGAAGCGGGGGGTGACGCGTCGCGCCACGACCTCGTCGCGCCAGCGCTGGAACGCGTCGCCCGCTGCGGGGCCGGCGGGCACGTGGTGGATCTCGAGCAGGGTCGCGCCGTCGAGGACGATCCGGTGGGTCGCGCGACGGCCGGGCAGGAAGTCGCGCAGCGCGGTGGGGTACCAGTCGCGCCGGGTGACGAACATCACGTAGAGGTCCGCCCGCGGGGGACCGTTCTTGTCGTGCAGCAGGTGGATGTCGTCGCGCAGTCGCACCGGCTCGGCGCAGGCCACGATGTGGGGCGCCACCGGCACCAGCAGCGCTGCGTTCTCCGTTGCGTTCTCGTCCAGCCAGGCGAGGCCCTGCCAGTAGCTGTTGCCCCAGTAGTCGGTGGCTTCGCGCAGACCGCGTTGCTGGGCGCCGGTCAGTCCGCCGGCGAGCACGTTGTAGTAGGCGATGCCGTTGGGGTGGGTGCGCGTCGTGGCGAGCAGGCCGGGGACCAGGGCGGCGATGCCGACGATCACGGCGGTGAGGGTGACGCCACGAGCCGGGCCGGGTGCCGGACCGGGCGTCGGACCGGGCGCCGGGCTGGGCGCCGCTGACGAACTCGCCTCCGTCTGCGCGCCGGACGCGCTGGGCACCGGCGCCCGCCCCTTGATCCAGTGGGCCACGACCATCGCACCCACGCCGGCCGCCAGGCACAGCGTGGGCGTGAACTCCAGGAAGTGCCGCACGCCGTCGAAGTTGCGCATGCCCGGGAGCAGCGTGCGCCCGATGGGCACGGCGATGCCGAGCACCAGCAGCGCGCGCAACTCGATGCCCAGCGGACGCTCACCGATGCGGCTCGCGCACAGGCCCACGAGCGCCAGGGCGAGCACGCTGAGCGGTGTGGTCCAGAGCACGTGCAGCGCGCCGTGCGTGTCGATCGCCGAGCCGCCGGGCAGCGCCGTGGCCACCGCGCTCTGCTCCGACGTGAAGGTACTGCCGACCATCGACATGAAACCCACGTAGCCGGACCAGGCCTCGGCCGGATCACTCCAGTACATGGGGGAGACGGCGACGTAGGCCAGCATCGACGCGAGCGTCGCCAAGGCGAAGCCGCGCCACGACCAGCCGCCGGTGGTCCCGCTGCTCGGGGCGTCAGCATGCCCGGCGCTCGCCGAGCTGCTCTTGGCTGACAGCCCGCCGTGCGCTTCACCGTCGTCCTCTTCGGTACGCGGGCTCGCGCGTTGGCGCGTCCAGCACACGACCGCCGCCAGCAGGCCGAGCTGGGGCAGCAGGAAGACCGCGTTGATCTTCTGGGCCGCGGCCAGGCCCAACAGCACACCGGTGGTCGCCCAGCGCATCGTCCCGCCGCGGGTGAGCGCGGCAAACCCCGCGAACCAAGTGAGCGTGTAGAGCGCCGTCTCGGGCACGTCCTTGAGGTTGTTGAAGGCGTGGGCGAAGAAACGCGGGGACGTGATCAACAGCAGCGCCGCCATCACCCCGGCCCCGAGCCCGAAGCGCCGTCCGCCGAACATCACCAACGCCGCGATCACCGCCGCTGCGCTCAGCACCGCCACGAAGTGGTGCGCCGAGAGCGACGACATCACACCGAGCGTCCCGTAGAAGAGGTGACAACTGACCCCCGCCGCGAGCGCGCCCAACCAGCTCGTCTGGAACCACTCCCGCCGCCGCGGCAAGGCCAGCTCGAAGTGGGGCGGCCCGTCCGCGGGCGCCGCGATGTCCGGCACCTGCTCCTCGTCCGGCAGATCGAGCCAGGTCTGATCCCCGCTGCCGTAGAACGCGAGCAGGTTGTGCGCCAGCGGATACTCGCCCAGCACGCAGTCCCAGGTGGGCCCGTACGTGGGCAGCAGCCAGAGCGCGACGGCGAGCCAGGCGGCGACGAGCACGGCGGCGATGCCGGCCAATGTTCCCCTCGACGCGCTCGTCGTGCTCACCGCGCCACGTTAGCGCACGGCCGGTCGCGTGCCCAGGGCGACGGGCGGCCACGGCCTCACCCAGTCGTGGCCTCCGCCGAGAGCGGACCCGGGAGCGTGTTGCGTCTCGTTCCACGCCCCGCGCAGGCGGTGCCCGGCGCCTGACCACGGCCCGCGCCGGCGTGGTACGATCGCTCTCTATGTCCAACACCGCGAAGAAGAAGAAGCAGGAGAAGAAGGCCAAGGCTCGCCAGGAGAAGGCGAAGCTCGCCCGGGCCAAGCTGATCCAGGAGAAGAAGGCCGAGCGCGAGAGCGGGCAGCTGCAGAGCTCGACCAAGGACCGGCAGCACTTCACCGGCAACCTGAAGCAGGCCAGCAACAAGGCCGCGGGCCCGGGCGGCGGCACGCAGGTGCACCGCACCCAGGGCAAGTAGGGGACGCACGGGGCGGCGGTCGCCGCTGGACCCCATCGAGGGGCGCCGACCGCAAGTACGGGCGGCGCGCCCGACGCGCAGCACCTAGTCCCCGAGCTGTCTTCGCGCTCGCAGGACGCGCATGGAGGACGAATCGAAGTCCACGATGCGCTGCTTCCAGAGTCCGGGACCGCTCTCGCTCGTGTAATGCCACGCGGTGAGCCCGCTGGCGGTGTAGGTCATGACGTTGAGCGGGCGGCCGAGCAGGCGCACGACCTCTTCGTCCGAGAGGCCTGCCTCGATCTCATCGAAGGCGCTCTCGCTGAACTGCGGTGCGTACTCCGTGGCGTGGCCGACCAGGTCGGCGTAGACGTCGGCGCTGAACGAACTCATGAAGAGTGCGTAGTGCACGAGCCCGCAGAGGATCACGAATGCTGCGCCCCTGAGTGTCAGCGAGCGACGTCGGTCTTGCGCGGCGCTCCTTCCGAGTCTCGCCAGCGCATGTTCCAGCGCCGCCAGGCTGCAGAGCGAGACGAGCATGGAGACCGTGAGGGGCCCCACGAGGGCCAGCCCTCCGCCGGGGATCAACGCGTTGTACGCGGTCTCGCCGAGCAGGCGATAGAGCCTCGGCCAACCGACCAGCAACACGAGCACGTGGTGCGCGACCAGGTAGATCACGGCGGCCAGGCAGATGGTGGTGCCGGCGACGCGCAGCTCTTTCCGGGTCATCTCGGTGCCAGGGGCCGGCCGCGGAGCGTCAGTGCCCGACGATCTAGGTCTCGTCGGTGATGCAGGTGGTCGCGTCGAAGCGGGTGGCCCCGCGCCCGCGTTCCGGGAAGCTGTCCTCTGCCGAGACTCAGTTCCTGAAGACGGTGATGCGCACCTGTGGGATCGGATCGGGACCCTCGATGACGCCCGCCACCTGCGGGATCGGATCGGGGCCCTCGATGATGCCGACGACTTGCGGAATCGGATCGGGGCCCTCGGTGATCGTCACCGGGCCCACCGGGTCGGCGTCCTCGATGATCGTGAACTGCGGGATGGGATCCGGTCCCTCGGTGATGCCGAGGTGGATCTGCGGCACGGGATCGGCGCCGTCGGTGATGCTCGCGTAGGGGATCGGATCCACGCCGTCGGTGATCACGAGCAGGACCTGCGGGACCGGGTCGGCGTCGTCCACGATCGACAGGCGGATCTCGACCACGCCGAAGGGATCGGGCTCGTCGGCGATGACCTCCACGCGCAGCGTGATGCCCTGCGGGATCGGATCGGGGCCCTCGATGATGCCGCCCTTCACGAAGCTGATGCCGATTGGACTGGGATCGTCGGTGATCGAGGCCAGTGTGCCGATCGGATCGGAGTCTTCGATGATCGTGACGGCGGAGCTGCCCTTGAGCGACGGCAGCGGGTCGTTGTCGTCGACGACGACGTGCAGGCCGAGGGGATCCGGGTCGTCCGCGATCGAGTTCAGTCCGAAGGGATCGGGTTCGTCCACGACCGTGACGACGATCACGCCGAGCACGGGGTCGGCGCCGTCGGTGATCTCCACCTGCGGGATCGGATCGACCCCGTCGGTGATGCGGATCAACAGCTTCGCTTCGAAGCCGCTGCTCTTCTGGGCTACCGCGACGGGCGCCGCGGCGAGCAGGGCGAGCAGGACGACGGTCAGCAAGCGTGACGGACGGGCGATCATGGCAAGGCCCCCTGGGCGAAGAGCAGGTTGGTCGTCTTGAACTTGTTGTCGACGTAGGTGTTGCCGCCCGCGCTGTCGGCGATGTCGAAGTCGCCGCTGCCGCGGACCTTGTTCTCGGTGAATGTGTTGCCCGTGGACTGTACCTCGAGGCCGTTGTCGTCGGAGCCGGCGACCTTGTTACCCGTGATCGCGTTGCCCGTCGTCTGGACGTCGATGCCGTCGTCGCTGGCCCCGGCGACCTTGTTGTCGGTCAACGTGTTGCCGATCGAGCCGCCGACCAGGAAGAAGCCGTCGAAGAAGGGCTTCTGCACGCGACACTTCAGGACTTCGTGAGCGCCCGTGCCGCGCAGCGCGATGCCGTCCTCACCGGGTCGTACGACTGTGCTCTGCTCGAGCGTGTTCATCGACCCGCCGATCTCGAAGCCGTTGAAGGCCGGCTTGATCGCCTTGCACTTGAGGAAGCTGTTGTCGCTGCCGGCGCCATCGGTATCAACCTCGAACGCATCCTCGTCAGCATCGCGCACGATCACCTTCTCCGCGTGATTGCCGCTGCCGTTGATGTCCAGGCCGTCGTCTCCGGGGCGCACGATGCGCGTGCGGCACACGGTCGAGTCGTCGGTTGGCAGGGCGTTGTTGCCCGAGGAGAGGGCGATGGCGTCGCCGCCCGTGTCCATGACAAGGCACTTCTCGATGGTGACACGCTGTGACCCGTCGGTGCGGATGCCTTCCAGCCCGGTGCCGTCGATACGCACCTTCTCGAGCGTGATGTCGCTGCAATCGTCGACGTGGACCGCCCGCCCCCCGGCGTCGCTCACGCGCACACCGCACAGCGTCACGTCCTCGCTGTCGAACAGCATCACCGAGTCGCCCGGTGTGCTCTCGAAGCGCAGCTTGGAGATCGAGATGAAGTTGCAGGTCGTGATCTGCAGCGCGGCCCCGCCGCCGTCGCCTGCGGAACCGATGCGCACCTTGCCCTTGGCGCGGATCGAGAGGTTCACCTTCTGGTTGATGACGAGGCTCGGGTAGTCGCCCTTGGACACGAGGATCTCGTCACCGTCGGTCGCGCCGTCGACAGCGTCCTGCAGGAGCGGAACGTCCTGTGGCACGCGGATCGTGTCGGCCGCCGCCGGAGCGACGGCGACGAGCCCCATGACGAGCGTGGCAACGAGGCACTCGACGGTGCGCGCGGGTTGTGGTCTGTGCATCCAGGATCCCCTCGGTGGCGCCATCCTCGCCGATCGACCTGATTGCGTCGAGCGGGGAGTTCGGGGTCGAGTCGAGTCGGGGACGGTGTCGGCGATGTTCAAGGGGGGCACGCTGGTGCCGAGCGACGACGTGCTGTGCGGGCCGTACCCCCTCGGCGGCGCTCAAGCGCAACTACTTGTCGACGCTCATGACGCGCGACGATCACGAGCTCATCACGCATGGCCTCTACCGCCACGTTCGGCACCCGCTCTACTTCGGAGTCCTCTTGGGTCTCATGGGCGTTCCGGTGTACGCGCCGAGCGCTCGTGGCTTCCTGGTCATGTGCGTCCTGATCCCGATCTTCCTCAACCGCATCAGGATGGAGGAAGCGATGCTGACCGAGACGTTCGGCGACGCCTACGTGGGGTACCGGAAAGTCACCAGGAAGCTGATTCCGTTCATCTATTGAACTGGAGTGGGGGAGCGCAACGCACTTGCAAGCGGTGCCTCGCAGCTTTGCCGTTGGGCAACAGGCCAACGTGGTGGTGTATCTTCGAGCGCTGATGGGGAATGTCGAACGCCGTGTCCGTCGTACGGGCGACCGTCGTCCGTGGCGCCGGCATCGATGACCCGGGCCACGTGCGGATGGTCCATGATCGCCAGCGCCTGCCGCTCGGCTTGGAAGCGGGCGATGACGCGCTTGCTGTCCATGCCCGGCTTGATCAGCTTGAGCGCCACTTCACGCCGCACAACGTCCACGTGTTCGGGAAGTACTTGTGCCAGGCGACAATCGTGCCGACCGGCTCCTGCGCAGCCGCCGACCCGGCGACGAACAGAATGACCGCCGCGATGAACGCCCTGCCCATGCTGTGCTCCTCCATCCCATGTTCACGCAGCATTCCCCCGCCGCGTCTTCTTCCTTGCCCCGCGTGCCGCGGGGCGCCCGAATCCGAGTATGTCAGTGGTCTGCAATCCCGGATAGACGGAGCGGGTTTCTGCTGAAGGCGGCGTGTCTCAGGTGCAGACGAGTTGGGCTCGTCGTCGAGGACCTGGCCATGGCGCAACGACTGGGGTGATCGATCAAGGCACGACCCGATCGCGAGAGTCGGCGTAGAATGCTGCCTGCCGGTGCACGGGGCGTCGGAGCGCAGCGCCGAGGGACACACGATGAAGATGCCGGTCGTTCTCGATTCGATTGGGGCGCGCCTTGGCGTCGCCTGGCTCGCGTTGTGCTGCGGGGCGCTGTCCGCAGCACCCGTGCCCGCGGTCCCTCTCGGCGGCGTGGTGCTGCATGTGGACGACGATGCCGCGCTGAACGGTGACGGGCTCGCCTGGTCGAGTTCCTTCCGGCACCTGCAGGATGCGTTCGTCGCAGCCATCGCGAACCCGGCGGTCACCGAGATTCGCGTGGGTCAGGGGACGTACGTGCCCGATCGCGACGAAGGGGGCGTCGTGACGCCCGGCGATCGCGACGCCACCTTCCTGCTCCCGGACGGAGTGTCCGTGCTGGGCGGGTTCGCCGGGATCAAGGCGGCCGACCCCGATCGACGCGACATCGCCCTCTTCCCGGCCGTGCTCAGCGGCGACCTCGCGGACGATGACGGCCCCGGCTTCGCCAACGACGGCGAGAACGCCTATCACGTCGTGACGCTGGACAACGCCGTCGCGCCGGTCGTGCTCGACGGTTTCACCGTCACCGCCGGCAACGCCGATCTCAACCTCGTCCTGCGCAGCTCGGGCGGCGGCATCTGCAGCCATTCCGGATCGGTCGGCGCGACGATCTCCCACTGCACCATCACGGCCAACCGCGCCTGGGCCCGTGGTGGCGGCATGCACCACACGGGATCCCAACCCACGCTGCTGGTCGACTCGGTGATCCGTGCGAACGAGAGCAACGGGCGGGCGGGGGGCGTCAGTTGTGTCTCCTCCAGCGGCTTCCAGATCCTGCGCTGCACGATCGAGGAGAACGTGTGTACCGAGAGCGGTGGCGGGCTCTCGGTGTCCTTCGCGAATGTCGCGGTGGACGACAGCGTGATCCGCGGCAACACGGCGTTCGCGCTCGGCTTCGATGACGAAGGCGGCGGCGGTGTGTCGGTGATCGGAATCACCGCGGCGGACGACGTCCTCGTCGTCACCGACAGCGAGATCGTGGGCAACGAGGTGATCGGCGGTGAGGGCGGCGGGTTGTGGTTCGGCTCGTCGGCGAGCGTTGCGCTGATCGACACGTCGGTCCGGGACAACATCGCCAGCAGCGCGGGGGGCGGCATCTGCGGACGCGGGAGCCTCGCATCGCCCGAGTTGAACGTGAACTCCCTCACGGCGGACGGTTGCACGATCTCGGGCAACACCGCAGGCGAGACGGACTCCCACGGCGGCGGCGGGATCTCGGCTTCGCTCGTCGATGAACTGCAGCTCACCAACTGCCGGATCCTGGACAACGAGTCCCGGGGGCAGGGTGGGGGGCTGCTCTCGTCCGCAACGGCGGGCACGCTCTCGGGCTGCGTCGTGGCGAACAACCACGCGACGGCCGAGAGCGGTGGCGGTGTGCAGCTGCGCTCGCCCTGGCCCACGCCGACCGTGATCACGAGTTGCACGATCATGGACAACGAGTCGGCGACGAGCGGCGGCGGCCTCGCCGTCGACGATCCGTTCCTGCCGACGCTGACGGTCAACGTGTTCAACACGATCGTGCGTGGAAACACGGCCCCCGTCGGTCCCGACCTGCTCGTGGACGGTGTCGCGGTGCTCGGCATGAGCTTCAGCAACCTCGAGGGCGGGCCGGCCGCGGCCGCCGGGAGCGGCACGTTCAACTCGGGGCCCGGCAACCTCGACACTGATCCGCTCTTCGTGGATCCTGCGAACGGCGACTACCACCTGCTGTTCACGTCGCCTGGCCGCAACGCGGGTTCGGATGTCGTGCCGCAACTTCCGGTGACCGACTTCGAGGGTGACCCGCGCGTCGTCGACGGTGCGGTGGACCAGGGAGCCGACGAGTTCCACCGGCACCTCTACGTGACCGGCGAGCCGACCCCCGGGGGCGACATCGCCGTGCGCTTCGTGGGGGACCCGGGCAGCGCGGTGATCCTGATCGTGGCCTTCAACCTGGCCGATCCGCCCCTGTCGCTCGGCATGGGCGAACTGTTCGTGCTCGAACCGTGGCTGTTGTTCTTCTTCCCCGTCCTGCCGGCGGACGGCCTGCTCTCGTTGCCGGCGACCCTGCCGCTCGATCCGCCGGGCCCCTACACGCTGTACCTGCAGTCACGCGTCGGCCCGCAGCTCACCAACCTGTGGACGCTCGCGGTGGAGTGAGCGTCGGGACGCGTCGGCTGCCTGCCCTGTGCACCGAACGGGCGTCCACCGAACGGGTCTCCTGAGGCGGACTCCGTCGTGACGGAAGATCCGTGTTCCTCAGAGCCGCCGCGACCGGACGGGCGAGCTGCGCAACGAGTGCGCGCAGCCGCTGGTGGCGATGGTGCCCCCTACAGGGCTCGAACCTGTGACCCGCTGATTAAGAGTCAGCGAAGTGCGACTGCAAGTGTTGGTGGCAGAGGTGTTTACGACGCCGTTGCGTCGCCTCACAGCACTGGCCCCAGCAGTGAGGGGCAGAACAGTGAGGGCCAGGATGCCGAGCTAGCCGTCGTGATGGCGGCCTGGCCGTCCCTGCCACCGCAGGTGCGGGCGGGCATCGTGGCGCTGATCCAAGCTGCCGGAGCCGCCCGGAGTAGGGGCTAGGGGAGGGGGAATGAGGCTCTGA
This sequence comes from Planctomycetota bacterium, assembly GCA_029259695.1. Classification (GTDB taxonomy): domain Bacteria; phylum Planctomycetota; class B15-G4; order B15-G4; family B15-G4; genus OFTM49. The sequence goes on from JAJDEQ010000138.1 coordinate 17,409, forward strand.
CGGGGCCCGGTAGGAACGGATCAAGGGCGAGCGCTTGAGTTTGTGAACCCCTCGAAGCCCGAGTGGTTTCCGAGCAGGGATGCAACCTCAGCGAACGGGGATGGGAGTTGCGAAGAAGTGCAAGGAGTTGACTACGACTGCTGCCAAGTTGACGTAGAAGACCCACTTCGAGATCCAGAACATGCGTCCCCACACGCCTTGTAGTAAGAATGAGGTTGGTGCTTCCCGCACCGTTTCTTCAAGCTCCAGCGTCTTCGTCCGCCAGAGCATGGCGACTCGCAAGACGTTGTAGGCGAAGACAACGCAGAAGCTGGAGAATGACGCCACGGCGAACGGCGCATTGGGCGTCCACCCGAGGCCACCGCTCCAGACGTAGTAACAGAGGGCCTTCCAGAGCGGGATTGTGTCGATGATTTCAGCGGAACTCAGGTGGTGCTCCGCCCAGCGAGAACCGATGAACCACAGGTAGGGGAGCGCAAACACGGCGAGCGAGATTCCGTGGATCCATTGCCAGAAGCCGCCATATGCCATCTTGAGCGTCGCGACCGGATCCTCGATCCGCATGATGCTTCGCTGCCCTGGCGTCAACGTGTTCTCGTCAAGAGAGGCGACGGCGATCTTGTCGATACGGCAACCGTCCACTCTCGTAATGCTGAGCGCGGACGTACTGCGGTCGATCCGCGCTCCTCGAAGGTCTGAGGCCGTTAGGTTGGCGGTGTCCAACACCGCGCGGCGAAGATCAGCCTGCCGAAGGTCCGACTGGCTCAAGTCGGCATGTCCGAGGTGCGCCTCCGAGAGGTCGCACTCTCGCAAGTCAGCGCTCGCAAGCTTACCCTCGCCGAAGTTCGCGCTTTGGCAATGTGCTCTACTTAGCTTTGCGCCGCGCAGGTCGGTTCTTCGTAGGACGCTGCCTCTGAGGACTGCTCCTTCGAGATCGGCCTCCCTGAGGTTCGCTCCTCGAAGGTTGAACCCGCTAAGGTCCCTCTCCTTCAGGTCAGCATTACTGAGGTCGGGCTCTTTGGGAGCATTCTTTCCGGCACGCCAGGAGTTCCACTCGGCGCTTCCCTGCGCAAGGATATCGAGCGCTTGTTTGTCGGCCATTGTTCGCTTGTAGACTCCAAGACCTGACCATCCAGGCGCGCGTACTGAGGGCCAACTATAGGGTTTCCTGTTGGCCGGGGAGGTAGGTGCAAGTCAGGGAGAGGGCTGAACCAGACGCCCGCTTGCGGCCATGCCGAGACCGGGGTATCAGCGGGCGAGAGTGACGGGTGGCAGCACGTGACGCACGCGCACCTGTTCGCCAGTGATGATCTCGATCTCCACATGTGGCGTCCCTGGAGTGCCGTCCATGGCGTTGGCGGCCCGTTGCCACTTCGTCATCGACTCGTCGACCAGGTCGGCGAACCGCAGGGCGAGCCACTGGGGGGCCTCATCGTTCGCGAGTAGCTCAGCGGCCAATGTCGCGACGGTGTGCTCGTCCAGGACCTCGATGCCGGCAGCCTTCAGCAGGGCGTCGGCGGGGATGGACGCGCGGCCTTGCGCCTGGGCGTCGGTGGCCAGGGTGTAGAGGGCCTCGACGCCACCACGCTGGACGATCCGGTTCGCCAGGGTGTACCCCAGAGCACGACCGACCTCTTCGGCCTCACCTTCCCACCTCGGTGGGATCTCGCCATGAGTGCCGAGGATCTCGCCGGCCGAGGGTGGTTGGCCCGCCTCAAGGCGCACCGAGGCCGTGGTGGATAGCGTCACCGCGGCGGTGGTCGGTTCCGGACCTTCCACGGTGGTGGGAATGCCGGCCGTGGTGGTCACGCGGACGAGGACCCGCAGAGGGTCCGCCAGACGGAGCAGCAGCAGGCCGTGGTGGACTCCGCGACGGACCAGGAGTTCCGGCACGGCCCGGTCTTCGAGGACCTCACAGAGCCCCTCTTCAATGAAGGCGGGCAGCGTGGACCACGACTCATCCAGCAGGCCGTGCACCAGTTCATGGGCGAGAGCGCCCTTGCTGAGCTGGGCCCAGTTCGGCACCTCGGGCACATCGAGATCGTCGGACGGAACATTGACCCGGAGGTGGATCTGGCCCTGTTCGAAGTACAACCCGCGACTGCCGGTGTGCGAGGAGGGCCACGTCTTGTCGGGCAGGTGCCAGACCTCGAAGCGACGCCCAGCCCGGGAGCCTGGCAGCCACGACTCGATGAGCGGTTGCAGTTCATCGAGCCAGCGTGCCGCCTGTTCGGCTTGGCTCACGTCGTAGGCGCGCACGTCCCCGTGGACGGAGTGGAGCAGGACCGGGGGCGCCGACGAGCAACCGGACGAGAGCGCCGCGCAGACCAGCGCCGGCAGCAACCAGGAGTTGCCCCACCTCGAACGTGCATGCTTCATGGGAACACCACGGCAAGCGAGAAACCGAAGGGGCCGGCCGGGCACCCGGAGCTGGGACTCGGCCGACCCTCGTCGTGCGTCAGACTACCCGCTCAGAAGAGAACGGACACAGCATAAGGCTCCGCATCGTCGGGGCCCTGCTGCTCGACAACGACACTCTCAGCATCCGCGAAGAGCGTGGTCGGGAGCGTGACGGTCATGCGCACCCAGCCGTTCCCGAGACCCGTCTGCGTCGTGTAGATGTTGTCGCCCTTCTGCGCCCAGACCTCACCATCGATGACCACGCGGAAGGCCGTGAACCTGGATGGCAGGTCCGACGTAATGAAGGCAGTCGTTTCGTCGCCCCCCACGGTGACGCGAAGACCCGGCTCCATCCCCGGAAAGACCGGAGACCCGGGCTCCATGGCGTCGAACATGGCGCGTGCCTCTTCGTCGCTGTAGGCCAGCACGGCGCCGGTCTTGATCGCGCTGAAGTCCATGTCGCTCGTCAGATCCGTATCGACGAAGCCGTGCCGCGTGGGGCCGAAGGGGATGTAGGTGCTCCCCAGCGGGAAGGACTCCAGAGGCTCTCCTTCGTAGACCAAGTCGGGCGGACCCTCGGCACCGTCGCAGGGTCGCGTCACGATGCGCATTTCGTTGAACTCGACGGATGCGGGAATGACGCACGGTTCGCTCCCCACCAGTGGCTCACCGCCGTGCGCTTCACTGTCACTGCAGTGGTGGACGATGCGGCCGTCGAGCAAGAGCACCGCGTCCCAACACACGTCGTCGGGCATGCCGCTCGTCAGCGTGATCGGGTCCCCACTCATGTCCTTCTCGATGATCCCCTTCCATTGGCCATCCTTGTTCTGCCCGAACTCGACGAGCCGCGCGTTCTTGGGCACGACCCCGCAAGCCACGATGCCGATGACCAGCGCCAGCGAAGCCGAGATGACGGCCCACCCGAATCGCGCCCCCTGATGACTCTGCGTTCTTGTACTCACTCTCATCCTGCGCACCTCCAACTGGTGGCGTGTGAATGCTGAGCGCTCCCGGGCCGAGAGCCGAAACAGCTTCCGGCTTCCTCCCGGTCCCGGCGA
>JAJDEQ010000139.1 GCA_029259695.1 Planctomycetota bacterium
CTGCCCAGCAGGACCGAGCCGAACAGGCCCTCCATGTCGCAGCGCACGAGGGCCACGTCCGCGCAGTTGGTCAGGTCGGCGCCGGGCACCCCGTTGTTGACGCTGCACTCCTCGAGCAGCACCGAGCCGGCGCAGTCCTCGAACACAAAGCCCGGCTTGGGGCCGCCCACGGCGATGGCGTCCACGTCCACGTTGCGGATGGCCACGTAGCGGTTCGACGCCACGTTGCGCACGGTGATCGTGCCCACCACGCTGACCGCGCCGTCGCCCTCGAGGTTCACCGCCTTGCCGTCGATGGTGTAGCCGTTGTAGGTGCCGCCGCGCACGAGCACCACGTCGCCGTCGGCCGCAGCCGCCATGGCCGCGGGCAGGTCTGAGTAGTCGGCCGGGCCGAAGTCGTCCACGATGATCAGCGCCTGGGCCGAGAGCGCTGTGAGCAGACCGAGCGACCAGGCGGCTGTCAGGGCGGAACGGAACACAGTGCGGACGTGCAGCATGGCGACGACTCCAGGGCGCTGGATTGGAACGTGCGGCTTCCCGCCGGCAGCATAGGGCGGCGTCGCCGATCCGCCTACTGCGAGCACGGCCGACGGATCCGGGCACTCAGGCCGCGCACCTCGCTGCCACCCCGCGGTCGGCGATCACCGGAAGAGCCCCACGCACTCGACAAGCAAGCGCTGCCATTCCCGGGGATTCCCCGAGCGCCGTGTGAGCCATCCCGACGCTTCCCGGTTGAGGCGGCACGCCCTAGGATGGGTGCTACGCACCGGGCGTCGGGCTGCCCGGGAACTCCGGGAGAGAATCCATGCACGTTGGTCGCCTGTCGTCGCCGGTCCTGCTGTCCCTGACCCTCGCCACGCTGTGCGCGCTGCCGAGCCTCGCCACGGCCCAGCAGAGCGCCGCGCGCTACGACGCGCCGGTCGTAGTGGCCGACGAGTTCCACCGCTTCGAGTACCTGCTCGACCTGAACGGCGACGGCTTCATGGACGCCCTCGACTGGTGGTTCCGCGAGGACGACAAAGACGACATGACCATCACCGGCTGGATCAACGACCAGAACGGCGAGCTGGTCGAGACCTGGACCCTGGTGGAGACGGTCAACGCTCCGTCGTCGCCCCAATACGCCACCGCCGTGGGCGACCTGGACAACGACGGCCTGGACGACTTCGCCATCTCGGTCCAGTCGACGGTGCGCTTCTACACGTCCAACGGCGCCACCGTGCCCAGCCCCTACGCCACCCTGAATCACAACTCGACCATCACCGGCATGCTGCTGGCCGACCTCAACGGCGACGACCTGGACGACCTGGCGCTGACCGACTCCAGCAACGTGCGTCTGTTCCTCAACCCGGGCGCCAACCTCTCCTTCACCCTGAGCGATTCGTTCTTCGCCAGCTTCGCCGAGGGCGTCTTCCCCTGCGAAGTGAACGGTGACGGCGAGGCCGACCTGATGACGATCCGCGGCACGCTGATCGACATGCACGTGATCGAGAACGGCGTGCGCACCAGCGTGACCGGCATCTCGCACGGCATGGGCACGAGCGACGACAACCACCCGGTCTACGGGGACATCGACAACGATGGCGACGGCGACGTGGTCACCTTCCAGCTCGGCGACTACGTCGTGTTCCGGCGCACCGGGCCGGCCACGTTCGTGACCGAGACGCAGCAGGTCGGCGGGCCGGCCACCGACCTGGCCGACGTGGACGGCGACGGTGTGCTCGACGGTGTGTGCTGCGGCGGCAGCGGGGACGGCTTCGAGCGCAACGTGTGGGAGTCCCACTTCGAGATCGCGCTCAACGACGGCAGCGGCGCCTTCGCCCCCTCGTTCCGGATCCAGGCCATCGGCGCGCACCACATCGCCGGCGTGTCCGACCTCGACAACGACGGTGATGCCGACCTCGTCGCCGGCCGCGTCGTGTACTACAGCGACGGCCCGCTCGACGGCGCGCCCCAACCCCTGCTCACACAGGACGAGACGTCCCTCAACGAGCGCCACGTGGCCGACCTCGACGGCGACGGTGACCCGGACTTCCAGTTCGGCACCGAGAGCGCCCAGCGCAACATGGGCGACGGTTCGCTGATCGACTTCACGCCCACCATCCCGGATCCGCCGCTGCCCGGCGGCCCGCCCACCAACCACCGCTTCGAGGGCCCGGGCTACGCCGGCGACTTCGACGGCGACGGCGACGCCGACCTGCTCACCACGTGGATCTCGGGCGGCCTGTTCCAGCCCACCTTCCAGGGCATGCGCCTGCTCGTGAACAACGGTGCCGGCCAGCTCTTCGACGCGGGCGACCCAGCCGGCGGCCTGAACATGAACCTCGGCATCTGGGACGACCCGGCGGGCGCGGTGATCGAGGACCTCGATGCCGACGGCGACGTGGACTTCATCGCCACCTCGGAACTGGGCGCCTCGACCACCCTCTGGCTCAACGACGGCAGCGGTTCGTTCACTCTCGGCCAGGCGTTCGTCGGCGAGCGCTTCCAGCACATCGCCGACCTGGACGGCGACAACGTGCCGGACCTCGTGCTCAGCTCCGGCCTCGAGCCGACCTTCCGGCTCGGCCTCGGTGCGGGCGCGTTCGGCGCGGTCACCACCCTGACCGCCAGCATCATGGACAACGTGCGCGACGTGGTCGCCGTGGGCGACATGGACGACGACGGCGACGTGGACATCGCCGCCATCAAGGACAGCAACGACAGTCCGGTCTTCTACTGGAACGACGGCGCGGCCAACTTCACCGCCGACACCACGCAGCTGTCAGCCTACGACGTGCACACCAACTCGACGCTGAAGATCATGCACGCCGTCGACGTGAACGGCGACGGGCGCGACGACGTGATCATGTTCCCGGTCGAATACGCCTTCAACAGCTCCTACATCTTCATCAAGAAGGCCGGCCAGGCCGGTTGGGAAGACCCGATCATCCAGACCATCGCGCCCACCGGCTTCGTCGACGTGGACGGCGACGGCGACGACGACATCATCATGGACCGCATCGTCCCCAGTCTGCTGCACGTGCAACCCGACGCGGGCTACCGGCTGCAATACGGCGAGGGTGTCGACCCGCAGTTCGGCGGCACCACGCCGGTGCTCGGCGCGCGCGGCCCCTTCCGGGTGGGCGAGACGGTGCAGATCCGCATGACCGGCATGCCCGCCGGCGCCATCGGCCTGATGGGCGTGAGCTTCGACGCCTCCGAGCTGCCCAACACACCGTGGCTCGGCATCAACGGCCTCAACTGGCCCTGGGTGTTCTACTTCTTCCTGCCCCCGGCTCCCGGCGACGGCACGATGTTCGGCGGCGGCTTCCTGACCCTGCCCTACACCGTCGACCCGGTAGTCGCCACGGCCGGCAAGCTCTACCACCAGGCCTACTTCGCCGACAGCGACGCCCCCTTCAACCGCACCGCCACCAACGGCCTGATCATCGAGTACCGCTAGGCCCGACCGCAGCGACCGAAGGCAGCTCACCCTGCCGGATCGCACGCTCGCAGACTAGAATGCGCCGGGGATTGGGGCCGGCCCCGCGCCGCCTCGAAGACCGGACCGCGAGGGGTGCGCATTGGCTTCGATCCGACACACGCACGGCGCCTTCCGTTCCGCGCTGCGCGTGCTGTTCTCCAAGTTGGGGTTCGGAGTTCTCGCGGGCGGCGTGCTGCTCTGGTGGATCCGGAGCGCCATGGGCTTCTTCGGGACGGACCCGCGCAATCCGGTCTTCAAGACACTGGGCACGGTCAGCATCGTCCTGGGCGTGCTCTTGCTCGCAGGTGTCGTGGTCCTGGTCCAACGCTGGCTGCGTCGGCCAAGGCCGGTGGAGAGGCAGACGGGCACGCCGTTCGTCGGTCCCATCCCGGTGCACGACAAGAACCGCTTCTTCGGTCGCGAGCTCGAGACCGAGGAGATCCTGCGGCGCCTGCTCGAGCCCGGCCTGCGCATGTTCACTCTCACGGGCGAGTCGGGCACAGGCAAGACGTCCCTGATCCGCGCGGCCTTGATCCCGCGACTCGAGGCGGAGCAGGGCGATCGCGCCCGGCTCCCGATCTACGTCCGGCTCCACCCGGACCCTGAACTCCGTCTGCGCGAAGCCATCGACCGCCAGCTCGACGGCCTCGGGGCCGGAGGCCCACCCAGAACCGGGCTCCTCGGCCCCGACGGCCAGCCCCTTCCGCACGACCGCTCCGCCGAGCCTCTGCGCCAACGTGCGCAACGTCTACGCGCCGCCGCCGGCCGTCCGCTGGTCTTCTTCTTCGATCAGTTCGAGGAATGGTTCGTGCGCAAGGCCAGTGTGGACCCCGACCAGCACCGAGCAGTCCGGGCGTTCATCCAGGAATGCCTCGGCGACGCCGGTGCCGGCATCACGCTCGTCTTCGCGCTGCGCATGGACACCTTCGCGAAAGTCCACGTGTTCGATGACTTCGTGGACGACGTGTTCCACGAGTCGAAGCACTACATCCTGCGTCCTTTCGATCGTGCGACAACGCGCCGGGTGATCGAACAGTTGCTGGATTCGGCCAATCCCAAGGCGACGAGCCCACGTTGGGAGCAGGGCCTGATCGACGCCGTCCTCGACGACCTGGTCAAGAGCCGCCGCTGGGCACCAGGGCACCAACACGCCATCGTGCTCCCGGCCGAACTGCAGATCGTGTGCCAGACGCTCTACCAGCGGGGCTCCCTCAGGGCAGCCGAATACCCCGGCAAGCACGCACTGATGCGCGAGTACGTGCGCCGCGCCATCAACGAGAGCGGTGAACCCAAGCGAACCCTGGAGCTGCTCACGCTGCTGGTCGAGGAGGGTGGTGCAACTCGGAGGCCGGCGCGGACCGCGGCGGAGATTGCTCGACACACCAAGCTGTTCTCCGAGGCCGAGGCCCGGAGCACGCTTGCGCGAATCGAGCAGGACTACCGTCTGGTGACTCGCCTGGAATCCGTGGACCTGCAAACCGGCGAGCCGTTGTTCGAGCTGGCGCACGACCACCTGGCACCCATCGTTCGCGAGCTCTCCGGTCACGCACTCGATCGCGCCATGCAAGCCCGCCAACTCGTACGCGAATGGCGACGACGCCCGCTCGAGGGGCAGGCAAGGCCCATTTCGGCGCACGACGCCAGGTGGATCCTGAAGTACGCGCAGGAGGACCTGAGCGAGACGGAGCGCGCCGCAGCGCAACGCCTGGTCACGTTGCGGCGCCGGCGAACGGCGCTGCTGATCGTGGTCCCTCTCGCGCTGTGGGCCGTCACACGCTTCTGCCTCGCCCACGTCGTCCTGCAGTACCAGAAGAGCATCGGCGAAGTCGTCGTCGTGAGGCGCGGGATTCCCCTGCTGGTGCCCATCCTGGGCTCGCGGGAGACACTCGTGGACACCGGGATCGAGGCCCGCGATCTGTCGCCGGACGACGCCGCCCTCTGCCGGCGGGGCAGGGTCCTGCCTCATATCCCCGGCGTGTGGGAGGAAGCGGTCACCCACGAGCTCGAAGCGTGGGCGGTCTACGGCCTGCAGCAAGGCCTCGCGACCAACCCCATGGAGTACGCGAGGCGCAACTACCAGCCTCACGCCTCCCAATCGCAGTCCATCCTGGATTGCTGCATGCGCGTGGAACGAGTCCGGGAGCAGATCATCCGGGGTGTGAGCGACGGCGAGTTCATCTGGAGAGGTTGGGCCGGAAACATCGTGCTCACGGATGGCCCCGATTTCGCCGACGCCCGCCGCCTGCTCGCAATACGGTTCGGGAGGACACAGGAGGAGACGATCGACGCGCTGCTGGAGAGAGGAGCCGGGCGGGAGGTCTTCGCGGAGTTCCTCGACGGCATCACGGAAGACAAGTCCTCGACCCAACGCGCTCTGGCGGCAGGCCTTCGCGCCCGGCTCGCCCTGCCCGGTGCAACGGACCTGCAGAGCCTGGAAGCGATCGCCGAGGCGGACATGCTCAACAAGGACGTGCTCATCCAGAAGGTCCTGGACGCTCTCCTCGAGCACCGCCCGCTCACAGCCGGTGAGATCGGGCTGGCGTCGCGCACCCTCGAACCCGGTCAGCTCGCCAGATACGCCCGGCGCAGTGCCGCGCAGCACGGTGCCAACCACGCCTGGCTCCCGGTGCTCGCGAACCACATCGGGGGTTCCGAACGCGGCACATTCAGGACGCTCCTGTTGGCCTGGAGCGCGCAATCCGGCCCGGGCCCCAGCCTGCGCGCATCACTCGCCGAGTACGGGCAGGAGGACAACGTCAACTCACGTCTGCGTGGCTTCATCGACCGCGACATCCAGTCGACGACCAGACTCGCCGAATGTGGGCTCCTACCCGAGGAGACCGCCTCGGCCCTCGTGGCGGGCCTGGGGTCATACCAGACCGAAGACATCCTCGAGGCTCTGGGCAAGATGGGTCACATCCCTGCCGTGCGCGAAGGCGTCTTGAAGTTCGCCCGCACGAGCGTCGAGGACGATGAACTCGCCGCCCTTGCCCGCTGCCTGGAGGCGCTGGACCTCGAACGCGACGAGGCGTTGCCGCGGCTGACCGCAGAGGATCTCCGAGCCGCCGAGAGGGTGGCCGTCGCGTACGCGGTCCGAGGGACCCGGCCCGAGGCGCTCTTGCGTGAACTGACCGCCTTGGGACGCGGCGTCTACGACACGGACGAGACCGATGAAGCCCTGCAACTCCTCATCGACCTCGATGTCCTCGACCAGCCGACCCTCGCCTGGGCCCGGCCCCTGGTCCTGGCGGAGATCAGCCCCTTCTTCGACGAGCGCGGCTACGTCATCACCGCTGAGGGCAATCGCGGGTACTTCCTCAGGCAACTGCGCCGGCTGGCCGCCGTCGACGGGATCGACGACGAGAACCTGACCGAGATCCTCGACATGGCTTCGGACGCGCGGGTGGCTTGGATTCGTCACCGCCTGATCGACACCCTGGCGGCCGCGCTCCTGCATCAAGCCGAGAGCCGCGGCGAGCCGGCCGAGTGGCTCGTGGAGCTCCTGGAGTCGGCAGGCCAGCGGAGTTCCATCGTCAGGGCCGCCGTCTACGAGGCCCTCGCTCGCCATGCTTTCGCCGATGACAGCGGACACCGTGACGCTGCGGTGCGTGCCTTGTTGGCTCCCCTGGACGACCACGCCTGGTTGCACTATCGGGAGTCGTCAGCGCGTTACAGCCGCGCCTTGAGACTCCTGGCTGGTTGACGAACGGGCCCCCACGTCAGCCATCGTCACCCCATGGCCCGGCGGCCACGAGTTCGGCATACGTCGGTTCCGGATAGCCGAGAGTCGAAGCAGGCTCGTCGTCGGAGACCTCCTGTGTCTCCAAGCGGTAGACGACGTTCATCGCTGCCATGCGCGAGGTCAGAGCCCCTCGTGCCGCAGTCTCCCGTAGTCGCGCCACGACGCCGTTCCTGCGGGAGGCGGCAAGCTCCTCCCCGAGAGCGACGAGTGATTCCTGCACGGCGGAGCGGTAGTTGTGCGACCCGAGCGCCTCGTCACCCATCAGCAGCACCAGGAGCGCCTCGAGCTCCTGATCGACGGACGTCGCGTTGATCGTGCGTCGCAACTGGTCTCCATAGAAGCGGACCACTTCCGTCCCCGACCAATCCCGATCATCCCTCTCGACCTGCAGCACCACCCAGTCCATGGCGGCTCGCTCAGCTCGAGCGTCCAGCCGTAGCAGGGCAAGCAGTCGGCCGGCCTCCGCGGCACTCACCGTCGTCGGGAGTTGCTCGAGACACCAGTTCGTGAGCGTGGGTGACGCGTAGCCGGACGCGGCCAGGAGCTCGAGCCACGGCTCGCCAAACGGGTCCAGCACCCATTCCAACTCGGCGCAGAGGGGGTCGACCAAGGCGGGGATCATCCGCTCCAACCGGCTCAGGACCCCGACCACCAGCTCAGGGTCCCCCGACACGAACGGGCTCAGCAGCTCGACCACTGTCGCGTCGTCCGCAGCGCCCCACGCGAGTAGCGCTGCAATCCGATCCCAACGGAAGTCCACGACTTCGTCCCGCAACGCCTTGGCGATCTCCGCTCGCGCCATCTCCAGCAGTTCCGTCTCGGCCCCTTCCCGAGCCAACCGTTGCGCGGCGCGCTCCATGAGCTCCGCGCCGTCGAGCACCAGGTCGTCCTGCAGCACCTGGCGGCAGAGCCGGCCCAAGCGTTCGGCATCCTCGACGTACTCGAACGCGAAGTCCATGAGTGCCGGGTTGGCGAGCAGGAGGTGCCGCTCCAACCAGTCCATCAGCGCGGTCTGGACAGCCGCGTCCCGCTCACCGACGTGAAGCAGGAAGCACGCAGCGCCAAGACGAAGATCGTCCTCGTCGCTCTCGAGGTGGGCCCTCATTCGCTCGAGCAACAGCGCATCGTGCTGTGGCATCGACGCGAGAGAACGCAGCGCGCCTCCCTTCAGCCGATAGGAGCCACCGCCCTCGAACAGCTCGAGCAACAACTCCCGCACACCCGCCAGATCCGTCCGCACAGTGATAATCGCTCTCAGCAGCGCTTCGATTCGGCTGCGAGAATAGGCGCTCTCCAAGAGGCCGCGGAGCGCCGTGAGGTCGGCTCCGGTCAGAGCTCCGCGTCTGGCGAGCCCCGCGACGGTCGCCTCGACCAGATCCTCACCGTCGTAGGAGAACTGCAGGGTGAGTGAGGGGATCGCGAACCCGCGCCTCCATGCACGCAGCGTCTCGTCCGGGAGCAGCTCCCTTGCGTCGAGGGCGCGAGCAAGCGGTGCGACCTGCCAGTAGTCGTCTCCCTTCAACACCTCGGTGGCGACCGCCAGGACCGTGGGCTCCGGCGATGGCTGGGACACGGCCCACAACAGGGCGCCGAAGTCGACCGGTACGAGTTCGAGGACGAGTTCGCGAGGCGGCTCACCCGACGCAACCCGTTCAAGCAGCGCCAACAGGAATTCGAAATCCGCAGGAGCTTGGAGTGACCACAACTCGCGATACCCGGGGTCCATGAGATGCAGCACGAGCTCGTGGACGTTCGCCTTGTCCGCCTCGGCCATGGTGAGAACGAACGCCTTCCTGTCCTGCTCGCCCTTCGCCATGGACAAGTCCCGGATCGAATCCATCAGGGTCCAGTCCGAGATGAAGTAGTCGACGAAGTGATCGAGCCCCGGCCACAGGTCGAGGTATGGCTGGCGCTTCTCGACCCAGTAATACGCGAAGTTCGCCAGGTCTCCCCGCGAGTAGCCGGTGTCGATGACGATCTCGTCCGAGCCCAACACCGGCGCCAGCACGGGCAGTCCTCGGCGGGCCACGAGCATCTGGCCGGCCGGCTCCCGGTAGACGTAGTCCATGTGGACCGACACCTCAGGGGTGAGTCGCAACACCACGACCACGAACAGGGCGATCGCAGCCTTGAGGTTGAAGGAACGGAAGCTGCGTTCCAGCCGCACGCGATCCTCGGCGGTGAGCTCCGTTGCGTACCTGCGGATCGCGAAGCAGGCCTTGATCGGGATCCGGGCGTTCGGGATCGAGGCTGCGCGTTTGCGGCTCTCCCGCAGGAGCTGGTTCGCCGTCGCACTGCGGTCCTGTCGACTGGCTCCCCAGGACAGGATCGCATCGGCCAGGTAGTCGTGGGACAACTCATAGGCTTTGCCGCCCCCCTCGACTGCCCCCGAGGTGAGCAGGCGTGACTGAGCCAGGCGCTCGAGCACGTCCCGCACGTCGTGCACTCCCGTGCCCGTGAGTTCGGCGGCAATCGCCTCGGCCGTTCGCGGTGCCGCTTTGGTCCCAGTGGAGTCGTTCACAAGCCGGCGCAGGACCTTCTTCGCTCGGTCCGGGTCGCTGAGCGCCGCCAGGCTCTCCTGCAAGTACTGCTGCAAGAGGACTTCCTTGCCCGGGTAGTCCGCTCGCTTCGTGATGCCTCGGCGTTGGATCATCTGACCGACGATCTGCAGTTCCGCAGGCAGGACGACCCGACGATCGTCGCCGCTGAAGGAGGTCTGCGCGAGGTCGTCGACCACGCAATGAACCAGATCGGCGGCCCATGTTCCCGTGACCGTCTCCCCGGGCTGCGACGAGAGCAGGCTCTGGATCACCTGCGCGGCGACCTCCTCGCCGAAGGGCTCGAGGTGATATCGACTGCCGGGCACCAACGCGGCCTGCATGCCCTCGAGGCCCGCGAAATAGCCGAAGTAGTCGTCGCGAAGGCAGAAGACAACCTTGGCTGCGGGCAAGCCGGCCCCTGCCAGTGCGTCGAGGAACTCCGCGAGCCAACCCTCATCGCCGCTCTCGATGTCTTGCGTGAAGAACTCCTCGAAGTGGTCGATGAACAAGACCGGGGGCGCGCCCCTCAGCTCGCGCACAATGCCCAGGGACTGGACGATCTCGGCCGCAGCGACCGACTTCCCCACCCGTGCCGGCGGGGTCCCCCCTGCGTTGGCAACGAACCGATCGACGACGGTGGCGATGCCGCGGCCACCCGGGCCATAGGTGCGTACGTAGGCGGCCGGGAACCCACGTCGATCGAGTTCCTCGAGCAACCTCGCGCGGAGCAGCGACGTCTTGCCCGAACCTGATTCCCCGGTGATCGCGAACAGACGCCGGTTCGGATCGATGAGCATGGTGAGGATCGCCGTGACCTCGGCTTCACGCCCGTAGAGCCGCGCCCCATCCCCTTCCGCAAACGGCATCGCCCCGATGAAGGCGTTGACGATCTGCAGGCGCTGATGTTGTCGCGATCGCATCACGGACCGCAACTTGTTCGACAGCCAGGGCACCACGAGTCCCAGCAGGCACACCGGCACGAGCCAGCTCAGGCGGCGAGCATCCGGAGCCCAGGCTTGGACAACCGTCACGAGCAGCGCGACAAGCAATCCCTGGGCCAGGATCGGACCATCGAACAGCCGCCGCCACAAGCTGGTGCCACCAGCCGTTTGCTGCCCGTCGCTCACCCGGCGCGTCCGAGGACTGCCACGCCTCGCCGGCCAAGCCCGATCTTCCCGTTCGTCGCCATCCCCTCCCTCCCGGCCCGAGGCAATCGAGCTCGGGCAACCTGGAATGGAACGCATCATACGCCCTTGCGCGCACCTGCAGGCCGCGTCGCCGGAAGCGCCTCGGGCCGCTGCTGCCCCAATCGGGTGCCGCCGGGTTCATCGGCCCCTGGCCCGCACCACCGCCCCTGCCCACCGAGCGCCCGGGCAGCATCCCGCTGATCGACATGCCACACAACCCATTCGACTGATCGCTCACAAGCTGCATCGGCCATCCCGTCGATAGGCATGGGCGGCGACGTGCTCACGCTGGGTCGCCGTCCACGCAAAGCGAGCGGTGGGGCGAGATGACACGCGACCGACAGACGATCACGCCTGATTGGGAACCCGTCGGCCCCGCGATCGACGGCGTGCACGTGAAGCGCACGCGCAACGTGCTCACCGCCAACGGCTGGGTGACGGAAGCATTCCAGGCCGTGTGGCCGGAGACGGGGTGCGCTCTCGACCGGACGCTCGTGGTCCACTTCGAGAGCGACGTGGTCACCGACTGGTACGTCCACGCGAAGCAGACCGACTTCATCTTCCCGCTCAGCGGCCGGGCGCTGCTGGCATTGTTCGACGGGCGCGCGGGCGCCGCCACCGAGGGCACCGTCGTCACCCAGCGGCTGGACCCGATCGACCCCGTGGTCGTGGTCGTTCCTCCAGGGGTCCATCACGCCTTCAAGGTGCTGCAGGGGCCCTTCTCGCTGCTCAACGGTTTCGACCTGCCGTACGATCACGCCGCCCCGGACCAGTCACGCGAGCCGGCCGACAGCGGCCGGATCCCCTTCGACATCCGCACGGCGCGTTGAGGCGAGCATCCGTTGAGCCATCCCGAGTTCGTCCTGACACTGTTCACCGACCGGCCGGAACTCGCCGCAGCGGCGGACCGGGCCGGGGTCCAGCGCATCGGCGTGGACCTCGAGTCACTCGACAAGGCCGAGCGGCAACGGGGCCTCGGCATGCGGCTGTCGGAACACGAGCTCCCGGCCCTCGCCCGGCTCTCACCCGTGCTGGAGCAGGCCGAGCTGTTCGCGCGCATCGACCCGATCAACCCGGCTTCGGCCGCCGAGATCGCCGAGGTCCTGGCGCACGAGGTCCGCGTGATCATGTTGCCCTACTACCACCGCCTGGCCGATGTCGACACGTTCCTCGACCTGACCGCCGGCGCCTGCACGACCGTGCTGCTGGCGGAGACACGCGCCGCCCTGGCGATCATGCCCGCGGTGCTGGCACGCGGCGGCTTCGACGAGATCCACTTCGGCCTCGGCGACCTGGCCATCGAGCTGGGCACCGCAGACCGCTTCGAGGTGCTCGCGCGGCCCGAGTTCATCCGCGCCCTCGACCAGGTGCGCAACGCCGGGATCCCCTTCGGCATCGGCGGCGTCGCCCGGGTGGACGACCGCTCGCTGCCCACCGACCCGCAGGCGTGGTGCGAGACGATCGTACGCGCAGGAGCCTCCCGTGCCGTCGTGGCGCGCAGCTTCCTGCGCGAGGCCGACCCGACCACCCGGCTCACGGCTGACGTGGCCGCACTGCAGGCGTCGGTCGAACAGATCAGGACCGTCGGCACCGCCGTGCGCGACCGAGCGTGAAGATCCACCTCTACTCCTGCTGCTGGAACGACGCACGCATGCTGCCGTTCTTCTTCCGGCACTACGAGTCGTGGGTCGATCGCTTCTTCATCTTCGACGACGGCTCCAGCGACGGCTCGGATGAACTCATCGCTCGTCATCCGCGAGCGGAGCTGCAACCCTTCGAGCACGTGGTCGAGGACTCGTTCGTGTTGTCCGCCCGCGCCATGTACGACCACGCGTGGAAGCAGAGCCGTGGTGAGGCCGACTGGGTCATCGTCACCAACCTCGACGAGCACCTGCACCACCCGCGGCTGGGCGAGTACATCACGGCCTGCGCGGACCGCGGCGTCACGGTCATCCCCGCCCTCGGCTACCAGATGATCAGCGCCGAGTTCCCCGGCCCCGAAGAACAACTGTGCGACACGCGCACCCGCGGTGCACCCTGGGCGCAGATGAGCAAGGCGGACCTGTTCGTTCCCGACGCCGTGGACGAGATGCGTTACATCCCGGGCCGACACGAAGCCGCTCCCCACGGCGACATCGTCTACCCCGAGCGGGACGAGCTGCTCAACCTGCACTACCGCTACATGGGCAGGGAGTTCGTGCACCAGCGGCACGGCGAACTCAACCCGCGCCTGGGCTCCCGCGACGTCGCCCTGGAATACGGCCACAAGTACGCCTGGAACGAGCGGGAGCTGGACGCGGACTGGGCCGCGTTCGAGGCCCGCGCGGTGGACGTCTCCAACCCGCGACTGCAGCCCTGGCGCAGTCACGCCGAGCCCCGTTGGTGGCGGCCGGCCTGACGGGCTGGGCGCCCGGCCCTACTCCCTCGCGCCGGTCACGAAGATCGGGCGCACGCCGACGGTGGGCTGGCTCGCGTCGGCCGGCATGTTGTGTCGGTAGGCAGCCGTGGTGTTGTTGGCGATGTCGTTGAAGCTCCCGCCCCGCAGGACGCGGGACGTGCCGTTGGGCGGCGTGCGCAGCGCATCGCCGGGGGCCGCCGGCCAGTCGTACGAGCCGAACAGGTCGCGACACCACTCCGCGACGTTGCCGTGCAGGTCGTGCAGGCCGAACGGGTTGGGACGGAAGCTGCCCACCGGTGCGTGGTACGGGAAGCCGTCGTGCATGCCCTCCATGAAGTCGGCCCACCGCGCCCGCCCCCCGCGCGCCACTTCGTCGGCGAGGTTCTCCCAGCCGAAGAGCGAGTCGGGTTGCGAGCCGGTGTGCCACACGCCGCTGGTCCCGGCGCGGCAGGCGTATTCCCACTGGCTCTCGGTGGGCAGCGCCAGCAGGTAGCGATCCAGCACCGCGGTGGCGTCGTTCCAGGTGACCTGCTCCACCGGGTGCCGCAGCGTGAGTCCGGCGTCGCGCAGCTGAGGGCCGTCCTGGATCAGGCTGGGGTTCTCGCCTGCAAGGCGCAGCCACTGGGACTGGGTCAGCTCGTGCTTCGACATCAGGAACGGTTGCAGTTGCACGCTGTGGACCGGCGCCGCGACCACGCCCGGGTAGGGGTCGGTGTGTGCGCTCTCCGCCGGTCGTGCGGCCGAGGGTGCCTCCGCGCCCACGGCGCACGAACCACCGGGGAGCAGCACGAACACCAGACTGGTGTCGACGTCCTGCACCAGCTCGCCGCTGCTCCCGTCGCGCACGGGCAGCGCGCCCGACTCGGGGTGACCGAACTCGAGCAAGCCGCTCACCGGATCGGGGCCGAGGGGCACGAGACCGACCACCGGCTCCAGTTCCACACCTGCGTAACGGTCCTCGTCCGCCAGGACGCGCCGGCACTGGTTCCAACCTGCGGCGTGTGCGGCGACCGTGGCGTCGTCGATGATGCGCGCCACCTCGACGCGCTCACGCACCGCGGCCACCAGGGTCGGCAGCGCCTCGAGCTGTTGCACGAGCGCGGTCAGCGACTCCACCTGCCAGGCCAGCGACGTGGCATCGAGTTGCCCCACACTGGCCGGCATCGAGGCCGGCGTCGAGCCCGGAGCGGGACCCGGGCCCGCTCCCGGAACGGCCGTCGGCGCCCCTGCCGTTGCCACTGTCTCCGCACCCGCCGTCAGCACGCCGATCGACGGCTCGCTCGTGCTGCGTTCCAGGTGCGCACCGAGGCCGGTCAGCGTGGCACGGTGCTCGGGCAAGCGCGCGAGCAGTTCGTCGGCGCGCCCGAGCCACGCATCCATGTCCGCCGCGCGCTCGGCCCGCACGGGCCAGAGACGCTGCTCCTCGGCCTGCAGGTCGCGCACGCGTTTCAGGTCCGACAGTCGCCCCACCTCCTCCAGTGCCGCCTGTTTGCCGGCCAGCGTGTGCTCCTTCGCGCGCTTCTCGGCACGCACTTCATCCAACAGCAGCAGCGTCGCGGCCAGACCGACGACGAGCAGGACGAACGCGCACGAGACGGCGCTGGCCAGCTTCGGGTTGAGTCGGTACCAGCGTCCGAAGCGCTCGACCGTGCTGGGCGGTCGAGCGGCGATCGCCCGACCAGCCGCGACCCGTGCCAACTCCTCGGCGAACTCGTCGGCCGACTGGTATCGACGTTCCCGCTCCTTCGCCAGCGCCGTGTCGAGCACGACGCGCAGATCACGGCTCACACCGGCATTGAACTCGCGCGGATCCCGGGGCTGTCGTTCGAGGATTTCGTGGTAGAGCCGCTCCTGGGTCGCCGCCTCGAACGGCGGGTGGCCGGTGAGGCACTCGTAGAGCGTCGCCCCGAGCGAGTAGACGTCGGTGCGCCCGTCGAGCGGGAAGTCGCCGCGCAGTTGCTCGGGCGACATGTAGGGCATGGTCCCCAGCAGCGCGCCGGTGCGGGTGAGCGTGGACTGCTCGACCCCATCCAGGCTGGCCACGCCGAGGTCCAGCAGCACGGCCCGCTCGTCGTCGACGATGATCACGTTGCCGGGCTTCACATCGCGGTGGATCACGCCCACCTCGTGGGCTGCGTGCAGGGCAAGCGCGACCTGCTGCGCCAGGCCGACGGAGCGCCTGATGTCGAAGCCCTCGGGCCCCACGAGCTCGGCCCAGGACGAGCCGCGCAGGTAGGGCATGACGATGTAGGGCGGTTCGGCTTCGATGTCCACCTCGTAGACGGGGCAGATCCCGGGATGGTCGAGACGCGCGGCCACCTCGGCCTCACGCTGGAAGCGACGCCTGGCATCGGCGCCCCCCGGCCCGCCCCGGGCCGTGAGCACCTTGACCGCCACCTGGCGCTGCACGCGCACGTCGTCGGCCAGGTAGACGACGCCCTGACCACCGCGCCCGAGCTCACGCACGATGCGGTAACTCGACAGCGCGTCGCCGCGCTCCAGGAGCGCAGACGTCGCGGCACCGCCACCCGCCAGCGCCTCGACGGACGGGCCCGCGCCCGCATCGGCGACGAGCATCCGGTAGCCACCCGCGATGACCGACTCGTGACCGGGGAAGCCGGCCTGGTACTCGGCCAGCGTGCGCAGCTGCCCGCTGTCCTGGTCCTCGAAGTAGCTGCGGATGAAGCGACGCAACGCGGCCGTGGAGCCCATCACATCGCCCCCCCGCGCTTCGCTCGCCATGCGTGCATCGTACGCTCCGCCTCCCGCGACGACGACGGCCGCGGTGCGCACCCGCGCACCACGGCCGCCGAGACGAGCGCAGGGACGGCACGGCAGCAACAGCTGCCCTGCGCCGCTTGCGCCTGCCGCGAGTGCATCAGGGCAAGGCCGTGGTGAACGCGAGACCTTCGCTGGCTTCCCACAGGCCCGCCGGCGAGGGCTTCTTCACCAGCCACTGCATGAAGACCGGGACGCCGGGGATCACCGACGGATCGGTGAGCGCCAGGGGCAGGGTGATGCTGCCGGTGCCCGGGACCGGGAACGGGCCGATGAGGAACGTCGGGAGCGTGTAGAGCGGGACACCCTTGAAGGGCAGCGGCGGGCAGGCCGGGGCGAAGTCGAAGATCAGGTAGGCGAGGCTGCCCGGGTCGGCGGCCGACAGCGTCACCGACAGCGAGCCCGAGCCCACGAAGCTCTGACCGCCGGCGGTCATCAGCGGCGGGGTGCCGGTGGGGTCGGACGCGGTCCCGTACAGCAGCGGTCGCGCGGCGAAGGCCAGCCCCGAGGTGCCCATGGCGCCGGGCGGGAGCGCAGCGCAACTGGTCGAGGTGTAGAACGTCGTCGGCGCCACAGCGCCCGTCGGCGTGAGGTAGGCGACGACCGCACCATCGGTCACGTAGAGGTTGCCCGACGCGGTGTCGGTGGCGATCCCGCGCAACTCGGGCCCGCCGACGCAGCCCAGCGCCGAGAAGCTCGGCGACGCCATGGCGCCCGTGGTCGTGAGGTGGTGCACGTCGCCCAGTTCGTCGCAGGCCCAGAGGGTCGACGTGGCCGGGTCCCAGGCGAGATCGGTGAGCGCCCCCGCCAGGACGATCGAAGGTGTGAACGCGGCCAGCACGGTGGGCGGCGTCGCGCACGGAGGGACCACGATCGGCGGCGCGATGTTGGCCACGCCGGCACCGTCCGTGACCCACAGGGTGTGGGTCAGCGAGTCGATGGCGATGCCCAGCACCTCGCCGCCGAGCACGCTGCCCGCAGGCATCGTGAACGACGTGACGTAGATCCCGTCCGAGGTGTAGTTGGTGAAGGTCGTGCCGTCGCAGCCCCAGACCGTGTCGAGCACGTGGTCGATGGCGATGCCCCCGAAGACCTCGGGGAACGGCGTGATCACCGGACAGCTCCCCGGCCCCGCCGCGAAGAAGGACAGCAGCGGGCCGGTGGGATAGCCGCAGACGTCGGGTTCGCCGGTGAACTCGAGCAACGTGGGCCCGGTGGACCTGATCGCCCCGAGGGACTGAGCCTGGGCCGGGCCGACCCCGAGCGGAATGGCGAGGGCCAGCGCGGTGGCGGTGGCGGCGCGCAACACGGATGAGTGCATGCAACGAGTCATGACGAGCTCCCTTCGAAGCCGGTTCTTTCGGTGCCCCGGGGACCAGCGCCTCGGGGCCGGTGTGGCGTCGCGCCCACCAACGACCCGATCCCCAGGGGCCGCGCGGGCAGACAGGCCGGCCCGAAGAAAATCCGCGACTCGTTATCCTGCTGGGCTGTGTCTCCCCCCACCGAACCAGTCCTCTCAGCCCTGCTGCCCACCTACCGGGAGGATCTGGTGGCGTTCCTCGCCCGGCACGGCTCGGGCCTGCTGCGCTTCGAGTCGGCCGAGGATCTCGTGCAGGGCGTCCACGCCCGGGCGCTCGAAGCGGACGGCTTCCGCTACGAGGGCGAGCGCCCGTTCCTGTCCTGGCTCTACACCCTGGCGCGCCGCCACATCGCCGACCGCCACGCCCACTGGTCGGCGCTCAAGCGCGGGTCGGGCCGCGTGCTGCGGCTGACCTTCAGCGACGCACCGCGCAGCCACACGAGCGCGATGCCCCAGCCGGCTGCAGCCCTCGCCGGCCCGTCGACCTTCGCCGCCAACCGCGAAGCCCTCGTGCTGGCCGCCAAGTCGCTGGACGCACTCCCCGATCGCGATCGCGACCTCGTGCGCTGGATGAGCGAAGGCGTGCCCCTCGATCAGCAGGCCGAGCGCCTCACGTGCTCATACGCCGCCGTGCAACGGGCGAGCCTGCGAGCGGTCGAGCGCTTCCGCAAGGCCTACAGCGTCCTGGCCGCGTCGGGGCCTGACTGAAACGCCCGCGCGGGTCAGGGCGCGGCGGCACGCTGCGCTTCGATCTCGGCGAGCAACTGGGGGATGTCCGGGTAGGCGCGGTGGGCGATGCTGGCGGCGGTGCGCAGCGAACGCTCGGCTCCGTCGAGGTCGCCCTGGGCCAGCAGGCTGCGGCCGAGCACGTAGTGCGCTTCGATCTCCACCGGGTTGCCCTCGATCGCGGCGCGCAGGTAGCCGATCGCTTCGTCGTAACGCTCGCTGCGATACGCGCGGCGGCCGCGCAGGGCGAGCACGCGCGGCGAGTCCGGCTCGAACACGATCAACCGGTCCAGCTCGACGTTGGCCGCGGCGTGACGGCGCACCCGTTGCAGCGCGCGCAGGCGCCAGTAGATCGCCTCCGGGTCGTCCGCGTTGAGCGCCAGCACGTCGTCGAGCAGCGCCAGTGCGCCCGTGTCGTCGCCCGCGTCGAGCAGGGTCAGCGCCTGGGGGATGCGGCGATCGATGGGATCCGGCGAGAGTTCGAGCACCTCGCGATCGAACGCCGCCAACGCGCGCGCGAGCCGCACCTGCTCGTCAGCGACGGGATGCGGCATGCGCGCGCCCCACAGATAGCGGCGCAACGGGTCGGCGGGATGGACGACGGCGTCCACCTGAGCAGCGCGCTTCGCCCATCCCGTGGCAGCCGCGCTCGTGGCCGGCGCCCCCGTGGCAGCCGCCCCCGTGGCAGCCGCGCTCGTGGCCGGCGATGACTCCGTTACCGACGACGGCTCCGTTATCGACGACCGCTCCGTCACCGGCGACGACTCCGTGGACGGCGCTGAAGTCAACGCGCGCAGCAGCAGCTCCCCCGCGGCGTACGGTCCCGGCGCCCCGGCGACGTCGCCGCCTGCGTCGCCAGGTTCGGCGAGCAACTGCCGCAAGCCGGGTGGCAGGTCACGCCCTTCGAGATCGGCGATCGCGATGCCGTCCGGCAGCGCCTCACGGGGAGCGACGCCCTGCTCGCGCACGTCCAGCCACCAGCGCAGGAACTCACGCCGGGGCGATGCGGGCAGCAGGTCAGTCTGCACGAGCAGGCGCAAGAGCGAGCCGGCGATGAAGCGGTGGCCGGTCTCGTTGGCGTGGACCGGATCCACGTGGGCGTGTCGCGGTGCCAGCCGGGCGAAGTCGCCCCGGGGATCGGCCACCGGCACGTCCTCGGCCGTCAGGGCATCGAGCACGAGTTGTTCGCGCCGGGCGAGGGTCGGCACCTGCTCGTACACCGGCGGCGTGGACACGTAGGCGACGTACGCGAAGTCGGCCCCTTGCGCGCGACTCGCACGCAGGCCCTCGAGCACCAGCTCCACCGCCTCGTCCGCCCCCACGCGGCTGGGTTCCACGCCCGCCGGCGGTGCCTCACGGGGCGCCGGGCGCGCCAGCCGATTCGACACGCCCAGCAGTCCCGCCAGGCGCCAACGCGACAGCGCGAACTGCAGGCTGTGGTAGTGGCGCGAGCGCTGCGCGTCGGTCGCCACTTCGTCCCGTCCGGCGTCGTTGCGGTACGACGTGAGCATGACCACCAGATCCGGTTCGGCCGCCGCCACGTCGCCCACGATCTGTTGGCGGTTCTGGAAGCTCGAGTACGCCGTGACGCCGAAGTTCAGCACCTCCACGTCGAGCACGCCCTCGAAGGCCGCATCGAGCATGCGTTCGAGCTGCGCGCCGTAGACCTCCTGTTCCAGGACACCGAGGCCGAAGGTGCACGAGTCGCCCACCGTGGCGATGCGATACACGCCGGGTGCGGGGCGCGGGTTCGCGTCGGGGCCGCGGTAGCCGGCCGCGTTGCTGCGGTAGTAGCCGAGGAAGTCGTACGACGGAGGCAGGCGGAAGATCAGGTCCGGATCGAAGACCACCGTCCCCAGGTCGTGCTCGGGTCCGGTCATGGTGCGCAACCGGATCGGTCGCGGGACCGGCGACGGCTCGACGCCCGCGATCCACAGGCCGACCTCGACCAGTGACAGCAGCAGGCACACAGCGAGCAGCGCGCCGAGCACGAGCAACAGGCGGGAGAGGACGCGCTTCAACAGGGCCTCCCGCCCGGGATCGGAGGGCGGTCCAACGTCTCCTGCATCTCGCACGGCTGGCACATCGCGCCGGAGTATAGCGGCGCGTGGAGGTCTGCACGCGAGCGAAGGGGCGAGCCGGTCTCAGTCCTCCGCGTCCCGCTCGATCGCCCTCGCCTCGTCCCCTTCGGCCTCGGGCGCGGCGGTGGGCTGCTCGGCGCGGCGCAGGTGTCGGGCGATGCGCCAGGCGTGGTAGCCCACGCGGTGCAGCCAGCGTACGGCGTCGAGTCGTGCGATGGCCTCGTCCAGTGGCAGGGACGCACCGACCGTGCGGATCGTCCGCTCGCGATAGGGTCGGCGCTCGCCTTTGAGCACGGCGCGCACGCGCTCGAGTTCCCCATCGTCGGGAGCCGGCTCGCCCGACTGCAGGGCGGCCACCTCGCCACGCAAGGCCGCTTCGAGTTCGCGCCCCAGCGAGGCGAGGTGCGGATCGGAAGCGACCGTCACCGCTCGCGAACGCTGAGCGCAGCGGTCCAGCAGCCGATCGAGGTGGTCCAGGCAGTGCATCATCGCAAGGCGACGCCGCTGGGTGTCACTCTCCTGCGCGGAAGCGGGGAGACGTTCGGCGTAGCGACGGGTCTCGATCAGCGCCTGCTCCAGGTCGACCAGCGCGTCAGCGGATACCGCCGCCCCCGACAACAGGCGCACCGCTTCGCCGAACACGGCGGCGGTGAGTTCCCGCAGCGTCTGCCACGAGACGGTCACCGCCGCCGAGGCGTCCTGCAGCAAGGCCACGTCGAGTCCCTGGGTCAGCCGGGTGCCGCGCTCAGGGATCAGCCGCTCCATGAGCCGCGCGAAGGCCGCCGTGAACGGCAGGATGGCCAGCACGCCCAGGGCGTTGAACGTCGTGTGGAAAGCCACCAGCGCCAGTTCCGGATCGCGCGTGGTGGCGCCGTCGGTCCAGCGGTCGAGCAGCAGCGCGAAGGGTCCCAGCAACGCCAGCGCGCCTGCGGCCGTGAGCAGGTTGTAGACCACGTGGGCATAGCCGGTGCGCCGCGTGGCGATCGACCCGCCGATGGTGGCCAAGGCGGTGGTCGAAGTGGTGCCGACGTCCATGCCGATCACCAGGGCGCACGCCTGGGGAAACGAGATCGCCCCCGCGTGCACGGCCGTGAGCGCCGCCGCCACCCCCGCGCTGGACGACTGGGTCACCAGCGTCACCAGCACGCCGAGCAGCACCAGCATCAGTCGGCCGCCAAGTGTGTCGTCGGGCAGACTCGCCGGGGTGATCACGCCCTCGAAGCGCGCCATGCCCTGCTGCATCTGCGCGATGCCCAGGAACAGCAGCGCGAAGCCCGCGAGGGCCCAGCCGACGTGCCTGATCTGCAGGCGCCCGAACAGCCGCAGCATCACGCCGGCGAAGAGCGCCGGGAACATGATCGCCCCGAGCGGCAGCTTGAAGCCCAGCAGCGCCACCATCCAGCCCGTGATGGTGGTGCCGAAGTTCGCGCCGAACAGGATCCCCAGCGCTTGCGGAAAGCTCAGCAGGCCGGCGCTCACGAAGCCCACCGCCGCGACGGTCGTGGCGCTCGACGACTGCACCAGGGCGGTCACCACCGCCCCGCTGGCCGCCCCCGTCGTGGGACTGCGCGTGAAACGGAACAGGATCCGGTTGAGCCGGTCCCCCGCCAACGCCCGCAGTCCGTCCGACATGACCAGCATGCCGAGCAGGAACAGGCCGAGCCCACCCAGTACCCGCAGCACGTCCGGCAGCATGGCCGCAGCCTACCAAGCGGTGTGGTGGCGCGCTCGAACCGGGGCGCTCGCTCCCCCGGCCCGGCCGGACAAGACGCGCGTGTCGTACACTCGCACGTGCACCACGGGCAAGGCGGGGCGCAGGGCAGGCGCGAGCGTCACGATGCAGACAGGTGCGTGCGCCAGGATGCCGACAGGAGAGTCGCGATGCGGGCAACGAGGATCCGGACCACGCGGAAGTCGGCGGTCACTTGGGCGCTGGCCGTGGCGTTGTGTGCGTGCGGGGACCATCCGGGCCCGCCGGCTCACTCCTCGCCGGAGTCGAGTGAGTCGTCCCACCGGACCGAGGAGATCGCCGACGACCTGATCGAGCAGGGCGTCGATCCCGAGGACGCTCGACTGATGGCCGAGCAGCAGGCCCTCGAGGCGGAAGCCGCGGCGTTGGCGGAGCGCATCGATGCGGTCCAGCAACAGCTCGACGCCGAGGACGGCTAGCCGTTCTCCGCAGCTCCCAACCGTCGCATGAGCGCTTGCACGCCGTCTTGCGGGGCGCGGTTGCGGCGGAACGAGTGCGGGCTGCCATCGGGCGCGAGGTAGAGCATCCACACGAAGCCGAAGCGGTCGGTGCCGCCGGTGGACGAACCCACGGCCAGGTCCGGCGTGCCGTCGCCGTTCACGTCGCCGGCGGCGGCGAGGGCGTAGCCGAAGAGATCGAACGAGTCGAGTCGCTTGGGCGGCGGGGCTCCCGCGCGGCCGGGCAGGCTCGCGGCGAAGCCGGCGTCGATGCGCTGACAGGCACGGGCGCCGCCGCTCCCGTTCAGGGACACGATGCACACGGCGCCGTCGCGGCTCGCCGTGCCGTCGCCGAACGCGCCGACCGCCAGTTCGGGCGGACCGTCGCCGTCGAGATCACCGAGCGACGCCAGGGAGACGCCCAACCAGTCGAAGCCAGCCGCCGGTGTTCCCGCGCCGCTGTCGTTCGCGCCGGCCGGCACTCCGGTCAGCGCCGCCAGCGAGACGGCGGTCAGCTTGGCGTGCGACTTGACCGTGCCCTCGCGGGTGAGGAACAGGATCCACACCGCGCCCGCGTCGACCGCGCCGTCATCGTCCCGCGGCGCACCGACGGCGACGTCCACCACGCCGTCGCCGTCCAGGTCCCCCAGCGACGCCACCGCCCAACCGAAGGCGTCGAAGTCGTCGAGTTCGCCCGTGAAGCCGCCGCGGGCTGAGGTGATCGCGACCTGCTCGCGCGCCTGCCCCCGGCCGTCCAGGAACGCCACGCGCACCACGCCGCGGGCCACACCGCCGCCCGGTTCGTCGGGCGCGCCGATGGCGACGTCCACGTGACCGTCGCCGTCGAGGTCCCCGATCGCCGCCACCGACGACCCGAAGCGTCCCTCCGCGATCAGCCGCTCGTGAGGACGCTGGGCGCGGGGCGCGGGAGCACGCGCCTGCGGGTCACCCCCGGCGAGCTGCGCGGCCGGGTGCGACGCGAGCACGAGCACGGCGAACACGCACGGCACGACAGCGCGCGCCGCGCGACGCCCCAAACCCACGCGACGTCGATGCCGCGCGTCGCCCCGCGTGCTCGCCACGACATCGATGGCGAGCTGCGTCAATCCTCGTCCGACGCGGCGAACAGGAACGAGGGCAGGTCCTCGACCGGGATCGGATAGAAGATCTTCGCGAGTTGCTTGCTGCTGCGCACGCGGAAGCCCTGGAGGTTGGCCTGGGCCACCTTGGTCTTGCCCTTCACGGCCTCGATGCCCTTGCGGGCGGCGTTGATCTTGCCCGACTGGATGTTGCCGCTCTGGTCCATGCCGTCGAGCAGCTTGTAGATCTTGTGCAGCCGCTTGTACGCGCCCTGGCTCTGACGCCGGGCACCCTTGTCGTCGACGCTGTCCGCGGAGAAACCGTCCTCCTCTGACTGCTGGTCCTTCTCTTCCTTCGAGAGCGTGTCGATCTCGTTGAAGATGTTGGCCAGACCCGGGTCGTCGATTCCACCGAACAGGATGTTGCCCACGCGCCCGGCGGCCTCGCTGATGTCGCCGGCGTCCACTTCGCCCTGGAGCAGTTCGTCCACGTCGCACAGGCAGAGTTCCACCGAGCGCAGCTCCGCGGTCAACGTGCGTTCGGGATCGACCCCGCCCAGGTCGTCGCCCAGGAACCAGAACTTGTCGAAGTAGAACTCGGCCTTGGCCGGCAGACCGACGGCACCCATGAAGACCTGGAACGCGTTGGGACCGGCCAGGGGCACGCTCGGGATCGTGGCGACTTCGGCGAACTCGCCCGCATCGGCGGCCTCGACGTACGGCACGTGCTCGCGGACGCGCCAGTAGAAGTCGGTGTCGTCCTGCTCCAGGCGCGCGTCGACCTGCGAGGCGCCCGGCAGGAAGGCCTCCCCGATGGGGTCACTTCCCGATGCGTGGTCGTAGGCACGGGCGATGAACCCCGGCACCAACACCGGCGGCCCGTCCTCGTCGAAACCGAGGGGCACCTGCAACGAGTAGTAGACCCGCAGCTCACGCGAGCCGCCCGGATACCCCGCCGAGATGAAACTGTAGGAGACGTCACTCTCGAGGAAGTCGAGGCCGTCGATGGCCTTGGTGGCACCGACCGAGAAGCTGCCGCTGCCCCAGGGGCCGCCGAGGATGCCGTGGCCCAGCTCGTTCTTCTTCTTGCCGGCGACGGCGATGCGGCGGTCGCCCTTGACCTTGGTGGTCTCGCCCGTGAGCACGTCGACCTGGGTGTAGTTGCGCGCCGAGACCTTGGCGTTCTCGGTCACGATCTCGAGGAAGTTGGCGCGCTTGAGGTCGCCGGTGCTGCCGACATCGATGGCGTACCAGTTGCCGCACGGTCCGCAGGGTTGCAGGAACAGCAGGATGCAGGTGTAGAGCAGGTTGGTACGCGTCAGGCGCAGGCGAGTCAGCATCGAGCATCTCCCGGGGATTTCGAGGCTACCGAAGGGCGCCATCCTATGCGGGTGCCGGGGGCCCACCAAGCAGTGTCCGCCGCCGACCGCCAGGGTCACGCCGGCCCCCCGACCGGGGGCGCTCTCCGCCGCGCTGCGCTGCCACCATCGCGTCATCCGCACCACCCGTGATTGGCATATCATCCCGGGCTCTCACGCCTGCCGTCCGGCGCACGCTGCACCAGCCCACGGGCCCGCGCCGGCCCCCCTCGGAGCCGTCCCATGAAGCTGACGCCCCCTCGTGCCCCGGCCGTGTCCGCGATCGCCCTCGCCTGGACCGCGCTGCTCGTCACCGCGCCCCCCGCGGACGCACGAGTCCCGACCGCCGACGAGCCGATGGTGACGCGTGCCGTCGTGAACCCGGCCCCCGCCGCCGGCACGACGCCCGACCCGAGCGCCGACGCGCGCAAGGGCAAGGGCCGCTTCCCGTTCGAGGAGAGCGTGCTCGGCAACGGGCTGCGCGTGATCTCGCTCGAGGACCACAGCGCGCCGATCGTCGCCGTGCAGCTCTGGTACCACGTGGGCAGCAAGGACGAGCATCCCGAGCGCCAGGGCTTCGCCCACATGTTCGAGCACATGATGTTCCGCGGCACCGACCGCCTGGGCCCCAAGGACCACTTCGAGTACATCCGCGGCACGGGCGGCAACACCAACGCCTACACGTCCTTCGACCAGACGGTCTACGTGCAGGAGTTCCCCAGCAACCAGCTGGAGATGGTGCTGTGGCTCGAGGCCGAGCGCATGGCGTCGCTGAAGATCGACGAGGGCGGCTTCGCCACCGAGCGCAAGGTGGTCGAGGAGGAACGCCGCCTGGGGCTGAACCAGCCCTACGGCTCGATGTTGGAGCAGGTACTGGAAGGCCTGTTCAACGAGCACCCCTACCGCTGGTCGCCGATCGGCAAGATCGAACACCTGCGCGCCTCGACCGTCGACGACATCCAGCACTTCTGGGACACGTACTACGTGCCCAACAACGCCACGCTGGTGGTCGTGGGCGACGTGGAGCACGACCAGGTGCGCGCCCTGGCCGGCAAGTACTTCGGCTGGATCCCGCGCTGCCCCGAGCCGCCGCGGGTCACGATCGTGGAACCGCCGCAGACGGAGGGCAGGACGTTCGACCTGCAGGACGACAACGCGCCCGTGCCGCTCACCGGCATCGCCTTCCACACGGTGCCCGAGAAGCACCCCGACGCCCTGCCGCTGAACATGCTGATGCAGATCCTGGGTGGTGGTGAGAGCAGCCGACTGTACGTGGACATCGTGCGCCGCAAGGAGGTCGGCGTGGTCGGTCTGGGGGCCCACGCCACCTTCGAGCAGGCGGGCCTGGCCATCTGCGGCGGCATGACCATGCCCTTCGGCGACACCGACGCGGTGCAGGCCGCCATCTGGGAGCAGATCGACGAGGTGCGCGAGAACGGCGTGACCGACGACGAGCTCGAGAAGGTGCGCAACCAGCTCTACCGCAACGACGTGGCCGAGTCGCTCACCATCGCCAGCAAGGCCAACGCGCTGGGCAACGCCGCGGTGATCCTGGGTGACACGCAGCTCGCCAACACCTACCTGGAACGCGTGATGGCCGTCAGCACCGACGACATCCAGCGCGTGGCCAACACCTACCTGCAGCGCGAGCGGGCCAACACCATGACGGTCAAGCCCACGCTCATGAGCACACTCAAGGGCGTGCTCTCGGCCGCCAGTGCCGCGGGTGGCGGCGAGGCCGAGGACGAGGGCGACGACGAGGAAGAGGTGGAAGGCGGCGTCCGCGCGGTCGCCACCGGCCCCAAGGCCGACGCCGAGCGTCCCGAGTGGATGGGCGACGCGCCCCCCGTGGCCGACCCGCTCGACGCCGACCTGTCCCTGGGCGGCGTGGCACGCACGCTCGACAACGGACTCAAGCTGGTCGTGGTGGAGAACCACGAGGTGCCGTGGGTCAGCTCCACCCTGCGCCTGCGCCCGGGTGCCTACACCGAGGGCAGCGAACGCCCCGGCACCGCGTCGATGGCCCTGAACATGATCACCCGCGGCACGTTCGTGCGCGACGCCGAGGAAATGGCCGTCGAGCTGGAGAGCCACGGCATCTCGATCTCGGCCAGCGCCGGACACGACGGCGCCTCGGTGAACCTCTCGGGTGTGAAGAAGGAGTTCGGACGCACCGTGCGCCTGATGTCCGAGGTGGTGCAGGTGCCCGCCTTCGACGGCAAGGAGTTCAAGACGCTGCGCGACCAGTTGAGCACCGGCAAGACGGTCGAGGAGAAGACGCCCTCGTCCATCGCCACCCGCGAGTTCGACCGCGCCCTGTGGGGCAACCATCCCTACGCCCGCCCCTCCGACGGCACGGCGGACGACCTCAAGCAACTCGACGTCGAGCAACTCGAGGCGTGGTGGACCACCTGGGCCGCTCCCGAACACGCCGTGCTCTACGTGGCCGGTGACATCACCGCGGACGAAGCGTTCGAGACCGCCAACCGCTACCTCGGCAGCTGGGAGGGCGAAGGCGAGGCACCCAACGTGGAGATCCCCGCGGTCAAGCCGCCCAAGGGCACGCGCATCCTGCTGGTCGACACCCCGGGTGCGATCCAGAGCGAGATCCGGGCGGGCCACGAGGGCATCACCCGCGACCACGACCTGTATCCCACCGGCGTCGTGCTCAGCCAGGTCTTCGGCGGCGGCTTCAACAGCCGGCTCAACGACGTCATCCGCGTGCAGAAGGGACTCACCTACGGCGCACGGGGCGGCCTCTCGAGTTCGCGCTTCGGCGGGTCCTTCACGGTGAGCACGTTCACCAAGACGCCCACCACGGCCGAGACGGTGCAGGCGGTGATCGACGAGGTGAAGCGCATGCGCGACGAGCCGCCCAGCGAGAAGGAGCTGAGCCAGGCCGTGTCGTACATGGCCGGCAGCTTCGCCGGCACCCTGGAGACCCCCCAGGCCGTGGCCGGTCGGCTGTGGACCCTGGAGGTCAACGACCTGCCCGGGAACTACTGGGACGAGTACCTGAAGCGCATCGCCGCCACCAGCTCGGAGGACGTGGCCCGCGCCGCGGACGAACTGCTCGACCCCGAGCGGCTGGTGATCGTGGTCGTGGGCGACGCGGACAAGGTGCGCGAGCAGCTCGAGGAGATCGCCCCGGTGGAGGTCGTCAGCTCGGGCGGCTGACGGCGCCGTCTGCGCACTCGCGGCGGCAGGTCACCGTAGCGCCGGTTGAGCGCCTCCCCCCCGGTGGCGTAACGTGCAGGGATCCGGACCCTCACGACACCCACGCGGCCGCGAACCATGACCGACATCAGCCCGTCCGACATCGCCACGATCTACTCCGGCCTGGCCGACCGCCACGCCCGCTGGCGGGAGCGCTTCGGTCGTCCGCTGACCCTGGCCGAGAAGGTCCTTTGCGCGCACCTGTCCGATCAGGACGGGCCGGCGCCCGAACGCGGCAAGAGCTACGCCAACCTGCAGCCCGACCGGGTCGCCATGCAGGACGCCACGGCCCAGATGGCCCTGTTGCAGTTCGCCATGACCGGCCGTCCCCACGTGGCGGTGCCCAGCACGATCCACTGCGACCACCTGATCCGCGCGCGGGTCGGCAAGGACCAGGACCTGGCCGAGGCCAACCGTGAGAACGCCGAGGTCTACGCCTTCCTCAAGTCGGCCGGCGCCAAGTTCGGCGCGGGCTTCTGGGAGCCGGGGTCGGGGATCATCCACCAGGTCGTGCTGGAGAACTACGCGTTCCCCGGCGGCATGATGATCGGCACCGACAGTCACACCCCCAACGCGGGTGGCCTCGGGATGGTCGCCGTGGGCGTGGGCGGCGCCGACGCCATGGAGGTCATGGCCGGACTGCCCTTCACCGTGCGCTGGCCCAAGCTGATCGGCGTGCAGCTCAAGGGCAGCCTCGACGGCTGGTCGTCCCCCAAGGACGTGATCCTCAAGGTGTGCGAACTGCTCACCGTGAAGGGCGGCACCGGCGCGATCGTCGAGTACTTCAGCGACGGCAGCGAGGGTTCGGGCACCGCGTCGATCTCGTGCACGGGCAAGGGCACGGTGTGCAACATGGGCGCCGAGCTGGGGGCGACCACGTCGCTGTTCCCGTTCGACGAACACATGGCGGGCTACCTCGCGTCCACCGGCCGCGCCGAGATCGCCGAGTTGGCCCGGGACCACGCCGAACTGCTGCGCGCCGACCCGGAGGTGGCGCGGGATCCCGAGCGCTACTTCGATCAGGTCGTCGAGATCGACCTGGATCAGTTGCCGCCCATGATCGTCGGGCCGCACACGCCCGACCTGGCCCGCTCGCTCGACGCGCTCGGCGACGAGGCCAAGCGCGAGCAGTGGCCGCTGGAGATCAAGGCCGCCCTGATCGGCTCGTGCACCAACTCGTCCTACGAGGACATGGATCGCGTGGCCGCCCTGGCGCGCCAGGCCAAGGACAAGGGCCTGGAGCTGAAGACGCCGCTGATGGTGACGCCCGGCAGCAACACCGTCGACGCCACGATCCGGCGGGATGGGCAGATGGAAGCGCTGGAGAGCATCGGCGCCACCGTGCTGGCCAACGCCTGCGGCCCCTGCATCGGCCAGTGGCAACGGGACGACATCGACAAGGGCGACAGCAACACCATCGTGACCTCGTTCAACCGCAACTTCAGCGGGCGCAACGACGGCAACCACCAGACGCTGGCCTTCATCTCCAGTCCCGACGTCGTCGTGGCCCTGGCGCTCGCCGGGCGCCTGGACTTCGATCCGCGTCGCGACACGCTGACCAACGCGTCGGGCGACGAGGTGCGCCTCGACCCGCCCACCGGAGACGAGCTGCCGGCCGACGGCTTCGCCCCCACCAGCGAGGGCTACGTGGGCCCGCCGGCCGACGGCAGCGGCGTCGACCTGGACGTGGCCCCCGGCAGCGAACGACTGCAACTGCTCGACCCGTTCGCGCCGATCACACCCGATCAGCTGCGCGACCTGCCGGTGCTGGTCAAGGTCAAGGGCAAGTGCACCACCGACCACATCTCGGCCGCCGGTCCGTGGCTGCGCTTCCGCGGCCACCTGCAGAACATCTCCGACAACTGCTTCCTCGGCGCCACCAACGCCTTCACCGGAGAACAGGGCAAGGGCCTCAACGTGCTCACCGGTGAGCGCGGCCAGAGCTACCCCGAGATCGGCAAGGCCTATCGCGCCGCCCGCCAGGGCTGGGTCGCCGTGGGTGACGTGAACTACGGCGAGGGCAGCAGCCGCGAGCACGCCGCCATGTCACCGCGCTACCTCGGTTGCCGCGCCGTGTTGGCCCGCAGCTTCGCGCGCATCGCCGAGACGAACCTGAAGAAGCAGGGCGCGTTGCCGCTGCAGTTCGTCGACGCGGCGGCGTGGGGCCTGATCCGCGAGACCGATCGCCTGAGCTTCGACGGCATCGACAGCCTGTCGCCGGGCAGCAGCGTGACCGTCACCGCCACCCACGAGGACGGCGGCAGCGACAGCTTCGAGTGCAGCCACACCCTCAATCCGCTCCAGATCGAGTGGTTCCGGGCCGGCTCGGCACTGAACCACCTGCGCGCGCAGGGCGCCGAGGCCGCGCTGGTCTGACCCCGGCGTCGGTCGCAGTGGACCGGCCGCGTGTCGGGGCCGACAATGCAGGCGTGGCGCGGCGCGGCCAGCGGCCGGAGCACAGCGCCCACCCGTGCGAGGGTGGCGGAATGGCAGACGCGCCGGATTTAGGATCCGGTGGGGTGACCCGTGGGGGTTCGAATCCCCCTCCTCGCACCAATCCGCCGCCCCGGCGCGCAGCACCGGGGTGCGGCGGTGTCAGCGCAGGTAGCCGACCAGCACCGCGTTGTTGTAGATGTGCACGCCGACGATCGGCATGTAGATCGCAAAGGCCGCGACGCTGGCGATGCGCGCGTGGGTGTGACGCGCGCGGTGGACGACCCACAGCATGCACACCCCGGTCAGGATGATCTTGGCGAAGACGAACAGGCTCTCGCCGCCGTGGGCCTGGAGCCAGCTCATGGCCGGGTTGATCTCCACGCCGCGCCCCGTGCGCAGGTAGAGCACGGTGGCCAGCGAGTCCATGGCGGACAGGAACATGACCAGCATGGCGACCGTGTTGGCCGGCATGCCAAACAGGAGGCGGTCTTTGGGCGCGACTGCGGACGAAGCGGCACCGCAGGTACACGCTTGCGACCGGACCAGGGGTGGGTGGGTGGACATGGCCTTCTCCGGCGTCGTCCATCAGGGATCGACGTCGGGGTGGGGCGACTTGACGACGCTGCCGAAGCGTCAGCGAAGGCGCACGGATCGGCACGCGGGGCCCCTCCCCGCCTGCCGCGTCAGCGCCCGCCCGGGGCTCCCGGCCCGAACACGGCCGGGATCAGTGCTCCTCGCTGACCAGATTCCGGTTCCACGACGGGATCCGCACCAGCACGGGCGCCGAGCCGTCAGGCACCGTCTGGCAGGCGAGCCGCGAGGTGTCGGAGAGCCCCGGGGCGTTGTCGAGCATGTCCTCCTCGT
This sequence comes from Planctomycetota bacterium, assembly GCA_029259695.1. Classification (GTDB taxonomy): domain Bacteria; phylum Planctomycetota; class B15-G4; order B15-G4; family B15-G4; genus OFTM49. The sequence goes on from JAJDEQ010000139.1 coordinate 31,419, forward strand.
CATCGGAGGACTCGTTGCACGACTCGAGGCCGGACTCGACGTGCACGTGGCAGGTCGAGCAGGCGCAGACGCCACCGCAAGCGTGATCGACGTCGACCCCGGCCCCCAGGGCGATGTCGAGCAGGCTGCCCGGCAAGCCGTCGTGACCGTAGGGGAAGGCGGCCGGGTCGGCCTGCACTTCGACTTCCTTGCCCGAATCCTCGAGCAGGAAGACGACCTTGTACGGCTCGGTGGGCAGGTTGGCCTGCACCTCGGGGATGTAGGGGTTGCTGCCACCCATGGCTGTCCAGGACTCCGCCGGTGAAGAAAGGAACGTGTCGAACGCGGAAGATAGCCGGAGGACGGGGGGCGCACAACGCGAAGCGGGCCAACGCGCCGGACGTTCGACCCGCCCCGAGCCGCTGCCTACAATCCGCCCGCGGCCAGCCCCTGCCGCCCACACCCGCCCTCCCGAAGGGGAGCCCATGACCGCCCCCGAGACCAGCCCCCTCGAGCACGGAGGCACGTCCGCCCCGAGGCGCCCCCCGGGGGGCGCCATCGACGTGCGGGGGCTGTCCAAGGCGTTCGACCACCTGCGCGCCGTATCCCAGGTGGACCTGGCGCTGGCACCCGGTGAGATCGTGGGGCTGGTCGGTGTGAACGGCGCCGGCAAGACCACCCTGCTGCGCATGCTGGCCGGCATCCTCCAAGCCGACGAGGGCCACATCGCCATCGGCGGGCACGTGATGGGGCCGGATGCCGTCGAAGCCCGTCGGCGGCTCGCCTTCGTGCCCGACACACCCAACCTGTTCGAGTCACTCACGGTGCTCGAGCACCTGCTGTTCATCGCCGAGGTCTACGGCGTCCCCGAGCCGCAGCCGGCCATCGACGCCTTGCTCGACGAGTTCGAGCTGACCGACAAGTGCCACGCCACCGCGGCCAGCCTGTCCCGCGGCATGCGCCAGAAGGTGACCATCTGCTGCGCGTTCCTGCACCGACCGGAAGTGCTGCTGCTCGACGAACCGCTCACCGGCCTCGACCCCCTGGGCCGCAAGAACATGCGCGACGCCATCTCGGCCCGCGCGGGCGCAGGCGCCGCGGTGCTGATCTCGTCACACCAGCTCGAAGTCGTGGAGCAGCTCTCCCACCGCTTCGTGATCCTCCACGCCGGAGAGGTGCGCCTCAGCGGCACGCGCGAGGAAGTGCTCGCTCGCCAGGACTCCCTGGAGGACATCTTCCTGCGCGCCACCGACGAGCGAGGTACCCAGGGCGACCCGGCGTCGAGTGACGCGGGTTGAGCGGGTCGCCGCACGACCCGAGCGCAGCCGCCGGACAGGGCGACCCGGCCGACCGCCCCTCGCAACGGATCGAGGGCCTGGGCGCGTTGTGGTGGTTGACACGCGTGCGCCTGCGCGCCGGGGTGCGTCGACGCCTGCACCAGATGCGCAGCCCCAAGCGCGCGCTGCTCACGGTGCTGGGCGTGGCCTTCTTCGGTCTCGCCATCGCGGCCCAGGTGGCGGCCCGGGACGCGCGCGTCAGCACCGACTTCGTGCCGCTGCTCGCCGGCGCCTTCCTGGTGGCGTTCCCCTGCCTGATGGCCTGGCAGGCCACGCGACAGGGCGTGATCCACTTCAAGCCGGAGGAGATCCAGTTCCTGTTCCCCGCACCGATCACGACCCGCGCCCTGGTCGTGATGAACGTGCTCAACCGCCTGGGACGGGTGCTCGGCCTCTCGCTGGCGATCTCGTTCTTCGCCCGCCCCGTCGGCGTGGGCTACCTGCAGGCCGCGCTGTGCTACTCGCTGCTGCTCTCGACCGCCAGCGTGATGCAGATCTGGATCGACGTGCGCCTGATCGGCCTGCCGGCCGAGGTCCGCCGACGGCGCAGCAACTGGCTCGGGCTGCTCCTGCTGCTGGGCATCGCGGCCTCGATCTTCGCCGCCTGGCACGCGGACGACCGGGTGGTGTCGCCGCAGATCCTGCGCTACTTCGTCGCGCCCGCCGCGCCGTTCGTGGCGATCCTCACGGGCCGCACTCCGCTCGCGCACCCCGGCGCGCTGGCCGCGCTCAGCGCGGTGCTGGCGCTGCTCGTGTTCGCCGCCACACGGGTGCGCGTCGACATCCGCGAGGCGGCGCACGCCACCAGCGCGCGCATGCAACGCAAGCTGTCACGTCTGGCCAAGGGCTCGCTGGCCGGTGCACCTCGAGCCTCGACCAGCGGACGGTTGCTGCCCATGCCGCCCCACCTGGGCGGCGCCGGACCTCACATCTGGCGACAACTCACGGCCCTGTCCCGTTCCAAGCGCCCGTTCGTGTCGATCATCATCTTCGCGATCTACATGGCGGTCGTGCTGTTCTTCACGCGCGGCGGTGAACACGACGCAGTCACGCTGGCGCGCTTCGGCGCGATCATCGGCCTCGGCATGGTGACCATGACGGGCCCGATGTACATCCAGGCCGACTTCCGCTCGGACTACGACCTGCTCCCGTGGCTGCGCACGCTCCCGACGCCGCCGGGGTGGCTCGCCGCGGGTCAGCTGCTGGGCTCGGTGCTGGTGATGTTCGCGCTCCAGTTGCTGCTCGGTGGCTGGATCCTGTTCGTCGTCCCGGCGAGCGAGATCCCGCGCTGGCTGGGCGCGCTCGCCGTGCTGCCGGCCTTCGACCTGATCCTGCTCTCCGTTTGGAACGGAGCCTTCCTGCTCTATCCGGTGCGCATGACCAACCCGGGCAAGATGATGGGCTTCGGCCAGGCCATGCGCATGTACCTGGTGTTCTTCGTGGTCATGCTCGTGGTCCTGGCCGCCGTCGCCGTGGCCGCGGTGATGGGGCTGGCCGCCGGTTGGATCGCGCGCGCCGCCAGCGGCCAGGCGCTTGCCGGGTACGTCGCCGGTGGCATCGTGGGCTATGCGGCGCTGGTCGCCGTGGCCGCCGTGTGCGTCTGGCTCGTGGGACGCATCTTCATCCGCGTCGACCCCAGCCGCGACCTGATCGCCTGACCCGGCTTCAGCCGAGCACGGCCCGCACGGCGTCGACCGCGGCTTGAAGGGCATCGTCGCCCGCGTCCCGGTGGAACACGAAGCGCACGCGTTCGCCATCGAGGTAGCCGGCGTGCACGTCGCGCTCGGCCAGGCGCCGCACGACGTCCGGCGCCGTGCCCTGCGCCACTCGCGCCACGACGATGTTGGTCTGCACGCTCGCCAGGTCGACCTCGGTTCCCGGCTGGCGTTGGAGTTCCTCGGCCAACGCCCGGGCCCGGGCGTGATCGTGCACCATCAACGGGGGGCTCTCGTCGAGCGCCACGAGGGCGGCGGCCGCCACCACGCCGGCCTGGCGCATCCCGCCGCCGAGGCCCTTGCGCAATCGCACCGCCCGCTGGATGCGCTCGGGCGTGGATGCGATGACCGAACCCAGCGGCGCGCCCATGCCCTTGGAGAAGCACACCGACACGGTGTCGACGTCGCGCAGCAGGCGCGCGAAGGGGATCTCGCACGCGACCTGGGCGTTGAACAACCGCGCTCCGTCCATGTGCAACGCGAGTCCGTGGCGCCGGGCGATGTCGGCCATGGCGTCGATCTGCTCCAGGGGCAGCACCACGCCGCCGGCGTAGTTGTTGGTGTTCTCCAGCGCGATGGCCGCGGTGCGCGGGTAGTGGATGTCATCCGGATCGCGCACCGTGGCTTCGACCTCGGCCCCGTCCATGACACCGCCGCGGCCCTTGATCGGGCGCATCTGGCAGCCCCAGAGCCGCGAGACCGAGCCCACCTCGTTGAGCAGCAGATGGCACTCGGCTTCGCCGATGATCTCGTCGCCGGGCGAGGTCAGCAGCCCCAGACAGATCTGGTTGCCCATGGTGCCCGACGGCACGAACAGGGCGCGCTGCTTGCCCAGCAGCGTCGCCACCCGCTCCTGCAGGGCCGCGACGGTGGGATCTTCACCCATCACGTCGTCGCCCACCTCGGCCGTGGCCATGGCCTCGCGCATGGCCGGGGAAGGTCTGGTGACGGTATCGCTGCGGAGATCGAACACGGGCGGACTGTAGCACCGCGCGGGCCCGCCACCGGACGACGAGTTCGCGCACCGCCCGGGCGCTCCGTATCCTGAGCGGTCCTCCGTTCGCTCCCACTGTCCGACGCCCCATGCCCCCTCCGTGCCCCCATCGCGACCGGCGCCTCACGCGCACGGCGCTCGTCCTGGCGACGCTGTTGGCGGGCTGCCGCGACGCCCCCGGGCCGTTGTTCGAGGAGCGCGGTCACGACGCGGGCATCGACACGGTCCTGACCTGCGGCGAGGTCGAGACCAAGCCCACGATCCTGGAGGTCAACGGCAACGGCGCCGCGCTCACCGACCTCGACGGCGACGGCGACCTGGACCTGGTGCTGGTGGACGGCTCGACCCGGGAAGCCGTGGCCGCCGGCCGGCTCGTGCGTCACCACGTGTTGTTGAACCAGGGCCCCCGGGACGGCGTGCCCCGCTTCACCACCGTGGAAGACGACACCGGGCTGGTCATGTCGGGCTGGCCCACCGGCATCACCGTGGGCGACGTGGACCAAGACGGGAGGCCGGACCTCTTCATCGGCGGCCAGGGTGAGGACGCCCTGTTCCTCAACCGCACGCAGATCGCGCAGGACGGGGCGGCCCGCGTGCGTTTCGAGAAACGGCCCCTGCCCGGGCGGGACTCGCCGCTCGACTGGACCACGAGCCTGGCCTGCGCCGACGTGAACGGCGACGGCCTGCTCGACCTCTACCTCGTGCGCTACCTGCTGCTCGACCCGGCGAGTCCACCGGTGGGCGACATCGATGGGGTGCCCTGCCGCTTCAAGGGGCACAGCGTGCTGTGCGGCCCCCACGGTCTGCCGCCCCAACCCGACGTGCTGCTGCTCGGCAGCGACCGCGAGGGCGGCTTCACCGACGCGTCCGTGCCCAGCGGCATCCGCAGTGCCGCGCCGGCCTACGGCCTGGGCATCGCGCTGGCCGACCTCGACGGCGATGGCCTGATCGACGTCTACGTGGCCAACGACTCCGTCGACAACACGCTGTTGCACAACCTCGGCGACGGCCGCTTCCGGGACGTGAGTCTGCACTCGGGCGCCGCCGCCGATCTGTCGGGCCAGGCACAGGCCGGCATGGGCGTGGACGTGGGCGACATGGACGGCGACGGCACCTTCGACATCGCCGTGACCAACTTCTCCGACGAGACCAACGCCATCTACCGCCGCATCGGCCCGATGCAGTTCCGCGACGTGAACGCCGCGGCCGGCGTCGCCCACGTCAGCCGCACCCGACTCGGCTGGGGCGTGCAACTCCAGGACTTCGACGCCGACGGGGACCTGGACCTGTTCGTGGCCAACGGCCACGTGTTCCCCGAAGCCGACCTCCCGGACACGGGGACCAGTTACGCCCAGCCCCAACAGCTGTTCCCCGGCGCGGGCGACGGGACCTTCGGCGCCGACGTGTTCCCCGACCCGCACTCCCACAAGGGGCGCTGCGCCCTCAAGGGCGACGTGGACGGGGACGGCGACCTGGACCTGCTCGTGCTCACCCTGGACGGCGCCCCGCTGCTCTACCTCAACCGCACCGACGAACCCGCGCGGCAGATGCTGGTGACCGTACGCGACGGCCCCCGCGATGCCTTCGGCGCGGTAGTCACGCTCCAGGTCGGCAACGCCACGCTGACCCGCCAGAAAGTCGCCTCGAGCAGCTTCCAGGGCAGCCCCGACCCGCGCCTGCACTTCGGCGGGGGCGGCCGCGTGAGCTCCGCCACGGTGCGCTGGCCCGGCGGCGAGTTGGACACGCTGGACGCGGAGCGGATGCTATTCGGCCAGCACCTGATCGTGGAGCGGGGCCGCGGCGTCGTCGCCGCCCATCCCCTGGAGCCCATCGAGTGAAGCACCCCACCCCCCGGCCGAACCCCGCCCCCGAACCCGTGCCAGCCCGGCTCCCCCGCTCGGCGCAGCAACTGCTCGGCGCCGTCGCCCTGCTGACCCTGCTCGGTGCCTGCGGCGACGGCCCCAGCCTGGTGCTGCCCTACGACCCCACTCCGGTGGGAGCGAGCATCCCCAGCGTGCTGGCCGCCTTGCGCGACGGCGAGCCCGAGCGTGCCCTGACCGAGCTCGATCGCCTCGAGCGGACCGGAGTGCTGCCCGACGGCGCCCTGCACTATCGCGCCCTGGCGCTCTCGGACGCCGGCCGCACCGACGACGCCCTCACGGCCTGGGACCGGGAACTCGAGACCAACCCGGGCAACGCCCGCGCGCACACCTTCCTGGCCGAGTTGCTGATCGAGCTGGGTCGCCTCGACGAAGCCGGCGCGCACCTGGACCAGGCCCGCACCCACGCCCCGGACCTGCCGGCCCTGGCGCTGGTCTCGGGTCAGTACGCCCTGCTGCGCCTCGACGACGAAGCCGCCGGGCGCCACTACCGCGACTACCTCACCAGCGACCCGTTCAGCCCCCACGCGGCCGCGGCCCACTCCGCCCTGGCCCAACTGGCCGCGCGACGGGGCGAGCAGCCCGTGGCCGAAGCCCACAGCCGGGCCGCCGAACAGCTGGAGGAGGTCCACCGAGCGTTGAATCGGTTCCGCCAGGTCCTGGCCGAGGACCCCCGGGACGTGAACGCGCGCTTCGGTGTGGCCGCCGCCTACCTCAGCCTCTACGAGCACCTGACCTCCGACCCACAGCTCCTGGCCCAGGCCGAGGGCGCCCTGCTGGGCGTGCTCGACATCGATCCGGACAACCCGCGGGCGCTGTTCAACATGGGCTTCGTCCGCACCATGGAGGGACAGGACGTCGAGGCCACCGAGTACTACGAGCGCACCCTCGAGGTGGACCCGGGCCACATGGACGCCCGCCTCAACCTGGCCCGCCTGCTGTTGCGCGGGGGCGAGCAGGACCGGCCCGTGGAACTGCTGGAGCAGGTGGCCCTGGAGGCCACCGACCCCTTGCCGGCGGCCCGGGCCCACGCCGTCCTGGGTGAACTGCTGGCCGAAAGCGACCCGGCGGCCGCGCGCCGGCACCTGGAGCGCTACCTGGAGCTGTTCCCGGAGGATCCCCAGCGCCTCGGGCCCTTGCTCCAGCAGCTACGTGAGAGGGCCGGAGAGGGGTGATCGCCCCAGCACCGATCCGGTGCAGGCCGGCGGACCTCTGCGACCAGTTCGCGCAAGCACCCCCGGCGCCACGACTTCGGACGGCTCGCGTGCCCCAGGAAGGGCTCGAACCGTGGCAAGTGCGCTTGTTGGCAGGTCTTATGCACTCGGGTACACTTTTCCGCGACCCCCGCTGCAGTCCGATCGGACCGGGAACCGAGAATCCTCGGCGGGAAGCCCCGGCCGGACAATTCCCTCCCGATGCACCTCTGAGGTCCTCGCATGGCCCGACCAAGCCAGGCATGTCTTCGTCTCGCAGTGGCGCTTGCCGTCGTCGCGTTCCCCGCGACAACGAGCGCACAGCAGCCGCTGCAGGCAGGCGATGCAGCTGACGTCACCGCCCAGGCCGCTTCACTCGGCCTCCCGCCTCTGCCGCCGCTCACGGCCGACAGCCCGATGGACGACATCGTGTTCTCGGACCGGCACGTGGTGCCTCCGGGCAAGTACGCGTCGCAGAGTGACGGCACACCGATGACGCTGCACACCGGGTTCATCCCCGGCACGGCGGACGGCACCGGCACAGGCTTCGGTGAACTCTTCGTCTGGGGCACGCCCGACGCCTACAACCGCGACGGCCCGCCTCACCCGCTGATCGTCGGCTACCACGGCTTCGGCTCCTCGGCCGCCAGCGTCGACGTGTTCTCCGAACTCGACGACGAGGCCAACGCGCGCAACTACGCCTACCTCTCGATCACCGGCCTGGACGACCAGCTGTTCGGCTCACCGATCTCGCAGCGCAACGTCACCGCGGCGATCCAGTGGATGCTCGACAACAAGAACATCGACCCTGACCGGGTCTACTTCTGCGGCTTCTCCATGGGCGGCGGCGTGGTCTCCAGCTACACGGCGCGTCACCGCAACCCCAACGGCGTGATGATCGCTGCGCTGGGCATGGTGGCGGCGAGCTGGGACTGGACCATGGCCTACAACCTGGGCACGGGCAGCCTGCAGGCCAACATGGAGAACGCGTTCAACTTCGGCGGCAGCCCGACGTCGTTCCCGTTCAACTACCAGCAGTCGAGCGTGCTCTACTTCGACCCGGGCAGCTACCCGCCCGAACCGGGCACGCTGGTGCCCGAGCTGTCGATGGGCCGCAACCTGCACAACACGCCCATGTACGCCGTGCGCGACGCGTTCGACATCAATGGTGTCGGCGGCGCCCAGGCCAGCACCTTCAACAGCTACGTCACCGGGCTCGGCGCGACGCTCGACGACAACGTCGTCGTGTGCTGCGGCGGTCCTCCCGACAACCACAGCTGGGACGTGCTCGACGAGGTCGACTTCTTCGACTTCATCGACGGCCTCACGGTGGAGCGCTACCCCCAGGACTTCCTGGTGCTGGCCGACAACGGCGGCAAGATCAGCTACGTCGACCTCACGCCCCGCGTGCTCAGCGCCTTCAGCACGATCGACGGTGCCGCCGACGACATCGGCGGGAGCATCACGCTGTCGAACGTCGAGAACATGAAGGAAGTCGTGCTGGACGTGGGGCTCGCCGGCCTCTCGGGCATCTGGCCCCTGCGCGTCACCGCTCAGAGCCGGGACACCCAGGGCTTCACGCTCTACCTGACGGGCTTCGACACGCGCCCGGCCTACCTGCTCGACGCCACCACCGGCGCGATCGTGCCCAACGTCGACTCCGATCCGCTGACCGACACGTTGATCGTGGAAGTGCCCGGCAACTCGACCCTCGACGCCGACGTCTTCACCGAAGCGAACTGGACCACCGACCTGATCACGATCCCCAACCCCGTCGCGCCGGGCGGCTTCGTGACCCTGGGGGTGGACGCTCCGTCCGGAATCGGCGGGATCCTGTCGATCACGATCGTGAGCGCGGTGGAGCTCTACACGCCGATCGACGGCGGCAACTCGGTGATCACGGCCGGCCTGGTGCCCCCGTCGTTCATCCTCGACCTGCCGCTGGACATCAACGGCGATGTCTCCACGGGCGGATCGATCCCCAACGACCCGGCCTTCGCCGGCCTGCGCCTGCTGGTCCAGAGCATCGTGACGGACGTGTCGAACGACATCGTCTCCATCAGTAACCTCTGGGGCCTCCGCATCGAGTAGTCGCCGCCGGCGACACCGCGGAAGGAGACGTACCCCGCTCCGGGGCCCGCCGCGGCCCGGGATCCGGGGTGCGTGTGCAACCACCGCCCACCCGGACGGAACCCACGGCTCCCGCTCCCCACGGGAGGCGAGAGACGGCCCCATGGACGAACAGCCGCAGGACGATTCGCTCCCCGCAGAGGATGAGAACGACCACGGCTTCGAGATCGGGCGGGAGCACAAGGGGCTCTCGCTGTTCGACTTCCTCGACGCCATGGTGGGCCCCCTGGACCGCAAGGCCGTCGGGCGTGCCACGCGCGACGGCCACGTGACCCTGAACGGCGACCCGACCGGGCCCACGGCGACCCTGACCCAGGGCGATCTGGTCGAGCTGACCGTGCCGGCCGAGGAGCTAGCCCGCACCCGATCGAGCCACGTGCCGCTGTTGCACCGCAGCGAGACGCTGGTCGTGGGTGACAAGCCCAGTGGCCTGCCCTTCGACTCGGGGCGCCGTGGTGGCCCCTCGGCCCTGGAGGAGATCGCCACGGCCCTCGGCGGCGAGCAGCGACCGCGCCCCGTCCACCGCCTCGACAAGGACACCTCGGGCGTGGTCGTGGCCGCCCTCGGGCGAGCGGCGGAGGAGGCCCTGACCGAGGACCTCGGCGCCGGCCGGGCCCGGGTCGAGTACCTGGCCGTGGTGCGCGGCTCTCTGCGAGAGGAACGCGGCGTGATCGACGTGCCGCTCGGGAAGCGCAGCCGATCCGACAGCCGCATGGTCCCCGACCTCGACCACGGAGCCCCCTCCAGCACCACCTGGGCCCTGGAGGAGCAGCTCCGGGGCTACGCGATCGTGCGATTGATCCCGGCCGGCCGGGGGCGCAGCCATCAGGTGCGCGCCCATCTGGCCGCCTGGGGGCGCCCGGCCCTGTGTGATCGGGCCTACGGCGAGGACGACCGGGTGCTGCTCTCACAGCTCAAACTCGACTACCGGCCCAAGCGCGGCCGGCCCGAGCGGCCGATCCTGGCCCGGCCGGCCCTGCACGCCGAGCGCTTCGTCCGCGGGGACCTCGAGGTGGTCGCCCCGATCCCCCAGGACCTTTCCGTGCTGCTCGCCCAGTTGCGGCGCCTGTTCGCCGTGGCCTAGAATGCGTCGTTCCCCCTTGGCCACGTCTCTGGGCACCCGTCGATGAAGATCAAGCTGCGCAAGAGCAACACGAAACGGCGTCGCCGGATCGGCTTCCGCACTCGCATGAAGACTGCTTCCGGGCGCCGGATCATCCGCAATCGGCGGCGTCGCGGTCGCGCTCTGAGCTGAGCGGCCCCGTGGGCCCCGCGCCCGACACGAGGGCGCCCCCCGGCCCGGCCCGCTCTCCGCTGAGCGGTCTGCGCTCGATCGCCGCGCCGCTGCTGGTGGCGCTGGCCGTGCGTCTGTGCTGCCTGCCCCTGGCGGCGCACCTGCCGGAAGAAGGCGACGGCAAGGCCTACGCCTTTCTCGCGCGGGAGTACCGCGAGGCTCAGCGCTGGGCCTGGCTCAAGGAAGGCGTGCGGCCGCCGCTGCACCGCGTCGTCGTCGCCCCCGGGCTCGACGTCTCCACGGATCCGTACGACACCTACCCGGGCGTCTTCGTGATCCAGATCGCCGCCGACGTGCTGGCGCTTGCGCTGCTGCTGAGCGTGACCGGGCAGCGCTTCGGTCCGCGCGCGGCGCGGGCCGCGGGCTGGATCTACGCCTTCTTCCCGCCGGCGGTGCTGTACGCGTCCACGGTGGTCATGACCGAGTCCCTCGCGGCGCTCGCGACCGCCACGGTCCTGTGGGCCCTGCACCAGGTCGATCGACACTTCGACCACGGCGTGTGGGTGCGCGTCGTCACGCTGGGAGCCGCACTGGGGCTCGCGATCCTGACCAAGGAGACGATGATCCTGACCACCGTCGCCGTGGCCACCACGCTCGCCCTGCGCGCGCGCGGCTCCCCCACCAGGCGACTGGGCGCCGCGGGTCTGGTGGTCGGACTGGCCCTGCTGGTGACGTCACCGTGGGCCGAGCACAACCGCAAGGTGCACGGCATCCCGATCATGTCCGGCACGTACGGCGAGTACTCGGTCGTGATCGACAACCCGCCCCCGCACCAGAACGGCCTGCTGCTCTGGAAGGGCGAGTCGGACGACATCAGCCCCAAGGTGGCCATGGCGCGCGAGTTGTTCTTCCGCTCGCTGTTCGAGTACCCGGCGCTCACCGCCGAGCGGGCCCTGGCACGGCTGCGCATCCTGCTGGGGCCCGAGATCATGATGCCCACCTGGCTGGCGCTGCCGTTCGATGACGCCCCGGCGCCGCCCACGCGCGACAACCTGTCGCTCTTCCGGCACCAATGGAAGCTCGAGTCCGGCACGGTCGGTCGCGTGGCCCAGATCCTGTGCGGCGTGGGTGCGGTGATCCTGCTGGCCCTGGGCGCCGCCGGCGTGGCGGCCCTGCCGCGCGACACCCTGGCCCGGGCGGCACTGCTCATGGCCGTGGGGCTGGTCGTGTCGGCTGCGCTCACGGTGGCGGCCGCGCGCTACCGGCTGGGCCTGGTCCCGTTCCTGCTCCCGTTCGCCGGGCTGAGTCTCGACGTGCTGACCCAGCGCGAACCCGTCATCGGCCGCGCCGTGCGCCGCGGACTGTGCGTGGGACTCGTGGTCGCCGCCGTGCTCACCACGACGATCTTCCTGATGCCCGCGCCGTGACGGCCCTCGGCGCGCGCGCCCGCCTGGGCGCGCCTGCGAGCCGCAACACCCGCCCGGCCCGTGGCTGCCCGGGGTCCGACGCGCGCTCCCGGGCGATCAGCCCGCCCGGTCCCGGTCGGCCGCTCCCGCGTGTGTCGCCGCGTAGAGCTTGGCGTACTTGAGGAAGACGTAGAAGGCACCGAAGACCGCCAGCACGAACCCGCGCCAGCCGTCGAAGACGCCCGCGCGCAGGAGGTACATGCGCAGGAAGCGCCCGGGGGGCCGCAACACCATCGCCGCCAGCGAGCCGCGCTCGCCCGCCTCGAGCCGCCGCGCCACCATGATGTCGGTGTAGCTGCCGAGCTTGCCGAAGTGTTCGGAGAGGTTGCGGTAGGGGCGGTGATTCAATCGTCCCGGGAGGCGCCCGACGGTGCCCTCGGCCTCGAGCCGATCGTGGGGATCCACGCCGGCCCAGCGGGCGCGGCCGCGCCGCGCCAGTCGCAGGCGCCACTCGGGCGACCAGCCGCCGTGCTCGATCCAGGCCCCGAGGTAGGACGTGCGCCGATTGAGCTCGTACGCCACCGGGCCTCCGTCGTCCTCCGGCCCCTGCTGCTGCTCGCGCCCCAACAGCTCGGCCAACGCGGCGCGCAGCTCGTCGTCGAGCCACTCGTCGGCGTCGAGGCACAAGACCCAGCGGTCCCGCGCCAGGCCGAGCGCGAACTGCTTCTGCTTCACGTGGCCCTCGAACGGGCGCGAGCTGACCTCGGCCCCGGCCTCGATGGCGATCTCGCGCGTGCGGTCGGAACTCAGCGAGTCGACCACCACGATCTGCGTCGCCAGCCCCGCCACGCTCGCCAGGCAGCGCGGGAGGTCTTCCTCTTCGTTGAACGTGATGATGCAGACCGAGAGGGTCACAGGCGCATGATCGGAGACCCCGGTGCGAGGTTGCAAGCACCAGAGCCGCCCGCGGCAGCCCCACGCCGCCCCCGCCCCGCCCCGCTTGGCCCCCTCCGGGGCGACGTGTACGATGACGCGCCCTTCGGGATGGGCCCCATGCAAGCCTCCAGTCCGCGCCTCGCCGACGACGTCTCCCTGCAGTGGACGGTGCTGCCCGCGGCGCGGGAGCCGTTGCGCGCCTGCGCCATCGCAGCCATCGTCGCGCTGACCGCGTTGTGGGTCTGGAGCTGGAGCCGCTCGGCGGTGCTGACCGTGGCCGGCGCGACCTTCCTGCTGCTCAGCCTGCGTGCGTTCTTCCTGCCGCGCACCTACCACCTGGACGCCGACGGAGCATCGGAGGCGGGGCTGCTGCAGGCTCGCCGTCGACTCGAGTGGAATCAGGTGCGGCGTGTGTCCCCCCAGCGGTTCGGCGTGCACCTGTCGACGCTGCACACCACCTCGCGCTTCGTTCCCGACCGGGGCTTGTTCCTGCGTACCGATCGCAACCGGGGCGAAGTCGCCGACTTTGTCCGCGCGCACGTCGAGCAGACGTGAACGAAGCGCCTTCACCGACCGCCCCCGCCACGACCAACCGACGGCCGTCTCCGTGATCCAGAGCCCCGTCGACGAGAGTTCCGTGACCACGATCAGCGACGACGAACGAGAGCTGATGGAGGACGCGGCCCGGCGTCTCGTCAGCAGTCGCATGTCGGTGCCCGCCCTGATGTTGCTCGAGACACTGCTGCCGATGAACATGCTGGCGGCGTCCATGCTGCGCATGATCTCGCCCGCCTGGCAGGCCATCCTGCCCGGGGCGCGCATCGAGCGGCTGGCCGCCGTGCTGGAGCGACGCGACACGATCCCCGAATTCAGCCGCATCATCGACGCCGCCGAAGAGGCGCACCGCCGTCTCGTCGCCGAGGAGAAGCGGAAGGCCAAGGAAGAGAAGCGGCAAGCCAGGGCACGACGGCGGAGCGACCGCGCGTCCGGCCCCGGCAGCCCCCCGAACGACACAGGAGATTCCGCGTGAGCGAGACGACCGGTACCGCAACCGGCGAGGTGCGATCGATCCTCGCCACCGACTGCGGCAGCACCACGACCAAGGCGATCCTGATCGAGCTGACCCCGGAGGGCTACCGCCTGGCCGTGCGCGGCGAGGCCCCGACCACGGTCGAAGCCCCCTTCGACGACGTGACCGTCGGCGTGATCAACGCCGTCACCGAGGTCCAGGAGCTCGTCGGTCGCACGATCATCGGCGAGGACGAACGCATCATCTGCCCGCGTCAGGGCGACGCCGGCGTGGACCTCTACCTCTCCACCTCGAGCGCCGGCGGCGGGCTGCAGATGCTCGTGGCGGGCGTGGTGCGCACGATGACGGCCGAAAGCGCCGAGCGCGCCGCCCTGGGCGCCGGAGCCATCGTGATGGATGTCCTGGCCAGCAACGACAAGCGCCAACCCCACGAACAGATCACGCGCATCCGGCACCTGCGCCCCGACATGATCCTGCTCTCGGGCGGCATCGACGGGGGCACGACCAGCCACGTGGCCGAACTCGCCGAGCTCATCGGTGCCGCCGATCCCAAGCCGCGTCTCGGTTCGAGCTACCAGCTGCCGGTCGTGTTCGCGGGCAACAAGGACGCCCGCGAGGCCGTGGACGACGCGCTGCAGAACAAGACCGCGCTGGAAGTCGTGGACAACCTGCGCCCGACGCTCGACGAGGAGAACCTCGACCCGGCGCGCGACAAGATCCACGACCTGTTCATGGAACACGTCATGGCCCAGGCGCCGGGCTACGACAAGCTCAAGAGCTGGACCAGCGCGCCGGTGATGCCGACGCCCGGTGCCGTCGGTGAGATCATCCAGACGATCGCCAGACAGCGGGGTATCTCGGTCCTGGGCGTGGACATCGGCGGCGCGACCACCGACGTCTTCAGCGTGTTCAAGGGCACGTTCAACCGCACCGTCTCCGCCAACCTCGGCATGAGCTACTCGGTCAGCAACGTGCTGGCCTCGACGGGGCTGGACAACGTGCTGCGCTGGGTGCCGTTCGACATCGACGAGAGCGAACTGCGCAACCGCATCAAGAACAAGATGGTGCGCCCCACCACGATCCCCACGCTGCTGCGCGACCTGCAGGTCGAACAGGCCATCGCCCGTGAGGCGCTGCGGCTGGCCCTGATCCAGCACAAGGACTTCGCCACCGAGCTCAAGGGTGTGCGCAAGGTGCGCGACATCTCCGAGGCGTTCGACCAGTCGGGCTCGGGCGCGACGCTGGTCGACATGATGAGCCTGGACCTGCTGGTGGGCTCGGGCGGCGTGCTCAGTCACGCACCGCGCCGCGTGCAGGCCGCGCTGATGATGATCGACGCCTTCGAGCCCAAGGGCGTCACGACCCTGGCGGTGGACAGCATCTTCATGATGCCGCAGCTGGGCGTGCTGGCCACGGTGCACGCGCCGGCGGCGACGGAGGTGTTCGAGCGCGACTGCCTGATCCTGCTCGGCACCGTGATCGCACCGGCGGGCAAGGCCAAGGGCGGCGCTCCTCTGGCCACCGTGCAGATCGACCTCCCCGACGGCACCCAGGAGTTCTCCATCGGAGCCGGAGACCTGCAGCGCATCCCCCTCCCGGAGGGGCAGGTACGTTGCCGGATCACGCCCGCCAAGGGCGTGGACGTGGGCGCCGGCCCCGGCACCGCGTGCGAGCGCAAGATCGAAGGCGGGGAAGTCGGCGTGCTGCTCGACGGGCGCGGACGCCCGATCAACCTGCCGACCTCCGCCGCCGAGCGGGTCGAGGCAATTGAACAGTGGATCCAGAACCTCGACCTGTACCCGCACGACTGACCGAACCCCACCCCGAACCGAACTCGACCTCTAGCGAACAGGGCTAGCGAACAGGGCGCCGCGGCGCCCCTCTCCGGACGAATCGATGGGTCACGCCTACACTCCCGGCCTCAAGGTCTCGGCCGCCGCCGAGTACACCCGCAGCCGCATGCTCCCCATTCCCGGCGAGGTGCTGGTACGCGACGGCGAGGCCGTGCAGCCCGACACCGTCGTGGCGCGCGCCCTGCTGCCGGGCAACGTGGTCACCTCGAACCTGGCCAAGCAGCTCGGCGTGGCCGCTGCGGACGTCCACGCGCTGCTGCTGGTCAAGGAAGGTGACGAGGTCACGGCCGACCAGGCCATCGCCCGCAGCAAGGGCATCTTCGGCATCGGCAAGCAGACCGTCCGCGCGCCCAGCACCGCGATCCTCGAGTCGATCTCGAAGGTGTCGGGCCAGGCGATCTTCCGCCAGGCGCCGATCCCGGTGGACGTAAAGGCCTACATCGCGGGCAAGGTCACCGAGGTGGTGCCCGAGTTCGGCGTCGAGGTCACCGATCGCGGCACCATGGTGCAGGGCATCTTCGGCATCGGACCGGAAGTCTGCGGACCGGTGATGATCGGCACCGACGACCCCACCCGGCCGCTGCTGCCCGCCGACATCAAGGCCGAGCACGCCGGCGCGGTGTTGCTCGGCGGCTCGATCGCGTCGATCGAGACGATCCGCAAGGCGATCGAGACCGGCGTGGCGGCCCTGGTCATCGGCGGCATCGACGCGGCCGAGCTCAAGGAGTTGCTGGGCTTCGACCTGGGCGTGGCGATCACCGGCAACGAGACGGTGGGCATCACGCTGGTGGTCACCGAGGGCTTCGGCGAACTGGCCATGGCACGCAAGACCCACCAGCTGCTCACGAGCTCCGTTGGGGAGACCGCGTCGGTCAGCGGGGCCACCCAGATCCGCGCCGGCGTCATGCGCCCGGAGGTGCTGATCCCGGGCGACGTCGCCGAGATCGAGCAGACGGCGGTGGACACGGGCCAGCTCACCGTCGGCAGCACCGTGCGCATCATCCGGGATCCACACTTCGGATCGCTGGCCAAGGTCACCGAGCTGCCCCCCGAGCCGCGGATGCTGGACACCGAGTCGGCGGTCCGTATCCTCACGGTCGCCTTGCCGGACGGCCAGCAGGCCACCCTGCCCCGGGCCAACGTGGAACTCGTGGACGAGAGCCTTTGACCCTCTGTTCGACGCTCGCGCTGGTCCTGCACCTCGCCCTGGCAACGGGCGGCGTGATCGCACCGAAGCCGGCGCCCCAGGCAGCCGACGACACGTCCGGCGCCCAGGCGGCCTGGGACCAGCTCGACGCCATCAAGGGCGAGGGCGCCGACGGGGAGCTGACCGGTGAGGGCCTGAGCGCCTGGGTCGACACCGAGAAGGTGCCGACGCTGATGGCGATCGTGGTCTTCGGCCTGTTGATGTTCGTCTACCAGCGCAAGGCGAAGGCCGGCCAGGAGATCTCGATCCGCCGCATCGCCGGTCTCGACGCCATGGACGAAGCCATCGGCCGCGCGACCGAGATGGGCCGTCCCGTGCTCTACGTGCCGGGCATCGACGAGATCAAGGAGATCCAGACGATCTACTCGATGATGATCCTGCGCCACGTCGCCCGCAAGACGGCGGAGTTCGGCACGGATCTGATCGTCCCGGTGAAGGACTCGATCGTCCTGACCTTCGCGGAAGAAGCCGTCAAGGCCGGCTGCATGGACGCCGGGCGCCCCGACGCGTTCGTGAAGGACAACGTGCGCTACCTGTCCAACGAGCAGTTCGCCTACTGCGCGGGCGTCGCCGGCATCATGGCCCGCGAGAAGCCCGCCGCGAACATCATGCTGGGCATGTTCTTCGCCGAGTCCCTGATCCTGGCCGAGAGCGGCTTCATGACCGGCGCGATCCAGGTGGCGGGCACGGCCAAGCAGCACCAGCTCCCGTTCTTCGTGGCCGCCTGCGACTACACGATCATCGGCGAGGAGTACTTCGCGGTGACCGCGTACCTCACCCGCGAGCCCAACCTGCTCGCCACGATCCGCACCGGCGACTTCACCAAGTGGATCGGCATCACGCTCCTGATCATGGGCGTCGTGCTGGCCACCAAGGCCGTCGGCGCCGAGGGCATCACCTGGGCCGACGTCTT
Source organism: Planctomycetota bacterium (assembly GCA_029259695.1). GTDB lineage: Bacteria > Planctomycetota > B15-G4 > B15-G4 > B15-G4 > OFTM49. The sequence continues at coordinate 49,226 of JAJDEQ010000139.1, forward strand.
CCTGAGACTGGCCGGAAAGTAGGCCCGTCATCGATGAACTCACGCTCCTGCGAACGAACGAGTAGGCCCGGCGACAGATGAAACGCGAGATCCCGATCCTGCTGACGGTGCTGAGCGGCCTGCTCGTCACGCTCGCGTTCTTCACGCGGGGCGAGAACGTCGCGGCCGGCATCGAGACCCACTGGAGCAAGGCGGTCAACGCCGAGCTGCTCCAATGGGCGCTGATCTTCTTCTCGGTGGCGTTCATCCTCGGCATCGCCAACCTCGTGCGCATCAGCCTGAAGCAGATCCAGGGCGGCGGCGCGGACGCCTTCTACAAGACCGTGATGCTGATCGCACTGTTCGGCTACCTCGGCGTCGGCCTCGGCGAGTACCACGGGTGGTGGTCCTTCGCCGGCGAGGGCGAGCAGCCGATGAAGCTGTGGATCTACGACAAGCTGTTCATCCCGCTGCAGGCGACGATGTTCAGCCTGCTCGCGTTCTACATCGCCTCGGCCGCGTTCCGCGCCTTCCGCGCCCGCTCGCTCGAGTCCACCCTGCTGCTCGTGGCGGGTGCCATCGTCATGCTCGGCCAGGTGCCAGTGGGTGACCAGATCACCGACGGCTACGCTTCGCGCTGGCTCGCGTTCCTGATGGTCTACGTCAACGGCGCCGGGCAGAAGGCGATCATCATCGGCGCCACCCTGGGCGTGCTGGCCACGGGCCTGCGCATCGTGCTCGGCATCGAGCGCAGCTACCTCTCGGAGTGAGCATGGCCTCCCTGCGCGATTTCGACCGTCGCTGGATCTTCCTGATCATGGCCGTGATCGTGGTCGGTCTGAACGTGACCGGTGGTGGCGGCAGATTGCCGGTCAGCGAGTACGTCCACAACTACTACGACACGATCGAAGCGCTCCCCGAGGGCTCGATCGTGATGCTCTCGGCCGACTTCGACCCCGCCAGCGCGGCCGAGTTGCTCCCCGCCTACACGGCCACGATCCACCACCTGTTCACGAAGAAGCTGAACATCGTGAACGTGGCCACCTGGCCGGCGGCCCCGCCCTACACCGTGAGCGAGTTCGGTCGGATCGCGCCCCAGTACGGCGCCGAGTACGGCGAGAGCTGGGTCGCGCTGGGCTTCCTGCCCGGCGACGACGTGGCCATGGGCAACATCGGCCAGTCACTCGCGTCCGCCTACCCCAAGGACGACGTCGACGAGACGCCCTACGGCGATCTCCCCCTGCTCGAACGGGTCGGTGACAACATGGACGGCATCGACCTGCTGATCACCATGTCGGCCGGCTACCCCGGCATCCTCGAGTGGATCGCCCAGGTCGGTGGACGCTACGAAGTGCCGATCCTGGCCGCGACCACCGCCGTGCAGACACCTGATCTGTTCGCCTTCTATCCGAGCCAGTGCGCCGGCTTCCTGGGCGCGGCGACCGGCGCCACCCAGTACCTGCAGCTCGTCGACGAGGCCACCGGCGGTGCGGTCGAGAAAGAGCGGCTGGTCAACCAGAAGCGCATGGCCGTCCAGTCCGGCGCGCACCTGTTCATCATCCTGCTGATCATCGTCGGGAACCTGATCTACTTCATCGGCCGGAGAGGCGCCTGATGTTCCTCGCGCTCCAAGAAGCCGTCACCGAGGCGCCCTTCTTCACCCTCGACACGTCCCAGCCCGGCGACGTGCTGGGTGCCTGGCTGGTGTGCTTCCTCACGCTGGCCGTGTTCAGCTTCCTGTACAAGGACAACCCCTTCTACAAGTTCGCCGAGCACCTCTTCGTGGGCCTGGGCACGGCCTGGTTCACCATGAAGTACTACGAAGAGGGCATCGTCCAGCCGATCCACGAGTACATCACGAGCGCCAGGGCGGCGGGCGCGGCCGGCGAGGTGTTCGAACTCGGCGGTTACCCGCTCGACACGGCCTGGGCCATCGGGTTCCGCGTCGTGGCCGGGATCTTCGCCCTGTTCCTGCTGAGCCGTCTGATCGCCCCCAACGGATGGGCTCCGCGCTGGCCGCTGGCGATCATGGTCGGCGTGTACGCGGCGCTGAAGATGACCGGCGAGACCCAGAGCAAGCTCGTGCTGCTGCTCGCCAACGCCGTCGCCCCCGTGACCGACCCCAACAAGCTCGCCTGGGGCGAGCTGACCCAGAACCCGGGCTGGCGCATCGAGAACTGGGACATGTTCTTCAGCTTCAGCATGGGCATCTTCTTCGTCGGGTTGATCTGCGCCTTGCTGCACTTCGTGTTCACGTTCAAGCGCACCCGGGTCCTGGCAGGCGTCTCGAAGGTCGGCGTGGTCACCTTGATGATCACCTTCGGCAGCATGTTCGGCTTCACGGTGCTGGGTCGTATCGCCCTGCTGATCGAACGCATCGACAGCCTCGATGGCTACACCGATCCGGCCTACTCGCTGGCCGGCGACTCGGGGGGCTTCCTGACCATGGCCTTCTCGCCGCCGATCCTGTTGGGTGCCGTGATCGCGCTGACCCTTGGCGTCGGCGCCTTGCGCGGTCGAGGCGGCGACAGCGCTTGACGCCGAGGCCCTCGGCGCCTCGAGCGCACAGACTCCTGGTAGGCTGAGTGCGTGCACACGCCTGCTCCACGTGCGCCCAGATCACGACCGCTGACGGCGTTCACGACGACCCTCTGCGTCATCCTCGGACTCCCGTTGGCACTGACCCTCGTCGACCGCGACGTCTCCCTGTCCGCTGACCTGGAGAGCGAAGTGCTCGGCGACTGGAACCTCGTGTCGACCAGTCCGGCGACATTGGGGACCGCGGATTTCGTGCCGCGGCGACTGGAGATCGCGGCTTGGGTCCCTCCGGTAGATCACCCGGCCCGCGCGGCATTCCCCGGGGGCCGCTTCGGCGTCATCCGCAGTGGTGACCGTCAGGTGTCCTTCGCGACGTCGCCCGACGGTTCGCGACTCGTCTTCCTCCCGGCCGCCACGGCGGGTGCGGAGCAACGATCACCATTCGAGTTGTTCCCCGACCAGGCATCCGCCCCGGACGGCCTGTGGCCTTCGGTCCACAACAACAGGCTCAGCCTGCTGGACCGACTGGTGTTGAGCGCGACCTACGGCGGGGTCGGCGTGCCACTCGGCCCCCCGCTGCTGCGCTACGAGCGCGCCCTCTTCTGAGCGGCGGCGCGGGGTCGACGACTCACCCTTCGGTTGGTG
>JAJDEQ010000140.1 GCA_029259695.1 Planctomycetota bacterium
GAGCTCGATGGCCTGGCGAATGGTGGCCAGGTTGCTGCTCACGGCGGACTCACGAGCCTCGGCGGCGGCGGAGTTGAACTGCGGGATGACGATCGCGGCGAGGATGCCGAGGATGATCACGACGATCAGCAGCTCGACGAGAGTGAAACCTGCCTGGTCGGCGCGGCGGTTGGCGGGGGTCTGCATCGGTGAGGTTCCTGGTGTTCGGGGGGTGGGTGTCGTGTTGGAGGAGGAGGAGCCGGCGAGCAGCGCGTCGAAGTGCGTCGTCCGCAGGTGTCGGAACACTACCGTCCGGGTGCCCCCGGGCAAGCCGCGTCGGAGGGCGCTGCGGCGGCGGCGCCCACCCCGGGCAGACCCCCGGGAAATTGGTCGGCAGCGCCCCCCCACAGGTTGAGACGAATCGCTGGACGGCCTCGGATCCGAGCTTTGGCGCACGTTCGCGCGCGGGCGCTCGCCAGTGCGACGCGCGGTTCTCGGAGCAAAAAAATACATGGTCGAGGTCGACCAGGAGCGCGCAACGCGCCGCGATGCGGTCCGTGGCCGGGCCTCGCCGGGGCGCCTCCCGGAGGTGTCCGCGAGCGCGCCCGGTGCGACCGAGATTTCCGGCGCGGGTCGGTGCCAGTTCCGGCAGACTCCGGCCGTCGTTGACCGCTCGTCGCGACGAGAAGCCAGGAACCACCATGATCCGCACCATGACTCCACAGGCTCCCCGACGGGGAGTCCTGCTGCTGTTCGTCCTCTGCGCTTGCGCCGGTCGAGCGTTCGCCACGCCCCCCTCGGGTCAGGCTTGGACGGCCGTCGGCGCGCCGGTCTCGACTCCCACCGGAGTCGTGTCTGCCGGGCTCCCGCCCGTCGATCCGCAGCAACCCGTCGAACTGGCGCCGGATGGCGGAGGCGCTCCGCAGGCGATCACGGTCCTGGCGATCCAGGCCGTTGCGCCCCGGGACTCCACGCTGTTCGCCCCGCGCACCGCGGTCGCGACCCTCGGCATCCCCCTGGGGAACGAGCTGCAGGTCGGCCTGGTGGACGGAAGGCCGGCGCTGGGCATCGTCGGTGCCGACAGCTGGCAGTTCCGCGCCCTCGACACGTGGCCCGACGGCAGCGTTCGCTGGGCGCTGGTGGACGTGGCGGCGCCGGTGGGGCGCGGGCTCCCGGCGAGCGGCGTGACCCTGGTGCCCGGTGCCGGCTTGTCGACCGGAGGCGACATCGTCCGCACGCAGGCGGACGTGTTCCAGATCGATACCGGCCCGCTGCAGGCGATCGTACGCGCCAGCGGCTTCAACCTGCTCGACTCCGTCGTCGTGGACGGCATGCAGGTCGTGAAGCCGGGCGCGAGCCCGGGGATCGTCGCCACCTCTCCCGACGGTGACGTGCTGTCCGTGGGAGAGACGGAGCTGTCACTCGAGGACAACGGGCCGGCCCGCGCGTTGATCCGCGTCGACGGGGTCCTGGTGGACGGGCAGGGTGCGACGGTGACCGACTTCACGTGCCGCATCGAGGCCACGCGCGGCTCGCGAGATCTCGAGGTCGTGTTCACCCTGCGCAATGCCAACGTCGATCGGCCCGCCCATTTGCGCCTCGGGTCGGTCGACCTCGTGCTGCGTTGCAGCCCGGGCGCCCAGCCCCGGGCCCGCTTCGCCACGCCCGTGGGAGACACGGAGTTCGCGCTGGCCCCGCTCTCGGTGGCGTATGCCTACCAGGCCTTCTCGGGCAGCGTGACGCTCGGCGTGCTCGGGCCCGGCCCGGCCTACAAGCCGCACATCCCCAAACTCGATGCTTCGACCCTGGCGGACGAGGGCTACCGCGTCGTGCTCGATGGGACCCCGGTCTTCGAGGGAGACGTCGATTCGTGGCCGCTGCACGGCTACGCGAGATTGTCCGGGACGCGCGGTGGGGTGACGGCGTCGATCCGCCACATGCCGTTCTTCTGGCCCGCCGCACTGGAGGTCACCGGTGAGGGCTATGTCGTGGCCGGTGTGTTCAGTCACCGCAATGAATCGACGTACACCTTTGTCTGGCGTCAGCACGAGAGCCGCACGGTGACGTTCTCGTTCCACTCGGGCGAGCCGGAAGAACTCCCGATCGAAGTCGCCCGGCGGGGCGACGCCTTGATCACCGGGCGCGTCCGCGACGACGGCTACTACGACGCGACCGGCGTCTTCGCCCACGATCTCGTGACGGTGGAGGAACAGGAGCTGGCGTACGCGCTGATGGGCATCGACCACCAGGTCGAACTGGACAACGACGAGTTGAAGATCACCCGTCACCTGCCGGCCGGTCTCACCGGCGCGGGCAACAACCACCCGTCGATCCAGCGTCGCCTGGCTGACGAGTTCCTACGCTTCGGTCACGGCGGGCAGCTCATCGGGGCACTCGACCTCGCCCTGTACAAGGCCGAGTGGCAGATCCTGCGCTCGGACAACTTCCGTCACGCCAACGACCCCGGCCCCGTCGACGACTCGGTGCCGCACACCGGCGCGGCCATGGCCGACCTGGAGCACCGCTACCGGGAAGGGCTGGTGCTGGCGTACCACCTCACGGGAGACGAACGCTTTCGGGCAGCACTCGAAGACGAAGCGGAGATCCTGCTCGAGCTGGACTTCACGCCCCAGGAGCGTTCGATGTACCAGACGTTGCGCGCCTTGGCTGTGTTGTCCGACTTCGTGGAAGACGACGTGGTGCGGCAGCAGCTCCTGGACGACTTGCGCCAGCGGTTGGCGACCTTCAGTGCACCGCTGATCGACGTCCACGGCGCGACGAGCGGGTGGGGCTGGCAGGGCGTGCCGGGGGACGGAGAGCGCGGCTACTTCGTCAACTCGAGCCAGAACAACTCGGAGAAACCACCGGGCGAGAACTTCCAGACCCGTGGCTGGATCACGGCCAGCCTCGGGCCGCACGCCTTCTTTCGCGTCGCCCGCGTCCTGCCCGCATCGGATCCGCTGCACGCCGTGGCCCGGCTGCGCTCACTCGACCTGGCGCGCTGGACGGGAGACGAGTTGTTCCCGTTCGATCCCGACCCGGCCGAGCGCCGACTGGCGCTGTCCTACGCCGTGACGCTGCAGCAGGTGGTTCAGTCTCAGCTCACGGACTTCCATTCGATCCTGCTCGGGCAGGCCGAAGCATGGCGCACGACCGGCAACCCGCGCTTCCTGATCAAGGGCGCCGAGCAGGTGCAGGCGCTCGACGCGCGCGGCAACCTCGACGAGTTGGATACGCGGCTGGAGCACCAGCACTTCTTCCGCGCCATCCTGGACTTCGCCGCCGAAGCCGGGCTCTGAGCACAACCCGGGTCAGTTGTGGCTGGCCCGGTCGGTGCTCGCCGGCGCGACGCGTTGGGGGGCGCCCCAATCCGCGGTGCGCCGACCGTTCCCACGCCAGGCCTGCCCCTGTCTCCAGTTGTCTCCGGATTCCACGCGGCCGAGGGTGTTGCGCGCGACGGCAAGGCACATGATCACGAAGGAACGCGAGTGGGCGCGGTCGAGCGAGTGTTGGGCGGTCTGCGGGGCCTTCATGATCCACTCCTTCGGGCAGAGGGGCTTGGCCGGGCCGCTGTTGCCAGCGCCGGCATCGGGTGCATGCATGAGTCTCGGGTGGCACCGCTCCTCTTACACCCTCGACGCGGTGAGGTGACACGCCCACGCGTGGTGGCGTGCCGCATCGGCTCCCGTGAACCGCTCAGGCCCGCGCCCCGCAGCCGCGTCTGGACGGGCCCCTTGCTCCCGCGGCGGCGTCGGCGGAGTCGTGGTGTGTCCGTCACCCCGGTCCCGTGGCGAAGCCTGGCGGGGCGACTACTGTGCGGTGCCGACGATCGCGTTGCTGGCCGAGAGTCCGGCGGGTCCGAGCGGGTCGGCGATCCAGTACTGGAAGTAGATCGTCGTGTTGGCCGGGACGCCGGCCGGCCAGGTGCCCGCGAGCTCGAGTTCCCCGAAGACGTCGGTGGAGAGCTGCAGGATGAAGCCCGGCGGTGCGAAGTTCGGCACGAGCACGCCACCCTTGAAGGGCATGTTCAGTGCGGTGGGACCGACGAGCAAGGAGGCCGAGGCGTTGGCGAACGCGCTGTCGAGCCGCAGCGTGAGCGGGCTGTTGCCCTGCAGCGTTCCTTCTCCCTCCAGCTCCGGGACGCCGAACAGACCGGCGAGCCCGGGGCCGGCATTCTGGTTCCACGTGGCGGCTCCGAACACGTAGGTCACGGTCAGTTCGGCCGACGTCTCGTGGCTGATGGGATCCCAGACGACTCCGCTCGGCCCGGAGAGGTACTCGTGACCGAACGTCGTCAGCACGAGTTGGCCACCCGACAGCGGGTTGTTCGCGCCGTTCACGCCGAAGGTCGTCCCGGCGGTCGCGACCATGTCGCCCAGGAAGCCGAAGGTGGCGGCGGACACACCGGTGTAGTCCAGGTTGCCGTCGAAGGCCTCGACGAAGCTGTCTCCGGTCTGCATCACTTCCAGCTCGCAGAACGGGGGACCGCCGTCTGCCGCCGGCACCCAGTTGCAGGTGGCGGGCAGGTAGGTGAGCGCATCCAGCAGCTCGAAGCGGGCCGAGCCGCCTCCGCTGATCAGCGCGAACATCGGGAACGTGAGGATGTTCTCGACCGCGACCCCGCCCTCCATGTGGACGGTCAGGCTGAGGTTGGTCGCCTGCAGCTGGCCCATGCCTGGATCGAAGGCGGGCAGGTCGACCGGGATGACCCAGGGCGACGGAGCGAGGGGGAAGGTCTGTGTGTGGCTGATCTCGTCGGCGTGGACATGGGTCCAGGCCGCCGCGATCACCACCAAAGCGGCGAAGCGGGTACGACTGGTCAAGGTGTCTCTCCAGGTTGCGGCGCCCAGGATAATCCCGATCCGCCGTCTTGGGGAGCAGATCTGCCCGCGTTCGCACGGGGCCGGAGGGGCGAGGCTGCCGTCGGCGCCGCCCACGGCCCCCGAGGGGCTCATTCGCCCCGGAAGGCCGCGGCCGGCCTCGAACTCCCTCGCGCCCCGTGGGGCCGGGCGAGCGATCCTGCTTCAATGGCGCGCCCGCCCTCGAGGAGCCACACCATGGGAGCACGCGTCGCTCACGCCCGTTCGGCCGCGGCCGGCCCTCGGCGGCCCGCCGCCCCGGCGCGCCTGGCTTGGTGGGCGTTGTTCCTGCTGGCCTCGCTGGTCTGGACCGGGCCGCTACGCGCCGGGGGCGATCCGATCCGTGTGCTGCTCATCTCGGGCGCCAACAACCACGACTGGGCGTGGACCACTCCCTCGTTGGCCAGCATGCTCGACGAGAGCGGGCACTTCGAGGTCACCACGACCTACGAGCCGGCGGTCGCCCTCGCCGACGCCGAGGTCGGCTCGACCTACGACGTCTTCGTGCTCGACTACAACGGCCCCCGTTGGGGCAGCGCGGCGGAGGCCGGGTTCCTGGCGGCCGTGGAGGCCGGCACGGGTGTCGTCGTGGTGCACGCCGCGAACAACGCCTTCGACGGGTGGGTGGAGTACGAAGAACTCGTCGCGCTCTGCTGGCGTGAGGGGACCGGGCACGGCGCGTTCCACGCCTTCGACGTGGAGATCGTCGATCGCGACCACCCGGTGACGGCGACACTGCCCACCCTGCGTGCTCACCCCGACGAGCTGTACCACCGCCTGGCCCACATGCACTACGCCGAACATCGCGTCCTGGCCACCGCGTTCTCCGACCCGGCCACGGGCGGCACCGGCCGGAACGAGCCCATGATCATCGTGGGACGTCACGGTCACGGGCGCGTGTTCCACACACCACTGGGCCATGTGTGGCCCGGCGCCGACGGGACGCGGGTCTCTCACGCCGACCCGCAGTTCCGGGAACTCGTGGTCCGCGGCACCGTGTGGGCCGCGACCGGGCACGTGGCGGATGGAGGCAGCGGGGCCAATCGACTCGACTCCCTGGAGCGGGTGGCGGGTTGGCGCCTGCTCTTCGACGGCGAGAGTCTGGATGGTTGGCGTGGCGCCGCCGGAACGGTCGGTGAAGGTTGGACGGTGACCGGGGGCTGCCTGCGTCTGGCGTCCGGCGGGCGCGGTGGCGACCTGTTGACCGCCGACACCCACGGGGACTTCGAACTGGAGCTCGAGTGGCGCGTCGCGGCCGGTGGCAACAGCGGCGTGAAGTACCGCGCGCCCGCGCCCGCCGACGGTGCGCCGGTGGTCGCGCCCGAGTTCCAGGTGCTCGACGACCGGCTGCACCCCGACGGCAAGCGCCCGGAGACGTCCGCCGGTGCGCTCTACGACCTGTACCCCCCGGCCACCAGGGTGGAGGCCCCGTCGCCCGGCTTCCGGCGCACACGCATCGTGGCGCGCGGCACACGACTCGAGCACTGGCTCGACGGCGAGCGCGTCGTCGTGGCCGACGTGGGCAGTGATGAGTGGGAGCGCCGACTGGCAGCGAGCAAGTTCGCCGACATAGGCGCCTTCGCGTCGGGCGCAGGCCACATCGTCCTGCAGGATCACGGCGACGAGGTCTGGTTCCGGTCGATTCGCATCCGGTCGCTCGAGCCGCAGGTCGAACTGGATCGCCCACTCGATACGAGCGAGGAACTGATCGGCTGGCAGGCTCTCGGCGACGCGCGCTACGTCGGCGAGGGCGACACGATCCTGGGAGAAGTGGACGGGGGCGGTCAGAGCTTCCTGGTCACCGAACGCACCTTCGGCGACATGATCCTCGAGGTCGACGTGCGCACCGAGCTGCCGGGCAACTCGGGCATCCAGATCAGGAGTCACGTGCAGCCCGACACCGGCCGGCTGTTCGGTTACCAGGTGGAGATCGACCCCAGCGAGCGGCGCTGGTCCGGTGGTCTCTACGACGAAGCCCGTCGCGGTTGGCTCGATGACCTCGCGGACGACGAGCCCGCACGGGCCGCCTATCGCCACGGAGACTGGAACCGCTACCGGATCGAGTGCGTGGGGCCGTCGATCAAGGTCTGGGTCAACGGTGTGCCCACGGCCGACTACCTGGACGGCCTGGACCTCGAGGGCCTGATCGGGCTGCAGGTGCACAGCGGCGACGACACGCGCGTGCGCTGGCGCAACCCGCGGATGCGCGAACTCGGACGCCATCGTTGGCTTCCCGGAGAACTCGTGCCCTCCAGCCGGGCAGTGTGGCGTCCTGCCGAAGCGGGCACGTACATCCTGCGGGGAGCGGGAGCGGGACGCGGTCGACTGACGCGGCGCGGGGAGTTGGAAGATGGTGCGTTGCGATGGAGTGTGCGCGGGCACGGTCGCCTGGACGTGAGGCTGCGTACTGTGGACGAGCTGACCGGAGGACGGCCGGCTCCCGAGGTCGGCCTACGGCCGGGAGGCGTGGACAACGGCTGGTACCTGACGCTGCGGATCGACAGCGGCGAGTGGCGCGAGGTGACCTGCTACGTCTACGGGCCGCGGGCGGCATGGGATCTCGACGGGCGACGGATGGCCGAGCTCACTTCGGCGGATGCGGCCACGAGCGGCCGCTTCGACATCGTGCTCGTCCCCGACGGGGGCAGCGCGTTGCAGTTGCGCTCGTTCGAGCAACTGGTGCGCGTGCCCGATTGACCCCGGCGGTCGCCGCCCCGGCACGGAGCCGAGCCGGTCAGCGCGATGACGACGGCGACTCCAGCTCGGCGACCGTCCACGGTTCCTCGCGCTCGGCCGTGGCCGCTCGCACTTCGGCCACCTGTCGGGTGTCCACGGGGGCGGCGCCATGGCCCCACTCCCGGCGGATGTAGGTGGCCACGGCGGCGATCTCGGCATCCAGGCCGCCACCGAGTCCGGGCATGTCCTGGTCCCAGATGCGGCCGTCCACCTCGAGTGGTCCCTCGAGACCGTGCAGCAGGATGCGCAGCAATGGCCCGGGATCGCCCAGGACCCACGCCGACCCGGTGAGCCGGGGCGCCTTGCCCGGCTCGCCGCGGCCTGATGCCTGGTGACACGTGGCGCAGGCCAGCGTGTAGAGCTCGCGGCCGCGCGCGAACAGCTCGTGCTGCTCCGCACTCAGCGGTGCGACGAACACGCTGGTCACCGGATCGGGGTGACCGGGCCAGGCCAGCGCGGCGTGCACCTCGGCAGCCAGCGCCGCGGCGTCGTGTTCGGCGGGCCAGTCCCGCAAGGCGCGCGCGGCCGCGGGTTCGACGGCGAGGGCGATGCGACTCGGGCTCCCGTCGGCTTGCATCCCGCGTCCTGAGAGCAGACCGCCGAGCAGTGCCGCGGATTGGTATGGGGCCGTGCGCGCGCGGTCCGTTGCGAGGGCCAGCATCTGCTCGATGCGATCGGTGCGGCCCTCGCGCGTCACGCAGCGGGCGAGCAGCGTGAGCAGCTTCTCGCGACCGGCGAGTGGTTCGCGCCAGCGGGGGTCGTCCAGCAGGCGCTCCAGGAACGGAAACTCGCGTTGATAGAGGCCGCTGATCACGGCCGAGCGCGCCTCCGGTGAGTCGGCGTCCTCGGTCAGCAAGGCGTGCAACGCGCCGTTGGTCTCCTCGGTGTCCGCCGCGCCCAGCGAGAGCAGGACCTGGTGCCGGAGGGCTGGATCTCCGCGGCGGGCGCAGGCCAGCAGCAACGGCACCAACGAGCGGCGCACGAGCAGGTAGCGCTCCGACAGGCGCACCGCCGCTCGTTGCACCCGCGGGTCGGAGTCGCCCAGGGCCGCCTGCACCGTGTCCGCGTCGAGCCCTCCGATGCCGGCGAGAGTCCACAAGGCGTGGAGCCGGCCCAGCGCGGAGGGCGTCGAGGCCAGGTGCTCGCGCACCGACTCGACCACCTGGGGAACCTCGAACCAGCTCTCCACCAGCGTCTGTTGCGCGCGGTCACGCCACCAGCCCTCGGCGTGCGACAGCAGGCCTACGAGTTGCTCGGGTTCGGTCGTCGGCAACGAGCCGCCCCGGCGTACCGATCCGGGCGGCTGCTCTGCGCGCACGCGCCAGATGCGACCCAGGCCCACCGGCCGATCGAGGCCGCGCTCGAGCACCTGGGTGCGCAGCCAGCTCGTCATGAAGATCCGGTGCTGCAGGATCCCGCGGTACATGTCGACGACGTAGAGCGCGCCGTCCGGTCCGTCGGTGAGGTTCACCGGCCGGAAGCGCTCGTCGGTGGACGTCAGGAAGTCCAGCTCGCCATGGGGGTTGAGTGCCTGCAAACCGCCGGCGGCGGTCACGCTCAGTTCGAATCGCTGGACGACGTTGGCCGCGGGCTCGCACACGAAGGCACTGCCGCGGTAGGCCTGGCCCAGGCCGGTGCCGCGGTGGATCCAGGGGCCGCAGGCTGCGGTGACCGTGCGCAGCGTGAAGTCGTCGCGCAGCGTCTCCGGGCGGTAGCCACGGTTCACTCCCGGAGTCATGCGCGCCGGGTGGACGGCGTGATCCAAGGCCAGTCCCACGTTCACGCCCGCGATGGGCCCGTGGTGTGGGTTGCGCAGGGAGTAGAACGAGGGCACGAGGTCGGCCCGCAGCGGATCGGAGTTCGTGTTGAAGTACAGGCGCCCGTCGTCGTCCTGGGTCAGGCCCCACTGCCCGCCTGCGGGGACACGCTCGTGCGCCCAGGCAGCGTCGACGAAGCGGTAGCGCCGGCCGAGGTTGGCGCAGGCGATGGTGTTGTCCAAGGTGGGCAGCAGGGCGTTGGGCGCGTGCTCGGGGCTGACCAGTCCGGCCAGACCGGTGTCCACCACGATGCGTTCATCGGCGCGACCGTCGCCATCCAGGTCGCGGCAGAAGAGCAGGTCGGGCGGCGCGATGACGAGTGCGCCGTCGCGGGTCGGCACCACCGCGCGGGGCAGCACCAGGCCGCTGAGGAAGTCGACGCGTTGGTCCATGCGTCCGTCGTCATCGGTGTCGCTCAGGACCGCCACCGCACCGACGGGGCTGCGTTCGCCCTCGCCGTTCACGTCGGGCATGTAGCCCGTCATCTCCACGACCCACAGGCGACCCAGCGCGTCGAAGGCAACGGCAACCGGGTCGTTGACCAGGGGTTCGGCGGCCACGAGTTCCACGACCAGTCCGTCGGGAACGCGCAGCGTCGCCCACTGCTCGTCCGGCGAGAGCACCGGGGCCGGGGGCACGCGCAGTTCCGGCGGCAGCGCGGGCTGCGACTCTCCGGCGCGATCACCTTGCTGGGCTGTGACCGTGTGCGCGCACGGAAGCGCGGCGAGCAGGCCTGCGGCGAGCAGGGCGATGGTGGGGGACGGCGATCGCATCACGGGCGATACGTCGATCCGTCCTTGGACACTTCCCACTCGTCGGAGCGTCCCTTGGGGATGCTCAGGGAACGCCAGCTCGGGCCGGCGAAGTGTCGTGCGAGCTGCACGATCTGTCCGACGTGGTAGGCGTAGTGGGTGAGCTGTCGCTGGATCGCCTGGAGCACGGTGTGCGCTTCGCCGCGGATCGTCACCGTGCGCCCGAGGTCGTCGGGTTGCAGCGCGTCGATCGCGTCCAGGCATGTGCGCCAGCCGGCGTCCCAGGCCTGCCCCAGAGTGACGCGGTCGTCGCAGCGCTCGAGGATGAACTCGGTGTCTCGGGCGCGGTCGGGCTTCTCGCCATCGGTGGCGAGGAAGTCGGTCCAGCGGGAACGCATGTTCCCGGCGAGGTGCTTGACGATGATCGCGATCGTGTTGGAGTCGCGCTGCATGGCCCGGGCGAAGTCGCCATCCGACACCTGGGCCAGGGCGGCGTCAGCCAGCTCCCGGTACTTGCGTAGCTGGCGCGTCACGTCGGTGAGGTAATCGGCCGGGTCCATGGGGCCATGGTGGCGGGGCGAGGAAGGGCCTGCAACCGGCCTTCAGCGCCCCGCATCGAGCCATCCTCCCTCGAGGCCCGCGCCGGGGCTCCAGGGCACCTGCGGCCACGTGGAAGCCGTCAGGGCCGGGTCGCCCACGGCGGGCCCGGGGTTGGGAGCTGCCCGCCGTGGTTGACTTGCGCGGCGGGGGCCGGCGAGGGGGCGTACAACGGACTCCGGCGTGAAGAGAACGTCATGGATCGTGTCCGGAGGCTAGGTCACAATCCACGGTCCCCATCAGCGGAGCGTGGCCTGCCCCACCGGCCCGTGGCCCCGCTGAGACCGCGATTCCACCGGCCTCCGAGGGCTGCGCCCATGCCTGCCATGCCGCCTCTGGATTCGACGGAGCGTGCCACGTCGCGCTCGCAGTTGAACTGGATCAACATCGCCTTCATCGCCGTCGCCCACCTGCTCGCGGTGCTGGCAGTGGTCTACATGGCGACGGTGCACTTCTCGCCCGCGACGTTGGTCCTCGCTGCGTGTTGGTACCTCGCGTGCGGCATGGCGATCACCGGCGGCTACCACCGACTGTTCGCGCACAAGAGCTACCGGGCGGCCTGGCCGTTGCGCCTCGCGTACCTGTGCTTCGGAGCCGGTGCGGTCCAGAACTCGGCCCTGCGCTGGGCGGCTGACCATCGCGTGCACCACGCGCACTGCGACGAAGAGCTCGATCCCTACAACATCCGACGCGGCTTCTGGTGGGCGCACCTCGGGTGGGTGTTCGTGAACCGTCCCGGCCAGGAAGACCAGTCGGGCGTGCAGGACCTCGCGGCGGATCCGCTCGTGGCGTTCCAGCACCGTCACTTCGTCGCGCTGGCGTTCCTCTTCGCCGCGGCGATTCCGGGTGTCATCGCTGCTGCGTGGGGCGATGCAATCGGCGGTGTGTTGGTGGCCGGCATCCTGCGCCTCGTCGTGCAATGGCACGCCACGTTCTCGGTGAACTCGTTCGCCCACTGCGTCGGCAGTCGCCCCTACAGCCGCGAGACCACGGCACGCGACAGCGTGTTGACCGCGCTGATCAGCCTGGGCGAGGGCTACCACAACTTCCATCACCGCTTTCAGGCCGACTACCGCAACGGCGTGAAGGCCTACCACTTCGATCCCACCAAGTGGCTGGTCTGGTCCCTCGCCAAGGTCGGCGTCACCTGGGACCTGAAGCGCACGCCTCGCGAGGCCATCGAGCGCTCGCGCCAAGCGGTGGCCTCGACCCCAACGGGCTGACGTCGGTCGGGCCCAGGCCGACGCGCGGCAGCCGATGAGCGGATGCCGGTGGCTGATGGCCGATGGCCGATGGCTGATGGCTGATGGCTGATGGCTGATGGCTGATGGCTGATGGCTGATGCCGCGGCTGTCGGGAGACCGACTGGGCGGAACCCGACGCCCCGTGCGCTCAGTCCGGCTTGGGCCCCAGGCCGTTGGCGATCTCCACCAGCATCACGGCGGCCAGCCCCCAGGCCGGCGGGAGCCAGATCGGGAACAGCGAGTCGACGCTGCTGTAGCTCCAGGCCCCCGAGCGGATGGCGATCGACTCGCCCAAGGGCCCCAGCACGGTCCCGACCACGTAGAGCACGACGTGTCGCCGGGTGCGCATCACCAGCAGCGCCCCGGCCGACATCACCAACATGGCACCGAGCAACCACTGCGGTCGATCCCAGAGCCCGGCCACCGCGGCGATGAGCAGCGCGTAGCCGAGCGCGCCCCGAGCCAGGCTGGGGGCGTTCACCGGTCGGAGCGATCGCGGTTCGAGCGCGGCGCGCCGGGGCCCCGCAAGCTGACGTGAGCTTCGGCGTGCCGTGGGTGGCTCATGGATTCTCGTCGGTGGGGGCGATGACCGCGGTGCCGCTGATCTGGGTGTCGGGTTCACCGCTGCCGTCGAGTGTACCCTCGAAGGTCAGCGCGACCTGCCCGCCACTGGAGGCATTCACGGTGATGCTCCAGGGCTGGGCGAGCCCCATCCAGATCTTGTTGTCGATCACCGGCGGGTTGAGACTGACGACCGTGTTCTCGGTGTACGAGAGGGACGTGCCGAAGTCGGCGACGGTGAAGCTCTGCGGTGCCTGGTCGGTCGCGATGTCGAACGGGATCGTCATCACCACGGCACGGTTGGGGTTGTTGCCGACGCTGGCGTTGACCTGGATGTTGCCGGCCACCGTCTGAGCGCCGAGCGTCTTGCCCTTCACCGTGAAGCTGGAGCCGTTGGCGGTGGCCTGCAACGCCGGCTTGCCGATCTTCTTGGTGCTGCCGGTGGCGATGAGTGCCTCGGGCAGCGTGGTCGCGCCGAGCTTGCTCGCGATCTCCGCGGCCCACAGGCCGTTGGCCAGGCTCTTGGGCACGACGACCGTCCAGCTGTTGCCGCCGTCTCCCACGCTGGGGCCGAATTTCGGCTTGGCCTTCTTGCCGCCGATCTTCAGCTTGAGCTTCTTGCTCCCGAGGTTGTCGCCCTCGAGCGTGACCACGGTGCCGACCGGGGCCATGGACGGGTTGATGCCGGTGAGCGTGGGAGGCACCAGCGTGAGCATGGTCGGCGCCTGGACGGGCGTGGTGCCCTTGCCCTTGTTCTGGACGAACAGGCCGAACTCACCGGGCAGTCCCTTGCGCACCTCGGCGGTGAGCTCGGTGCCGGCCTCGTTGACCGTCAGCACCTTCAGGGCGAACTTCTTCTTCTCGCCGTCCTGCTGCAGCCACACCTTCGGCTTGGGGCCCACGAAGTCGGTGCCGGTGAGCGAGAGCTGCTCGAACAGGCCGGCCACGGTCGTGGACACGCTGGCGATGGTGGGGTCGACCTGCGCCTGCAGACTGCCCGCGGATGCGAAGATCGAGATGCAGATGCCGAGCGCGATGGTGCGGGGATGGAAGAGTCTCATGCGGGTGGTCCTTCGAGCCTTGTGCGTGGGTGCCGTCGCGCGTGAGCCCTGAGTTCCGAGCCCTGCTCGCGTGACGGGAAAGGCCGTAGATCGGCGCGATGGGTCCGGGGGCTGGAGCGATTTCGCGCCGGGCGACAACGGCCGACGGGAGCCCGCGCCGACATCTGCTCCAGGGGTCACGCCGGCGTGGTTCGTGATGTGCGCCGCAGCGCCGCGCGACGCGGTGCGGGACCGGCCCCGTCAGGGCGAGTTGACCAGCGCATCCATGGCGCCGGTCAGCTCGTCGTAGGCCGTCTGTTGCTCGCTGTTCAACGGGCTCAGGAGCAGGTCGATCGACTCGCTGGGGTCCGTCGAGAGATCGTGGAAGCGCGCCTCGCAGGTGTACACGTTGAGCGCCAGTTTCCAGCGTCCGTCGCCGATGGCCTTGAGGTCCGCCGGGTGTTGTTCAGCCTCGACGGCGTTGGTGAGCGCGAAGCCCTGGGGCTGACCGGCGTCGGTGATGGCCACCTGGAAGGTCATGGTGCCGAGACCCACTCCGCCGATGATCGAGGTCGTGAGGCCGCCACCCGGATCCAGGGTGACGGGCACGATGTCGATCGACGGAGACGCCGCCAGCGTCCCGCCCATGAACGGCGTCGGCACGGAGTCGAAGGCCAGGAAGATGAACGCGGCCGCGTTGGGCACTCCGTTGGTGACCACGAGTTCGGCCGTGTGCCCGCCCCAGAGCTCATCGCCGCAGATCGTGAGTGTCGCGCTCCCGGGGCCGGCGAAGCCGATGTCGGTCTGGCACACCGGCCCGAGCGACTGACAGATGGAGGGGAAGGGCGAGGCGGGCACGCCTGTGGGGTTGAAGATCTCGGCGAACAGGTGACTGCGGTCGCCCGCGGCGACGGGATCGGCCAGCACAGGTCCCAGGTCCACTCCGTCGAGTGTCGTGGTGCCCATCACGTCGCCGAGGTCCACGCCGGCCAATCCGGCAATGGTCGGGAACAGATCCACGGCGCTCACGAGTTCGTTCGACTCTCGGCCCGGTGAGCTGACGCCCCAACCCGAGGCGATCAACGGCACGCGCACGCCGCCCTCGAACAGCGTGCCCTTGCCCTTGGCCGGGTCCTGGGGCGCGACGATCACGTTGCCCGGCGTGCCGTTGTCCCCGATCACGAGCACCGTCGTGCGCGCTCGGACCGGCTCCGGCAAGGCGTCGAGCAGGCGGCCCAGCTCGGTGTCGAGTGCCTCGATCATGGCGCGGTACTGCCTGACCGCCGACGGGGTCGACAGGTCCTGGTTGTGCAGCGCGGCGGGCGGGTCGTGGAACGGGAAGTGCGGGGCGTGGAAGGAGACCTGGCAGAACCACGGCTCGGCGCTGGTGTCGATGAATTCCAGGGCGTCGTTCACCGCGGCGCTCGTGGCGTACTGGTGCGACGGGCCTTCCTCGCCGTTCACGATGCGCGTCCAGCCGAAGTAGGTCTCGGGTGTCTCGAAGTTCGTCAGGCCACCGGCGAAGTGGTCGAAGCCGGCGAGGTTGGGCGCGAGCATGCCGCCCAGCAGGGCGTCCGCGCCCAGGTGCCACTTGCCGATCAGGCCGCTGCGGTACGCGCCGCGCGTTCCCGCGCTGAGCATCTCCGGCAACGTGATCTCGGCCAGCGGCAGTCCCGACAGTGTCTGTCCCAGCTGCAACTTCTGGTCCACGACCGTTCCGATGCCGGTGCGGAAACCGTGTCGTCCGGTGAGCAGCATCGCGCGCGAGGGCGAACAGTTCGGCGCGGCCCACGCGTTGCGGAACAACACGCCTTCGTCGGCCAGTGCATCCATCCTGGGCGTGGCCGGCAGGTCACCGCCCTCGGCGTAGGCGCCGACCACGTCGGTGCCCATGTCGTCGGCCACGACCAACAGGACGTTGGGCCGGAACGGCTGCTGGGGTTCGAGTGCCGGGCCCCGGCGGCTGCCGACGTTCTCTTCGGTGCCACTCGGGGTGGCGGTGCCTGCGGGCTTGCCGACCGCACCGGGTGCGGGTGACAGCGGTGCGCCGGGCACCTGGGCAGCGGCGCTCGGCGCAGCCAGGGCCAGCAGCAGGCACACCACGGCCCAGCCTGAGCAACGACCGCGCTGCCGGCCGTTGTGACCGGGGCGCGCGATGGGCTGCGGCGGGACGGAGTGCAGGCGTACGACGACGAGGCGGGGGAGGAGTGCCAAGCGACTTCTGCGGAGGACGGGAGGGCCCTGAAGTAGTGCAGTCCGGCGGTGTCGGGACCTCGGGCTGGACTCGGGGCTTCAGGGCGATTCTATCGCGGGCTTCGGAAATGTGTCGACATTAGACGGGCGCGGTGTTGAGTGCTCCCGGATTCCGACACGACCGCCGTCACGCCCAGGCGACGATCAGCCGTTATCATCCGTCCGAGCCTGCCTTGAAGCCGTCCCCCCCGATCCGCCTGCGGCCTTCCCTCCGCGCCGCACCCCACGGCGCGGCGGTCTCCGCGTGGACCGCGGCCTCGGCAGGGCGTGTCGCCTGGCTCCGCGGGGGCTCGTGGGCCGGCGGGCGCTCAGCGCAGACCGTGGCGCTGCGCTGGGGCCTGGGGTGCTTGTTGGCATGGACGGTCGCTTGCAGCGACGGTCCGGCTCGAGCGCATGCAGGTCGAGCAGCCGAGTTGTCCGTGGGTGGACGACGCCACTTGTTGCTCGAAGGCGAGCAGGTGGAGTTCCCGAAGGGGGCGGTCCAGCGCGCGCGGCCGCAGGTGTTCCTGAACTACCACGAGGAGAACCTCGAACGTCCCGGACTTGCCGTGCCCTTGCGACGGGACGGCAGCATGCTCTGGCGAGTCGACGCACCGCCGGGGAGCACGTTCGCGACGGATGTGGCCCGGCTCAATCCGGGCAACGATCGAGACGAGACGCCGTGCATGCTGCGCGTGACCGTCGTCGGGGCGAACACGGGGGAACCCGGCCCCGCGGCTGACGCAGGCGCCGACTCTGCTCCAGCCGTGGCGTCGGCGCGCCCGGACCCGCTCGTGACGCACGTGCAGCTGCCCGCCTACCCGCAGGGCCACTCGGATGTGAAGGGCCCCTGGCGCGAGGGGCCGGCCACCCGCCTCACGCTGCCGTTGCCCGACGGTGCCCGTGAGTTGCGCATCGAGGTCATCTCCCAGGGGCAGGCTCCGAAACGATCCGCCGTGGCGTTGATCGACCCGCACCTGGATGAACCGCGCCGCAGCGTTGCCTGGGAACAGGCGCCGCTGGTCTTCGCCCGCGTGCAGCGACTGCTGGGTCGCGTGGTGTCGTGCGAGCCGGGTGAACGGCAGCGCTTCGCCTTGCGTCGCGATGCCGATGGCAGCGAGGGCGTGATCGATGTCTGTCCCCAGGAGGCCATGGCCAACTTCCGTGGTCACGAGGCGCGCCCGGCGCTGGCGCTGCTCGAGGAGCATGTGGCGACCTTCGTGGTGGACGTGGAGCCGGGCAGCGTGCTGCGCGCGGCCGTCGCGCTCGATGAACGGGTGCCGGCCGATGCCCGCGGGCGCCTCGTCCTGCGCGTCGACGGCGCCCCCCTCGGCGAGTTGGACTTCGGGACCGTGTGGCGCGACTTCGAGTTGCCCCTCGAAGCGCACGTGGGTCACGCGCGAGTCCTGACGCTGAGTGTCTCGCGCCAGTCCTGGCAGCCTGCGTGGAGCACCCGGTCGGTGGTCGACCCCGTCTCCTATGCTCCGGTGCAGGTGGACTTCCTGGCCGAACGACTGCGTGCCGGGATCGCCGACCCGCGCATCGAGACCGCGACGGCCGTCACCCGGCGAGCATCGTCGCCGGCGCGTCCCAACGTGATCGTGCTGCACATCGAGACCCTGCGCGCCGACTTCCTGGCCCTGTGGGGCGGTGTGGTGCCGGGCCTGACTCCCAACCTCGATCGCCTGGCCGAGCGCTCGGTGGTGTTCGACAACGCCATCTCGTCCAGCTCGTGGACGCTGCCCAGCACGGTCACGCTGCTCACCGGACTGCCGCCCTCGGCGCACGGCGTGGTGCAGACCGGCCGGTCGCTGGTGCCGCCCGACACGCCCACGTTCGCCGAGCGGGCCCGGGAGCACGGCATCGTGACCGCGGCCCTGGTGGCCAACAACCTGCTCACCATCGAGGGCGGTTACGCCCGGGGCTTCTCCACCTTCGGCGAACCCCATCACGCCAACGCCGAGCAGGTGTTGCACCTCGCCAAGGCTCACCTGCGCACCCACGCCGGTCAGCAGATGCTGATGTGGTTGCACCTGATGGACCCGCACTATCCCTACCTGGCTCCGGGCGCATGGCGCGATCGGTACGTGGCGCCGGAGCTGGCCGGGGTCGACGCGTCGGGAGCCCTCAACCGCTTGAAGGACGCTCTGCGCCACGGCGTTCCGGTGTCGCCCGACGATCCCGACGTGCGCATCTGTGTCCAGCGCTACCTGGGCGAGATCGCCTACCTCGACGAACGCATCGGTGCGCTGCTGGACGAACTCGAGCAGCTCGGACTCGCCGACGAGACGGCCTTCGTGATCACCGCCGATCACGGCGAGGAGTTCTTCGAGCACGGCATGATCGGTCACGGCACCGAGCTGTTCGACGAGACGGTGCGCGTGCCGTTGATCGTCTTCGACCCGGCTGGTCGCCTGGGGGCAGCGCGGCGCGTGCCCGGCGTGGTCAGCACCGCCGGCCTGTTCGCGACGGTGCTCGAGCTGCTCGACGTGCCCTACGAGCGCGATGACGTGCGCCCGTCCCTGATGCCCGGTCGCCCCGAGCCCTTCGCCTTCACCGAGACCAATCAGGGTCTGGTGCAGGACGGGGCGCAGGAGCTGCTCAGTCGCTTCGTGACCGCTGTGCGCACCGAGGACGCGCTGCTGATCTGGCGCGCAGCGGTCGAGCAGGGCGCTCCGCCCGAAGAGGAGCTCTACGACCTGCGCAGCGACCCCGGCGCCCAGCGACCCCAGCGCCTGACAGGCGAGACCTACGAACGCCTGCGCGAGATGATGAATGCGTCACTGGGTTGGAGCGCCGCGCGACGTGCAGCCAACCCCGTCACGGGCGTGGACATCGAGTGGCTCCAGGCCCTGCGCAGCATCGGCTACGTCGACGGGGGCTAGCCCCGCGTCGGGATGACCCTGCCTCATGAGGGCGCCGTGACCCCATCGCGGATCGGTTCGATGCGCACCGGGCAGACCTTCAACTCGGCCGTCTGGGTGACGGGGTCGTAGCCCGAGCCGGTGAGGATGTTCACCGGCACGTCGTTGAACGAGAAGCTGCAGAACACCGTGCCGCGTGGGGAGCGGTTGGTGGCCTTGATCTTGATGCGCACCGAGCCGCGGGCGCTGCTCATGGTGCACCAGTCGCCGTCGGCCATGCCCCAGGCGGCCACGTCGTCCGGGTGGGTCTCGAGGCTCTCCTCGGCGAGCAGGTAGTCGATGCCCGCCGAGCGTCCGGTCTGGGTGCGCGAGTGGTACGACTGCAGGCGCCGACCGGTCGTGAGCCACACGGGGAACTGGTCGTCCACCGTCTCGGCCGGGTCGCGGTAGTCGATCAACTTGAAGACGCCGCGGCCGTTCTCGAACTCGTCCTGGTGCAGGATCGGCGTACCGGGGTGGCCCTTGTAGGGCACCGGCCAGTGGTGCCGGCCTTCGTCGATCAGGTCCCAGTCCAGTCCGGCGTACAAGGGGCTCAGGCTGCACAGTTCGTTGAAGACGTCCTTGGCCGACTCGTACTCGAAGCCCGGGATGCCGCAGCGCTTCGCGATCTGCGACACGATCCACCAATCGGGCTTGGCCTCGCCCGGGGGCGGCACCGCAGCGCGCAGGCGTTGCACCCGTCGCTCGGTGTTGGTGCACACCCCGTCCGTCTCGGCCCAGGCCGTGGCCGGGAAGACCACGTCGGCCAACGCGGCCGTCTCGGTCAGGAACAGGTCGATCACCACCAGGTGATCGAGGCTGCGCAGCGCGTGTTCGCAGTGCTGCCGATCGGGGTCGGTCACGACCGTGTTCTCACCGTCGATCAGCATGGCGCGGATCTTGTCGCCGCACAGCTCGAGCGCCGTGACCTTGGTCATGCCCTTCTCGAGATCGACGGCGTGGCCGTAGGCCTGCTCGAACTTGGCCTGGTTCGCCGGATCGATGACGGATTGGAAGCCGGGGTAGTTGTTGGGCAGCGCGCCCGCATCGCCGGCGCCCTGGATGTTGTTCTGGCCGCGCATCGGGTTGATGCCGGTGCCTTCTCGCCCGATGTTGCCGGTCATCAGGGCCAGGTTGGACAGGCTCTGCACGTTGTCGACGCCGCAGATGTGCTCGGTGATGCCGAGCGTGTAGTAGATCGCGCCGCGGTCGGCCTGCGCGTACCAGCGTGCCGCCTGCTCGATGTCGGCGGCGGGGACGCCGGTGATGCTCTCGGCCCACTCGGGCGTCATCTGCTTGATGTGCTCGAGGAACTCGGGCACTCCGGTGGTGCGCTCGGCGACGAACGACTCGTCCATCAACCCGTCCCGGGCGATGACATGGGCCATGCCGCCCAGCAGCGCCGTGTCGCTGCCCACGCGCAGGGGCAGGAACACATCGCTCATGTCGGCCAGCGGGATGCGTCGCGGGTCGGCCACGATCAGCTTGGCGCCGCGAGCGACGGCCTTCTTGATCCCGGTGGCGGCCACCGGGTGGCACTCGGTCATGTTGGTGCCGATGCAGAAGATGACATCGGGCTTCGACATGTCTTCCAGCGGGTTCGACATGGCGCCGCGTCCGATGGTGGCCGCCAGACCGGCGACCGTCGGTGCGTGTCAGGCACGGCTACAGTTGTCGATGTGGTTGGTCCAGAAGCCGGCGCGGATGAAGCGCTGCGTGGTGTACGCCGCTTCGTGGGGGGCGCGCCCCGAGGCGACGGCATAGACGCTGTGGCGGCCGTGCTTGTCGCGCGCATCGAGGAAGCCCTGGGCCGCACGATCGAGGGCGTCGTCCCAGCTCGCCGGGTGCAACTCGCCGTCGTCGCCGCGCATCAGCGGCGTGCTGAGCCGATCTTCGTGCTGCACGAAGTCGAACGCGTACTGGCCCTTGATGCACAGCGCGCCCTGGTTGGCCGGGCCATCCATGGCGGGTTGGATGCCCACCAGCTTGTCGCCCTTGGTGAGCGCGTCGACCGAGCAGCCCACGCCGCAGTAGGTGCAGATCGTGCGGGTCTTCACGACCTCGCCCGGGAGGTCGACGGCGCGCAGCGCCTTTCGGTCGGCCAGGGCGCCGGTGGGGCAGGTCTGAACGCACTGACCGCAGAAGGTGCACGACGAGTCCTTGAGCAGGCCGTCGAACTCCACCGTGATCTGGGTGTCGAAGCCGCGGTTCTTGACGCTGATCGCGTAGTCGCCCTCCTGCTCGGCGCACACGCGTACGCAGCGGTAGCAGGAGATGCACTGGTCGTAGTCGCGCAGGATGAACGGGTTGTCGTCGTCCTGCTTGCTCTTGCCGGACTGCCGACCCTGGAAGCGGCCGGTGCGCGCCTGGTAGCGGTCGGCGAGCTCGGCCAGCTCCTGGCTCGCGTAGCCGCTGAGCGGCTCCACGTCGATCTGGCGGTTCTCCGAGCAGACCATCTCCAGCAGCGTCTTGCGGTGCTTGTCGAGGGCCTCGCCGTGGGTGCGCACGACCATGCCCGGTTCTGCTGCACGGGCACACGAGGCCACAGGGTTGCGCACGCCCTCGAGTTCGACCACGCACAGGCGGCAGCCGCCGAACGGATCGAGGCGCGGGTCGTAGCACAGAGTGGGCACCTCGCGCCTGTGACGGCGCGCGACCGCGAGGAGCGTCTCGACCGGCGAGAAGACGACGGTCTCGCCGTCGATCTGCAGTTCGGCGGTGGTGCGGTCTTCGATCACGCTCATGGGGTCACCAGCATGGGGACACGACGTCCGGGCAGGTCATTCTACGCAGCTGCCGCGCCGAGCGAGACTTCTTTGGGGCCGCTTTGAGGTCGTCGGCGCAGGCCTCCGCTCCGCGCCCGGGTCGAAGTGCGCGGGCAGATCCACGCAGGGCGCGTCGCGCGGCGCTCAGGTCGCGCGGGATGCCACGTGGGCCGCCACCCGCTCGGGCCAGTAGCGCAGCAGGCTCTCGGTCACCAGCGGGGCGGCCATCCCGAGGCCGCAGGCGCTGGTGGCCTTCATCACTGCGCCGATGTCCTCGACCTCGGCGCGCCAGTCGCCCAGTTGCGCCGGACCCGCCGCGCCGGCCGCCGTGGCCAGCCGCTCCGTGAGCCGCTGAGTGCCGATGCGACAGGGGAAGCACTTGCCGCACGACTCGTGGGCGAAGAACTCCATGCACGAGTGCGCCACCGCGACCATGTCGCGGGTGTCGTCGAAGACCATGATGCCGCCCGCGCCGAGCATCGAGTGGGCCGCGCGCACGCTCGGTTCGTCGAGCGTCACCTCGAGGTCGTCGCCTGCCAGGAAGCCGCCCGAGATGCCCGCCATGGTGACGGCCTGGATCAGGCGACCGCCCGGCGCGCCTCCGGCCCAGTCGTGCAGCAGCGTGCGCAGCGGCAGGCCGATGGGCACCTCGTAGTTGCCCGGACGTTCGATGTCGCCCGACAGGCTGATCAGCTTGGTGCCCGCGTGGTCACCCAGTCCCAGGCCGCGGTACCAGTCGCCGCCGCGGCGCACGATCGGAGGCACGGAGGCCAGCGTCTCCACGTTGTTCACGACCGTGGGCAGGTCGTCGTAGCCGTGGCTGACCGGGAACGGCGGGCGCTCGCGCGGGAAGGGGTGCTTGCCCTCCAGGCTGTTGAGCAGCGAACCCTCTTCGCCGCAGATGTACGCGCCGGCGCCGCGCCGCACGTGGATGCGGAAGGCGAAGGTCGTGCCGCCGATGGCGTCGCCCAGCATGCCGGCGGCCTCGGCCTCGGCGATGGCCCGCTCCAGGATCGCGTGGGTCTCGGGGTACTCGTAGCGCAGGTAGATGAAGCCGGTCGCGGCTCCGGTGGCGAACCCTGCGAGCGCCATGCCTTCCAGCACGGCGTGCGGATCGTGGTCCATCAGCACACGGTCCTTGAAGCAGCCCGGTTCGCCTTCGTCGGCGTTGCACACGATGGTCTTGGGCCCGCGGGTCTCGTCGGCCACGGCGCGCCACTTCACGCCGGTGGGGAAGCCCGCGCCGCCGCGTCCGGCCAGTCCGCTGTCCTTCAGCGCGTCGATCACCGCGTCGGGCGAACCGCCGAGCGCCGCGCTGAGGGCCTCGTACCCGCCGCTGCGGCGATAGCCATCCAGCGTGGCCCGCCCCGGCTCCCGGATCGACTCGAACACGCACTCGGGCAGTCCGCCCGGGTTGGGCACGGGCAAGGGTGACGGGCGTCTCTCCAGCGCGTCGGCTGCCAGGCCCACGTGCACGTCGTGGGCCGTGAGCACGGGCACCGGCTCGTCGCAGCGACCGGCGCAGGCCATGGGCGTGGCGCCGTGCTTGCGCATGGCGTCGAGCAACTCCTCGCCGCCGAGCAGACGGCACACCGGCCCGGTGCACACGCGCGGCGCACTCGCGCCGGGCGGGAAGCGCGCGAAGTGGTGGTAGAAGCTGACGGTGCCGAACAGGTCCGCCAGGGGCATGCGCAGCGCCGCACTCACCTCGCGCAGCGCCTCGTCGCTCAGGTGCCCGTCGCGGTCGTGGAACGCGTGGAGCAGGGGCAGCAGCGGCGCCGGTTCAGCCTTCCAGCGCGCGACGAGTTCCGCATTCGTGGGGGTCGACATCCCGAGCGAGGCTAGCGGGGCTCGCGGGCCCCTGCAAGGGAAGGGGGTGACGGCTCGCACCGCCCGATAGCTGTCGGCGGCTCCGAGGGCTTGCCGCTCGACACGCGGGGGCGGTTTCCTGGAGCGTGCGCCGCTGAGTGCTCGTAATCGCCTCGCCGGTTCCTTAAACGGGGTGCTCCCGGGGCGCCCCGAATCCGCCCCGCTTCCGAACCCATTGTGAGCTCTCGTATGTCGTGTTCATTTGACCCTGCTCGTGCCACCACCGTCCTGCTCGGGCTCGCCGCTCTCGCGACCGCGACCCTGGCCCAGGAAGACGCGGCCTTCGTTCGCGGCCAGGGGGGCCTCTGGGAGCCCGAGGGGAGCGACGCGGTGACCGCGGAGATGACGGCGGTGTTCGGCGGCGCCTGGAGCACCTTCGAGTTCGAGACGGCCGACCCGGACGAGATCTTCGTGGCCGAGCGGCAGTTCGTTTACCTCGAGGGCGGCGATGAGATGGCCGACGAACTCGAGGCCTTCATCGACGCCAACCGCAAGCTGATCGAGGCCTGGGTCTCGAAGGGAGGCCGTCTGTTCGTGAACTCCGCGCCGAACGAAGGCGACGGCATGACCCTCCCCTTCGGCGTGGAGCTGCACTTTGAAGACGGGGGTGACGGCGGCGACAGCGGCGACGGCGGCAAGGGCCCGGGCGACGAGGCGGTTGCCGCCGATCCTGGGAGCCCCGCCCTGGTGAGCGGCCCCAACGAGTTGGCCACGCTCCAGTACACGGGGGGCTCGGCTTCCCACGCCTTCGTGACCGGCAAGGGGCTGCGACCGATCCTGCGCGACGCGGCCGATGCCACCTCCCTGGGATACCTGAAGAAGGGCAAGGGCCGCGCGTTCTTCGGAGGGCTGACCACGAGTAACTTCTGGGACCAGGTCCCGGATGCGAGCAACATGCGCGTGAACCTCATCGCCCATGCGGCCGGCCGGCAGATCGACCCGGCCGACGCCAGCCTGCAGATGAAGCTGGGCTTCCCGGACAAGGGCGACAAGGTCACCGACAAGCTCAAGCTCCAGGTGAAGTCGCTCGTGCTGTCGACCGCGTCGCTCGACGGTGTGACCTTCACGCTCGACATCGGCGGCGTCCTGATCGATGGGACGCTCGACGAGAAGGGCAAGTTCGAGGGCGGCAAGGGCAGCGTGAAGGTCAAGGTCGACGTCGTTCCCGGGTCGGCCGGCAGCCTGCGCGCTTCGGTCGCCAACGACATCATCTCGTTGCAACTGGACAACCCGTTCCTGCGACCGGTCGCCGTGAAATTCCCCAGCGAGATCCCCATCGCCGTCACGATCGACGGGGTGGAGTACCACGTGGACGCGCCGATCTCCTACATCGGCAAGACCACCGGTGGCACCGTGAAGCCGCGCAAGCCCTGAGGCATCCGCCCGTCGTCGGGCAGGCCCCCTCCGCGCGGCGTCGCGTCGGGTGGAGGGGGCTGCCGGCTCAGCACTTCAGCAGTCCGGCCTCGCGACGCCGCGCGCGCATCTCCTCGGTCATGTCGGCGATGGCGGCGGGGTCGGTGAGCAGTTGGCGCGCCATGGGGTAGAGCACCTCCTCCTCCTTGGCGATGTGCGAGCGGTAGGCGTTGGCCAGGGCGATGGCGTGGCGGCCCACGGCGCCGGCGTCGCGCGTGACGATGGCCGCCTTGAGACGGGCCTTCTCGTCGCCGTGCTCGATGTGCTCCGCTTCCATGCAGTCCATCGGCGTGTCCCCGACGGCTCCGGCGAAGGTGGGCAGCGCGCGCAGGCGCGGGAAGAGTGACTGCTCTTCGTCGGCGGAGTGGATCGGGATGGCGGTGTCGAGGAAGGCGAGCACCTCGCCCAGCGTCGCGAGGTGTTGCTGCTCGAGTTCGGGCGCATCGCGCAACGCGCGGCCGACCTCTTCGAGGGCGCCGAGTCGCTCGCCGATGTGCTCGTGGCACGTGCTGAGGATCTCGAAGGCCTGGCCGTGGGCACAGCGCTCTGCGTCCGGTGCCGGAGCCATGGACGGGTCGGCCGGGTGGGCCGAGCAGGCGTGGGTGTCGGGGGTGGGGTGTTGCGGGCCGGACGTCATGGGGGCTCCTTCCGTGAGCGACCCTCACAGCATCGTCTGCCGGGGCCCCCGGGCGCCTTGACGGAGGTCAAGTCCGGTGCTCAGGGGCTGTCGGTGCGGGCGTCGCCGGCCTCGGCCAGCAGCTCCAGGGCGGGGACGTCGAGCAGCACGATCTGCGCGCCGTCCACGCTCACCAGCCCCCGGTCGCGCCAGCGCCCCAGGAGTCGCGAGAGGGTCTCGGGCGTGATCGACAGCTCGCTGGCCAGGTCCTTCTTGGCCACCGGCAGGGTCACGGCGAGCTGCCCCTCGTGTTGCCGAGCGGGCAGCCGCAGCAGGTGGTGCGCCAGGCGCGCCCCGGCGCTCACGATCGACAGGGTCTCGATGCGATCGAGCAGTGAGTGCAGCCAGGTGCACAGCGAGCCGACCATCGACGTGCCCAGCCGCGGTTCGCGCTCGAACAGCTCCAGGAACGCGGCGCCGTCGAGCTTCACCAGTTGCGTCGGCGTCTCCAGCGCGGCGGCCCCCGCGGGAAAGCGCCCGCCGTGGAACAGCGCGGCCTCGGCGAACGAGCGCCCCGGGCCGATGTCGTGGACCACGTGCTCGCGGCCGTCCTCGGCGAGTCGGTAGATCTTCACGCGCCCGGCGGCGACGACGAAGAACCCGTCGCAACGCGCGCCTTCCCGGAACACGTCCTCGCCCGCGCGCAGCTCGAGCAGCGAGGCCGTGGCCAGCACCGGCTCGAGCACGTCCTCGGGCAGTCCTCTGAAGTGGGGCAGGCGGGCGAGCAGGGCGCGGATGTCGGGCGAGGGCATGGCCTTCATGGAGCATCCTGGGCGGCCCGATTACAAGCGTGCTTCGTCGCGCCACGCCTTGTGCCTTGCCGCCTCCAGGAACAGGGGCAGCCATTGCAGCAGCAGTCGCAACAGGAACCAGCCGACCGAGATGCCGAACAGCGCGAACCAGAACGGGAAGGCCGCGATCCATTCCGGCTCGGGCTGGGACAGGTAGCGGGTCACCCCGGTGCCCAGGCCGCGGATCAGCAACAACACCACGAGGCCGATCAAGGCCACGTTCAGGTGTCCCATCGCCCGGTGGACCACGGGCCCCTGGATCACCTCGTCGCGCACCTCGCGCTTGGGGAAGATGTCCGTGAGCAGGGCGGCGAACACGCCGAGCAGGATGTAGCTGTCGATGGCCAGCTCCGATCCCATGGCGTGGGCCATGACCACGTGCGTCCCGTGGATCAGCGCATTCAGGGGCGGGATCGAGATCAACAGCGCGACGCTGAGCAGGAACAGGTTCCAGTACTTGCTCATGCCGAAGAAACGCTCGGTCACCGAGGCCGTGCCGCCCAGCCTGCGACGCGCCCGGCTCAGAGACGCCGTCACCTCGCGGAAGACGACCACCAGGATCACGATCTCCGCCATGCTGACGATGAACGCGGTCCACTTGATCACGTGCGACTGGGGCAGGTGGTAGGTGTGGTGCGCGTAGTTGGTGAACGAGTTGAGCAGGCCCAGGCCGAACAACGCGAAGGCTGCACGCGATTGCGCCGGGCGCCGATCGCCCGAGCGTCGCTCACCGATGTACATGAGCGAGCCGTACACCATCTGGTTGAACGCAGCCACCAGCGTTCCGCACGACTTCCATTGGATCTGCAGGTCGGCCACGGGCCGTTCGCGTACCCACGGCAGGAGCCATGCGTGGCCTTCGGCGAAGGTCCACAGGAAGTAGAGGATGCCGACGGCCCACATGTAGACGTAGGCCGGACGGTGCCAGAAGCCGTGTCGCACGCGGGAGAAGAAGGTCCACGCGAAGAGCACCCAGCCGGCGGCGACGAGCAGTGACAGCGCCGGGGGGAAGCCCAGGTACTCGCGCCCGCTGGTGATGCCGAAGGGCACAGTGGCGAGCACGCCGAGGCCGGCCAGACCCCAGCAGATCATCTGCGCGCGGAAGCGGCGACGTTCGGCGCTGGTGGGTGGTCCGCCCTCGTCGTACATGAACCGGGTCACGCAGGCCACGGCGCCCAGGTAGATCCAGGCCGAGGCGAAGGTCGTGTGCAGCGGACGGAGTTCGACCAGACTGACACCCATGGCCATGAAGTGCCGGGCCAAGGGGCGCAGGGAGTAGAGCGCGCCGAGTGCACCGAACAGGACGGACAGCACGGCGCACGCCAGGGCGCTGGCCATCAGCACCATGATCGCTCGCTCGCCGTGTCGCCAGGCGCCGTGGGAACCGAGGCGTGTGGTCACGGTGGGGTCTCGCGCGGGTACTCGAACCAGGGCAGGCTCAACAGGGCTTCGTCGTCGGCACCGGCGGCCGCCTCGAACGCGGCACGGATCGTGTCGCCGTGACGTTCGAGCCGGGCCAGGGCGGCATGGACGGCGTCGACCTCGTGCGGTGGGAACGCGAAGCGCGGCATGGCCTTGCCGGGCACGCCGGCGGCGAGCACCTGCGCCAGCTCGTCGCGCTCGCGCGTGCTGGTGATCGTCGTGAGGTCGGCGGCCTGGTAGGCGCTGGTCGCGTTGGGCAGGTGGCAGTCGATGCAGTTCTGCGCGGCCAGGATCGAGAAGCCCAGGCGTTCGGGGTCCGTCAGGCCATCGGTCGGCGTGTCCGTGCCGGCGAACAGGCTCGCCATGAGTTCCCCGGGGGGCTTCACGTCCGGTGCCCGCGCCTGGCCCACACCGGTCAGGTCGAGTTCCTCGAAGAAGCGCGCGAGGGCCTCCCGCTCCTCGACGCTGAACCCGAAGGGGGGCATGAGCTCACTGCCTGCGGTCAGGATCGCGGTGAGCCGCTCGGCGCTGAGACGGGACGCGGCGTTGGTCAGGTCCGGCCCCAGGAAGCCGCCGAAACCGTAGAGCTGGTGGCAGCTCTGGCAGTTGTTCTCGTGCCACAGTTCGCTGCCCCGAGCCGCCTGCGGTGACAGGGGAGCGGCGGCGCGCCCGGCCGGATCGGTGTACACCATCCAGGTCTGGACGAAGAACACCACCACGAGGACCGCGAGCATCATGCGTCGCGCGGGAATCGCCAACGACGGGACCTCCTGCAGGGGGGGACCAAGAATACGCCGGACCCGGGCCGCGGCCGCCCGCCCGGGGGCGGACGGCGTGCGGCGCCGCCGGTCACGCCTTGGCGAACAGGTCGGGCTCCTTCTCCGAGTCGAGACGCAACAAGTGGTCGAGCGACAGCGGGCCCGAGCCGCGCCAGATCATGAGCACCAGCGTGAACAGCACGAACATCTCGAACTGGATGCCGAGGTTCGCCCCCATGATCCCCTCGGCGCTGCCGCCGATCAGGTTCAGCACGAGCGCACCCAGCAGGATGACCGCGTTGGCCGCGGCCGCCACGCGGGTGACGAAGCCCAGGGCCATGGCCGCGCCGCCGATCACGTGGGCGAACACGACCGACCAGGCGATCATCTGCTGACCCTGTCCCATCCCTTCCCCGAGCCGGATCTCCAGCTCGGATATGTTCGTGATGAAGTAGACGCCCTTGATCACCAGCGCCACGCCCAGGTAGATGCGCAGCGCGTCCATGGGCCGCACGTGCTTGAGGCCCGGGACCAGGTCGCGCAGCGGCGGACGCTCGGCGCGTTCCGCCCGGCGCTTGGCCATGGCGGCGGCGTGCTCCTCGGCCACCGCGCGCTCCTCGGCCGGTGAGAAGGTGACGACGAAGGTGAACACCGAGCACAGCGTGACCAGGCCGCCCAGGATCAGCAGCGCCTGCGGGTAGGTGAGCTGCTCGGAACGGAAGAGGAAACCGGCGCCGACGGCGCCGAGGTTGCCTCCCGCTCCCACGATGCCGGCCACGGCGCCCAGGGCCTTCTTGTTGATGAACGGCACGATCGAGTACGTGGCGCCCTCCGACATCTGCACGAACAGGCTGAACACGATCATCATCGGGATGGCCAGGGCGATCACGCGCATCTGCGAGAAGAACACGAGCGCCACGCCTTCCACGACCAAGGCGATGAAGAGCCAGCGGACCCGCCCGCGCAGGCCACTGCGCTGCACGAACTTGTCGCTCACGTAACCGCCGAGCGTGCGGGCGAAGATGTTCATCAGCCCGAACAGGCCGGCCACGAGTCCCGCCGTGGTCAGTCCCAGGCCGAAGTAGTCCATGTAGTAGAGCGCGGCGATGTTGTTGATCGTCAACTCGATGCCGAAGCACGCGGCGTAGATCATGAACAGGGCCCAGACGCGCTTGTCCTTGGCGGCTTGCGTGAAGGCGCCCTTGGTCTTGGAGATCGCCGGCATGCGCCCCTGCTCGCGCAACTCCTTGAAGTTGCCTTCGGGCAGGTCGGTGGTGAAGCGGTAGTAGGCCAGACCGGTGAGGAAGCAGACGCTGCCGGCCGTCACCATCGCCATGCGCCAGCTGGCCCCGTCGCTCAGGCCGAACCAGACGAACAGCGCCATGACGAGCGGCATGACCATCTGGGTCACGCCGCCACCCAGGTTGCCCCAGCCGGCGGAGGTGGCGTTGGCCGTGCCGACGCAGTTGGGCGCGAACATCACCGACGTGTGGTACTGGGTGATGACGAAGGACGCGCCGATCACACCGATCCCGAGCCGGAAGAACAGGAAGGTGAGGTAGTCCGAGGCCAGACCGATGCCCATCACCGGCAGGGAACCGAGGGTCAGCAGGAACGTGTAGCTGAGTCGCGGGCCGATGCGGTCGCACAGCCAGCCGATGAACAGGCGCGCCACGATCGTGATCGAGACCGAGGCGATGATCGTGTTGCCGATCTGCTCCTTGGTGAGGCCCAGCTCCTCGCGCACCACCGCCATCAGGGGTGCGATGCCGAACCAGGCGAAGAAACACAAGAAGAAGGCGAACCACGACATGTGGAAGGCGCGCATGGGGCGCGTCTTCAAGCTGAAGAGTTCAATGCTCGTGGCCTTGTTGGAGGCTTCCATGCGGGCTGCTGTCCCATGGGGGGCGCGATCGATTCGGGGGGGCGATCACGGTGTGTGGTAGGAGCGGCTCTCGGTGAGATGGGGGTGGGTGGGGGCGACCGTCGGCGAACGCTCGAGTGCGGCCGTGGCGATCAGGAAGAACAGGGCCACGGCACCGGCGAGCGGCCCGAGTTCCCAGAGGCCCACGACCGGCTCAGGGCCGGTGACGGGCGGGCCGACCTGGACGTACAGGTCGAGGGCGTGGCCGACGAGCACAGTGACGGCGACCCTCGCGAGCACGCGACGGTTGCGACAGGCGCGGCGCGCCATGAGGGCGACGAACGGCACACCCCACTTGAGGACCATGGCGGTCTGCACCAGGAGCCACCACGCGCCCACCCTGCGGCTGGCGTAGTGGGTCGTCTCCTCGGGGATGTTCGTGTACCAGATGAGCATGTACTGGCAGTACCAGCAGTAGGCCCAGATGAGTGTCATCGCGAAGAGCAGCTTGCCGAGATCGTGCAGGTGCTCGTCGCGCAGGGGCTCGAGGGCCCCGCGCTGCTCCGCGAGCAGGGCGAGCAGCACGGCGGCCGACAGTCCGGCCGCCGCCAGCCCGGCGAAATGGAGCAGCGGGAACATGGTGCTGAACCAGTGCGGCTCGAGGGACATGAGCCAGTCGTTGCTCGCGACGGAGAAGGTCACGGCGACGACGGCGATGAAGCCCGCCGACCAGCGCAACCTGCTCTGCGCCACGGCGCGTGAACCGCTCTCGGCGAAGCGTGTGCTCAGTGCCACCAGGCGCCGCGAACAGAGGATCCACAGCGCGAACATGACGATCAGTCGCAGCGCGAAGCCGGTCACGTTCAGGTACGCGGCCTTGCCCTGGAGCAGCGCATCGTGTTCGACGACCGCCGGGTGGGCCCACTCGTAGAGGTTGTGGGTGCCGAAGAGCAGCACCAACCCCAGGGCCGCGGCCGCGGGGAGCGCGGACGCCATGGCGATCGGCACCCGCTCCAGGACGGCCGACCAGCGCGCGCCCGCCATGGTCAGGAAGGCCAGGAACACCGGGCCGGCCAAGGCGAGTGCCGTGAGGAAGCAGAAGCCCATCAGGAAGCCGGACCAGACCCGGTCGGGAGCCGCGAACAGGCCGGTCACGAAGACCAGGGCGCCGAGCGCGACGATCAGTCGCAACCCCGCGCGCAGGTGGCGGCGCGGCTCCTCGCCGGCGCTGGCGCTGACGCCGATCACGGTCGTCATCACTGATCCTCCCGTTGCAGGCGGCGGATGTGGCGGACGACCATCCAGCGCTCGGTCGGGTCGAGCTGCGCGGCGTACGCGGCCATGTTGCCCTGGCCCCGGGTGAGCACGTGGAACATCTCACCGTCCGCCATCTGCAGCGCGCGGGCCGCGTGCAGCGAGGGGGGCGGCAACATGCCGTGCTGGACGATGGGTCCCCGGCCCTCACCTCGTGCATCGTGGCAGAGCGCGCAGTAGATGCGGTACAGCTCGGCGCCCCGGGCCGCCGTGGCGTCGTCGGCCTCCGGCAGGGGGTCGGACAGGTCCTCGCCGGCGCGGCGGGCCTCGTCGGGGCCGTCGCCGTAGGGGAACGGGGTCGTGCCGCGTGGGACGACACCCGCCACGAGGGGTTGGAGCGTCTTGCGGTCGGCGAAGTGTGCGTTGGGCGAGAAGCTCTCGGCTGCGTGGCTGTAGGCCATCTCGGTGAAGATCTCGAAGTTGCGCTGATCGGGGTCGACGCGTGTCAGGTGCTGCACGCCGATCAGGGCGGCAACCAGGACGAGCGTGGCGGCGAGGAAGGCGAGGCGGTTCATGGTCGCTGCTCCGTCCAGGAGTCGACGGCACCCTGGTCGACCCACAACTGTTCGATGTCAGCCCGGGAGAGCGAGGCGTCCGCGTGCTCGAGCATCACCACGAACCGATCGTCGGTGGCGCCGGCCGGAGCAGGCTTCTGGGTGGACCCGCCGGGGAGCAGGCGACTGCGCCAGAGCAGGGCGACCGCGGTGCCGAGACCGGCGAGCAGGACCATCACCTCGAAGGCGACGGGCACGAACGCCGGGAACGAGTCGAGGGGCTTGCCGCCCACATCAAGGGGCCAGTCGCTGGACGAACTCCAGTACTGGAACCACAAGGCCAGCGCCGCGCCGACGGCCCCGCAGGCGAGGGTCACGAAGGGCAGGCGCGAGCGACGCAGTCCCAACGCGGCGTCCAGCCCGTGGACCGGATGGGGTGTATACGTGTCGACCACGTGCAGGCCCCGGCGGCGCGCCGCGCGCACGGCAGCCAGCAGGCCCTCGGGCGCCGCGAAGACACCGCAGTGTCGCATGCTCGCCCGGGGCGGCGTGGGGGACTCAGGCAGTGCCGCGTCGGCGTCGGCCGCGGTGTCGTGGCCGTGGTGTTCCTGCTCCGCGACCACCGCGCGGACTTCGGCCATGGCGATCATCGGCAGGTAGCGGCAGAACAGCAGGAAGCAGGTGAAGAACAGCCCGAAGCTGCCGAGCAGCGTGCCGAGCTCGATCAGCGTCGGCGCGTAGCCGGTCCAGGACGAGGGCAGGAAGTCCCGGCCCAGCGAGGTGACGATGATCACGAAGCGTTCGAACCACATGCCCACGTTGACCAGCAGCGAGATCACGAAGATCGTGCCGATCGAGCGGCGCACCTTGCGGAACCACAGCAGTTGGGGCGTGAGCACGTTGCACGCCACCATGATCCCGTAGGCCCAGCCGGCGGGTCCGAACAGCCGGTTGGCGAAGGCGAACTGCTCGTAGGGGCTGCCCGAGTACCAGGCCACGAAGAGCTCGGTGGCGTAGGCCATGGCGACGATGCTGCTGGTGAACACCAGCACCTTGCACATGGCGCCGATGTGCCGCTCGGTGATGTAGCCCTGCAGGCTCATGACCTTGCGGGCCACGATCATCAGCGTCAGCACCATGGCGAAGCCGCTGAACACCGCGCCGATGACGAAGTAGGGCGGGAAGATCGTCGTGTGCCAGCCCGGGATCACGGCCGTGGCGAAGTCGCTGCTGACGACGCTGTGGACGCTCACCACGAGCGGTGTGGCCAGGGCGGCCAGCAGCAGGCAGGCCATCTCCCAGCGCGACCAGGTGCGCGCCGACCCGTCCCAGCGCAGCGCGAGGAAGGCGAACACGCGCTTGCGCAGACCCTTCGCCCGGTCGCGCACCGTGCCCAGGTCGGGCAGCATGCCGATGTACCAGAACACGGCCGAGATCGTGAAGTAGGTGCCGATGGCGAACACGTCCCACAGCAGTGGGCTGCGGAAGTTCACCCACAGCGGACCGCGCGTGTTGGGGTAGGGGAAGACCCAGTAGGCCAGCCAGGGTCGGCCCATGTGGATCAGCGGGAACAGCCCGGCGCACATGACGGCGAAAAGGGTCATGGCTTCGGCCGATCGGTTGATCGACGTGCGCCAGCGCTGCCGCATGAGCAGCAGCACGGCCGAGATCAGCGTCCCGGCGTGACCGATACCCACCCAGAACACGAAGTTGGTGATGTCGAAGGCCCAGCCGACCGTGCGGTTGAGGCCCCAGGTGCCGATGCCCACGGCCACCTGGTAGGTCACGCAGACCGCACCCACCAACAGCGCTGCGGCCGACACCGCGAAGCACAGGTACCAGAGGCGGGTGGGGCCCCGCTCGAGCGGTTCGCACACGTCGCGCGTCACCTCGCCCGGCGTGCGCGCGGCGGTGATCAGTCGGGGGTCCGCAGACGAGCCTTCGTCGGCCGTCGCCTCGGCGTGTGGTGTGTGGGCCAGCGCGGCCGACGGGCCATGGGCCGTGTCGCTCATGATCAGGCTCCCTCGGTCGCCGGGTTGCGGACGTCGGCCAGGTAGCGCACGGAGGGCTGCACGTTCAGCTCACCCAGCACGGAATAGGCCCGGGACTTCGCGGCGAGCTTCGAGACGGCGCTCTCGGGGTCGTGGAGGTCGCCGAACACGATCGCCCGGGTGGGACAGCTCTGCTGACAGGCGGTCTGCACGTCACCGTCGGCGAGCGCGACGCCGCGTCTGCGCGCCTCCGCCTTCCCCGCCTGGATGCGCTGGACGCACATGGAGCACTTCTCCATCACGCCCCGGCTGCGGATGGTGACGTCCGGATTGAGCGCCATGTTCTGCAGCCGGTCTTCGCGCGAGTACTCGAACCAGTTGAAGCGGCGCGTCTTGTAGGGGCAGTTGTTGGCGCAGTAGCGGGTGCCGACGCAGCGGTTGTAGACCTGGGTGTTGAGGCCCTCGCTGCTGTGCATGGTGGCCAGCACGGGACAGACCGTCTCGCACGGCGCGTGGCCGCAGTGCTGGCACATCATCGGCTGGTGCACGACGTCCACGCCCCCGTCGTCGCGGTCTGCGTAGTAGCGGTCGATGCGGATCCAGCTCATCTCGCGGTGACGCTGCACTTCGTCGCGGCCCACCACGGGCACGTTGTTCTCGGCCTGGCAGCTGACCACGCATGCCGAGCAACCGGTACACGCCGTGAGGTCCACGGCCAGACCCCAGTGGGGCAGACCGTGATCGAAGTCGTCGCTCCACAGCTCTGCGTGGCTGTCGTGGCCGCCCGCGTGGCTGGCCACGGTCGCGGCGTCGAGCGTGGTGAGGTGCACCGCGTCGCGCACCTCGCCGCCCTTGGGCGCCAGGTGTTCCGGCACGGCGAGGCTGTGGTGGTCCTGGGTGGTGGCGAGCAGGCGCTGCTCACCGGTCGGCGTCAGCCGCACGACGCGTCGGTCGGTGCCGAGCACGCCGTCGTCGAGGGTCAGGAACGGAGCCGCGTTGGACCCGACCGTTGCGCCCGGAGCGACGGTTGGCCGGCCCTCGAACCACTGCGGGCCCACGTCGGTGAAGCGGTCGGTGCCCATGCGCCCGTAGCCCAGGGCGATGGCGACGACGCGGTCGTCCTGGCCGGGTTGGACGAGCACCGGCAGTTCGATCGGTGCCGGCACGGCGGCCTGCGCCGAGTCGGAAGGCGCGGCGATGGTCACGCGCACCACGTCACCGGTGCGCAGGCCCAGCCGATCGGCGGTGGCCGGGGACAGGTCGGCGTGGTTGTCCCAGGTCACCTTGCTGATCGGGTCGGGCAGCTCCTGCAGCCAGGGGTTGTGGGCGCCGCGACCGTCGAGCAGGCCGACCTTCGGGTACAGCACCAGGCCCAGGCCGTCGGCCCCGGCTGGTTGCGGGCCGGTCTCCCGCGGCGCGGCGAGCGCCGTGGCCACCGCGGCGGCATCACAGGCCCGGGCGGCCGTCGACGGCGCGCCGGGCAGGCTGACCCATCCGCGCTCGAGCACCCGGTCGAACCACACGCCGAAGGGCTCGTCGGCTGCTTGCCGTCGGGGAGCGAGGTCGCGCTCCCAGGCGTCGCGCAGCAGCGTGCGATCGTCGCGTGCGTCGCCGGCCCAGCGGGCGAAGGACGCGCGCAGGGTGCGCCCGTCGCGCAGCGGCGGCAGGGTGGGTTGGGTCGTGGCGAACAGGCCGGCGTGCGGCTCGGAATCGTCCCAGCGCTCGAGTTCGTGCGACTCGGGAAAGACCAGGTCGGCCAACGCCGAGGTCTCGTCGGGTTGTGCGGACGTGCACGCCAGGGTGCCGGCCTGCCCCAGGGCCTGTGCCAGGCCGGGGAGTTCGTAGGCCGGGTTGCCGGAGGTGATCAGCAGGTCCACGTCGCCGGCCAGCAACTCGTCGCGCAAGGCGGCCAGGGCCCGATCGTCGCCGCGACGTTGTTGCGAGGGCGTGTCGAGCAGGACCGTGTTGCCGACGTTGCCGAGCAGTTCGTTGATCCAGCACACGAGCACCTGGGCGTGGTGGTCGTTGCGTCCGCACAGCACCAGGCCCGCGCCGCGATGGGCCCACAACTCCGTGGCCAGCGAGTCGAGGGCGTCGTGCAGCTCGGGTCGTACGTCCGTGGCGGCCTGGGCCGGACCCGGGACCGGAGTCCCTGATCGTTCGGCGACGGCGCGGGCGAGCCGCGTCAGCGCAGGGCGTGTCTCCCACGGAGCGACGAGCACGCGCTGGTCGGCGCGCGACCCGGTGAGCGACAGGCGCGCCTCGAACTGCCAGTGCCGGCTCATGCGCGGCGGGGATGCGTCCGGCTGCCGGGACGCGCGATAGCCCGCCGAGTACTCGGCGGGGGAGATCCAGGTGCCGAGCGGGTCGGCGTCGAAGACCGCCAGCACGTCTGCGCGAGCGAGGTCGTAGCGCGGGAGCACACGCACGCCGTGCGCGCTGCGCTGGGCATCGAGCAGCGCGGAGCAGGAGAGCGCGTCGTACATCACGTGGCGCCCGTCGGGCACGCTGTCGAGCAGGGTGGCGATGCGCGCCAGCGTGCTCGGGCCGGTCAGCGTGGGGGTCAGCACGCGCACGCGTCCCCCGTCGCTGCGGATGCGTTCGAGCTCGGCGCGCAGGGCGCCGTCGACGTCGTCCCACGTGCCGGGTGCGCCGGCTCGTTGCGGGCCGTCGAAGCGGCGGTCGTCGTAGAGCGAGAGCAGGGAGGCCTGGCAGCTCGCCGTGAGCCCGCCCTGGTTCAGGGGATGGTCCGGGTTGCCCTCGAGCTTGAGCGGCCGGCCGTCGAGGCAACGCACGAGCACGCCGCTGCCCGAGCCGTCGGCCCAGGACGTCGATGCGATCCAGTAGTCGCGGCCGGGGACCACGTGTTCATCGGCCGTCACCTGCGGCAGGGCCAGGCTGGGCACGGCCCGGGAACAGGCCGCGGCGCCGGCTGCGGCGAAGCTGAAGCCGGTCAGACGCAGGAAGGAGCGCCGGTCCATGCCGGGCTGCGGCACGGGAGCCACGGGGAACTCCGGTGCGCACCCGGTGTCGCCGCGCGTCTCGGGCGATCGGAACCACTTGGTGTTGCCGGGGTTCGTCATCGGTTTCTGGTTCGCTCCTGGTCGGGGTCGCTCAGTAGTGGCAGGCGACGCAATCGGTGGTCACGTGCTCGCCGGGCTGCAGTTTCCCGTGCTCGCGCGTCAGGGTGATGCGTGGGTCGGCGGCGCGCTCCCGGTGGCAGTTCACGCACCAGCCCATGGAGAGGTCCGACTCCTGCCAGACGCGCTCCATGGACTGCACCGGCCCGTGGCAGCTCGCGCACGCCAGTCCGCGTGACACGTGGACCGAGTGGTCGAAGGCCACGAAGTCGGGCAGGTCGTGGACCTGCACCCAGGGGATGGGGTGGGGCCCCGAGTCGGTGGGCTGCAGCTCGTCGTCGAGACCCATGGCCGCGTAGACCTTGCGGATCTCGGCCGACACGATGCGTCGCGGCTCGCGGTCCTCGTCTGCGGCGAGGGCGCGTTCGGCGAGCAGGCTGCCGAAGTCGGAACTCACCGTCGCGTGGCAGTTCATGCACACGCTGGTGGGCGGGATGCCCGCACGGGGGCTGGTGCGGGCGCCGAAGTGGCAATACAGACAGTCGATCTCCAGCTCACCCGCGTGCAGGCGGTGGCTGTAGGCGACGGGTTGCTCCGGCGCGTACCCGGTGTGTGTGTTGAGCGGTCGCCACTCGATCGAGACGGCGATCGTCGCCAGGCCCAGGACCAGCCCCGAGGCGAGGAACACGCGCGAGTGGGAGGATCGTGCACTCAACAGGGGATCTCCGCGTTCTTGCGCGCATAGAACCACCAGTTCACGACGAGGCAGCTCGCGTAGTAGCCGGCGAACCCGTAGAGCGCGTACTCAGGGGTGCCCGCCTTGATCTGCGCGGCGAAGAGGTTCGGGATCAGGTAGGCGCCGTAGGCGGCGATGGCCGACGTCCAGCCCAGCACCGGGCCGGCCTGCTCCTTCTCGAAGATCATCGGGATCATGCGGAAGGTCGAGCCGTTGCCGATGCCGGTGGTCGCGAACAGCAGGATGAAGAGCAGCAGGAAAGGCATGAAGAACTGCTCGGGGTTCGGCGACTGGCTGGCCTGCGCCACGAACCAGCCGGCGCCGATCGTGGCGCCGATCATGACCACGGTGTCCCACTGCGTGACGCGCGCGCCGCCGAGCTTGTCGGACAGCCAGCCGCCGAGGGGGCGGATCAGCGCTCCCACGCCGGCGCCGATCCAGATGTACCGGGACGACACGGGTGCGTTCGGGTTGAGCAGGCCCTCCGCGAGGGGGCTGCCATCGGGGGCGACGCGGATCACCCCGAACACGTCATCGATCAACTTCGGGAACGCGTTCGCGTAGCCGATGAACGAGCCGAAGGTCATGGTGTACAGCCAGGTCATGACCCAGTTGTGCTTGTTGCGGAAGATCGCGAACTGGGAGTCCAGGCTGGCGCGGGTCTCCTTGGGAGTCAGCCGCTTCATGGCCTGCAAGGTCACGACCACGGCGATCACCAGGATCAGGAACGTCTTGAGCAGCGGTGGGAAGCCGCCCCAGGGCGTGAGCAGCAACCACACGCCGGTGCCCGCCCCGACGAAGCCCAGGGTCGTCAGCCACAGGTAGCGACCGACCGAGGCCGACGTGGAGCCGCAGTCGTGCTGCGGCATGTTGTTCATCAGCAGGAAGGCGAGGACCCCGAAGACGGCCAGGATCGGCACCCAGACGAGTCCGGCGTTCTGGATCCAGAGCTCCGTGTCACCCACCTGGTACGGCTCGCCGCCGAGCGTGCCGAAGGCGCCGAAGGTGATGATCCAGGGCAGCAGGAACTGCATCACCGAGACGCCGGCGTTGCCCAGGCCTGCGTTGAGACCGAGGGCCAGACCCTGCATCCGCTTGGGGAAGAAGAAGCTGATGTTGGACATCGACGAGGCGAAGGCCCCGCCGCCCACGCCCGAGAGACAGGCGAGCAGGATCAGCGTGAGGAAGGGCGTGTCCGGGCTGCGCAGTGCGATGCCCGCGCCGAGTGCCGGCAGCAACAGCAGCAGCGTCGTCATGAACTTGACGTTGCGCCCGCCGCAGATCGCGATCATGAACGAGTTGGGGATGCGCAGCGTCGCGCCTACCAGACCGGCCACGGCGGGCAGCCTGAACAGCAGCGCGCGGTAGTCGTCGCCGCCCATCGGGACGCCGTCGTTCCACTCGGTGAAGGCGAACAGGTTCGTGTCGGCGAAGTGCGCCCGCTGGATGAACTTGGCCACCATGCCCCAGTACAGCCAGACCGAGAAGCCGCACAGCAGGTTGGGGATCGACACCCACAGGTTGCGGTTGGCGATCTTGCGCCCGGTGTTCTTCCAGAACGACTCGTCCTCGACGTCCCAGTGGGGGAGGACGTGGCGTGGGGTCCGCTCGCTACCAGCTTCTGGCTTCATCGCGTTCGCTCCTGGTCGATCAGTCGGCGCTGCGGGCCTTCTTGCGGTCGTAGTTCCAGACCACCACCTGGGTGCGCCGCCAGAGGTAGGGGTTGGGGACGACCAACACGTGCACGAGTCGCGTGAACGGGAAGAAGCCGATCACGAGCCACGCGTTCACGATGTGCAGCTTCACCATCCACGGCAGGGCCGCGACGTAGCCGAGCTGCGGGTCGAGTTTCACCAGGGACCACAGCCACGGTGTGAGTGACGTGGCGAACCACGAGCTGCCCCAGCCGTGGAACACGGCGACGCCGATGCCCGTGATGACCTGGACGGCCAACAGGCCGTAGATGACCCAGTCACTGAGTGTGGTGACCGTGCGCGCCTTGCGCACCTGCAGGCGGCGCAACACGATGTTCGCCAGGCCCACGAGCGTGATCACCGCCATCGCCAGGCCGGTCGCCTCGGTCACGAACAGGCGCGTCGGCTCGGCGTTCCAGGCCAGGATCGCGTCCGGGATGAACAGCCCGGCGAGGTGCAGGAACAACACGAACAGCACGCCGTAGTGGAACGGCACCGAGCCCCAGAAGTGCTTCTTGTTCTCGAGGAACTGCGAGCTGAGGCTGCTGTAGGTGAAGGTGCGCTGGCGATAGCGCTGGATGGTCACGATCAGGAAGATGCCCATGGCCACGTAGGGCAGGACCCCGAACAGCAGGGTGTCACTCATCGGTTCTCTCCTTGTCCCTCGGGGGTGGCTCGGTGCTCCATGGCCTCGCGCTCGACGAGCAGGGGGTCACAGCACCCCGTCGGGGCCGGAGCACCTGTCGGGGCGGGTGGCGTGGACGGGATGTGGGCGCCGAGGGGGGCGCGTGGGCTGTGCTCGTGCATGCCCAGCACGACCTGCGTTGCGGCGAGGACGCCGCCCCACGGGTTCTCCTGGGCCACGAGCGCGGCGTGGATCTTGTCCACCGCCGGCCCCACGGTGTCTGCGGCGAGGTCGCCGGCCCAACGGGGCTCGGCACGACCCAGCAGGACGAGCAGGTGGCTCAGGTGATCGGGCAGTTCCCCGTGCTCCTCGATGCCCAGCTCGCGCAGTCGCTGTCGCATGCGCACCATGAACGTGCCGCGCGTGTAGTTCTCGCCGAACGCGTGCCAGCCCACCTCGAGCGCCCGGTCCTCGGAGTTGTCGAAGGTCCGCGCGTAGAGTTCCTCGAGCTTGGCGAGGGGTTCGGAGCGCACGAACTCGGCGAACGGCGTGAGCTGCTCGCGCGTGTCCGGGCAGGCCTCCGTCACGCACCGGATCGCGCTCTCGGTGACCGCTGCGAAGTCCTCGCGCGGGTACTCGAGGAGCTGCGCGAGAGCCAGGTGCACTTCGGCTGGGGGGCGCATCTCACTGTCCTCGCGACGGTGCGCTGCGGAACCCGAAGCCCGACGACTGCTTGAACTCGAGTGGGTCGCTGAGCATCTCGATCGCCATCTCGCGCTGGGCGGGTGGGACGACACAGCGCTCGTCCATCGAGGCGAGCGCCGTCAACTTGTAGATGGCCTCGGCTTCCTCGATGCTGCACTCGCCCTCGACGAGCGCCTTCTCGGCCGTCTCACGGTCGATGTCGCCCACGGTGACGTGGCGTCTCCAGATGCGCACGGCGTACTGCTTCTTGAGCGAAGAGCGGACCTTGCCCTCGTTGCCGGCGGCGAACATGCGCGCCAGGTAGCGGATCGGCAGACGGGCCTTCTCGATGTCGGCGAAGAGTTCCTCGGTCTCGTTGCGCACCGAGCCGCTGTTCTGATTGGAGACGACGGGCATCAGCGGCGGCACGTAGAACAGCATGGGGAACGTGCGGAACTCCACGTGCAACGGGAGGGCCAGCTTCCACTCCTTCACGAAGCGGTAGGTGGGGGAGTTCTGCGCCGACTCGATGATGCTGTCGTGGACTCCGCTCGCCTTCGCGGCGGCGATCACCTGCGGGTCGTGGGGGTCGAGGATCAGGTCGCGCTGGGCCTCGACCAGTTCGAGGTCGGGCTGCGAGGCCGCTTCGACGAGGCGATCGGCGTCGTAGAGCACGTTGCCTAGGTAGCGGATGCGTCCCACGCACGAGTGGAAGCACGCCGGGACCTCGCCGGCCTCGAGGCGCGGGAAGCACAGGATGCACTTCTCGCTCTTGCCGGTTGACCAGTTGTAGTAGGTCTTCTTGTACGGGCAGGCGG
Organism: Planctomycetota bacterium; assembly: GCA_029259695.1. Classification (GTDB taxonomy): domain Bacteria; phylum Planctomycetota; class B15-G4; order B15-G4; family B15-G4; genus OFTM49. Next base: position 41,715 of record JAJDEQ010000140.1, read on the forward strand.
ACACGCACGAGCGCCAGGCGCGGCAGCGTTCCTGGTTGAGCAGCACCACCCCGTCCTCGCCGCGCTTGTACATCGCGCCCGAGGGGCACGAGGCCACGCAGCTCGGGTTCAGGCAGTGGTTGCAGATGCGCGGGACGTACATGAACGCCATGCGCTCGATCTCGAACATCTGCTGCCGGACTTCCGGAGAGAGTTCTTCGAGGTTGGGGTCGTTCTCGGCGTAGATCGGCGAGCCGCCCAGGTCGTCGTCCCAGTTGGGGCCGGCCTTGATGTCGATCGGCTCGCCGGTGACCATCGAGATCGGTCGCGCCGTGGGCTGGTCGTCACCCTCGGGGGCGTTGAACAGCTCGCTGTACTTGTAGGTCCACGGCTCGTAGTAGTCGTCCATGCTGGGCATGGACGGGTTGTGGAAGATGTTGGGGATGATCCGGCCGCGCCCCGTGCTCTTGAGGCGCAGCTTGAAGTCCTTGAGTTCCCAGCCTCCCTTGTAGCGTTCCTGGTCTTCCCACTTCGTCGGATAGCCGGTGCCCGGCTTGGTCTCGACGTTGTTCCACCACATGTACTCAGTGCCCTTGCGGTCGGTCCAGATGTTCTTGCAGGCAATGCTGCAGGTGTGACAACCGATGCACTTGTCGAGGTGGAAGACGAGGGCGATCTGCGAGCGGACGTCCATGGGTCGTTCTCCTGTTCTCAGATCACCAGACGAGTTCGGGACACTTGCGCACGAGGATGTGCGTGTCGCGGTTGGAGCCGGTCGGCCCCCAGTAGTTGAAGTGGTAGGTGAACTGCCCGTAGCCGCCGACCATCAGGTTGGGCTTGAGGCGCGTTCGGGTCAGGCTGTTGTGACCGCCGGCCCGACGGTGCTTGCGCAGCGGGCTCTTGGGCACCGAGTAGGTGCGCTCGGGCGAGTGGTAGATGATGCAGATGCCGCGCGGGATGCGCGCGCTGACGGCGGCGCGCGTGACGACGACGCCGTGGTCGTTGTGCACCTCGACCCAGTCGTTGTCCTCGATCTCGATCGACTCGGCGTCCTTGTCGTTGATCCAGAACGGCTCGACGCCGCGCGACAGGGTGCTCATGCGGTGGTTGTCGGCGTAGGTCGAGTGCATGTGCCACTTGCCGTGTGGCGTGAGGAAGTTGAGTCGCAGCGTCTTGCCGGCGTCTTCGCTGAAGGCGAGGTCGGCGTACTCGTCGGGCATGGGCTTGGGCTTGTAGGTCGGCAGGTGTTCGCCGAACTGCACGTAGCCGGGGTGGTCGAGGTAGAAGTGCTGGCGTCCCGTGAGCGTGCGCCAGGGCACCAGGCGTTCGCGGTTGTAGGTGAAGGGCGCGTAGGTGCGGCCGTCCTCGATCAGGCCCGACCACATGGGGCTGTTGATCAGCCGGCGCGGCTGCGCCTGCAGGTCGCGGTAGGTCATGCGCACGCCGCGGTTCTTCTCGGCCAGGTCGGCGAGCTTCAGCCCGGTCTTGACCTCCATGTCCTTGTAGGAGCGGTAGGCCATCTCGCCGTTGGTCACGGTGGCCAGGGCCAGGATCACGTCGCAGGCCTCGGTGGCGTGCTTGATCGAGGGGTAGCGCTTGCCGCCCCAGTCCTGGGTGCGCCCGTTGTCGACCAATGCGTCGTATGCATCCTCGACGTCGTAGTGCGTGCCGTGGGCACCCAGGCCGTTGGCGCGCACGAGCGGTCCGTAGGACACGAACTGTTGGGCGAGCGCGGTGTAGTCGCGATCGACGACCTTGAGAGCGGGCATGGTCTTGCCCGGGATCGGCTCGCACTCGCCCTTGGTCCAGTCGAGCATCTCGGATTGGGCGATCTCGGCCGGCGTGTCGTGAGCCAGCGGCAGAGAGACGATGTCCTTGATCTTGCCGGGCAGGTGCTTGGGCGCGAGGCCGCTGATCGCGTCGGCGATCGAGCGGAAGATGTCCCAGTCCGAGCGGCTCTCCCAGCAGGTCGGCACGGCCTTGCTGAGCGGGTGGATGAAGCTGTGCATGTCGGTGCTGTTGAGGTCGGCCTTCTCGTACCAGGTGGCCGCGGGCAGCACGATGTCCGAGTACAGCGCCGACGTGTCCATGCGGAAGTTCAGGTCGACGACGAGGTCCATCTTCCCGGTGGGGGCCTGCGCCATCCACTCGACTTCCTTCACGTGCCCCTCGGCCATGTCCTGGGCGATCGTGTTGGTGTGCGTGCCCAGGTAGTGCTTGAGGAAGTACTCGTGCCCCTTGGCCGACGACATGAGCGCGTTGCCGCGCCAGATGAACCACACGCGCGGCCAGTTCTCCTCGGCGTCGGGCTTCTCGATCGCGAACTTCAGCGAACGGTCGGCGACGCGCTCCTGGATCCACGCCGTGATCTCGTCGTCGGTGGTCGCGCCTGCGGCCTGGGCTTCCCGACACAACTCGAGCGGGCTGCGCTCGAACTGCGGGTAGAAGGGCAGCCAGCCGCTGCGCACGGCGCGCACGTTGGCGTCGATCGTGTGACCCTCGGCGAGACTGCCCTCGGGCTGCTCGGCGGGGACGGTGTGGTAGTCCCGGAAGCTGCGCTCGTAGCGCCACTGGTCGGTGTGGACGTAGTGCCAGCTCGGCGCGTTCTGCAGCCGTGAAGGTCCGTACCAGTCCTTGGCCAGCGCGATGGACGACCACGGCTCCATCGGTGCGAGCTTCTCCTGGCCCACGTAGTGCGCCAGGCCGCCGCCGTTGGTGCCCACGCAACCGCAGAACATGAGCGCGTGGATCGCCGCGCGGTACATGAGGTTGGCGTGGTACCAGTGGTTGATGCCGGCGCCGATGATCACCGTGCACTTGCCGCCGGTGTGTTCCGCCGTCGACGCCCACTCGCGAGCGAAGCGCGTGATCGTGGCGCGGTCGATGCCCGTGTAGCGCTCGGCCCACGCGGGTGTGTAGACCGCGTCTTCGTCGTAGGACGTCGGGTACTCGCCGTCGAGCCCGCGCGGCACGCCGTACTGCGCCATGAGCAGGTCGTAGGCGGTGGTGACGGTCACCGGACCGTCGGCCGTCTCGACCGTGCGCACGGGCACGTGCCGGTGCACCGATCCGCCGGCGGCGAAGTCGTCCAGCCGCACGGACACGGTCTTGTCGTTCTGTTCGAGGAACGTGAGTTCGGCGTCGATGGGGCTGCCGTCCTTGCCGTCCTCGGCCTTGAGGTTCCACTGGCCCTTGCGGTTGGCCCAGCGGTGACCCGAACTGCCCATGGGCATCTTCGGCCGGTTGTCACCGCGGTCCCATTGCAGGAACTTCCACTCCCCGTGCTCCTCGCCTGCATAGGCCGACAGGCGGCCCGCCCGGAGCAGCTTGCCCGCTTCCCAGTTGCCACCGCGCTCGGTCAACTCGACCAGGAACGGTGCGTCGGTGTAGCGCCGGGTGTAGTCCAGGAAGAACGGGGTCTGCCGCTCGTGGTGGAACTCCTTGAGGATCACGTGGTTGACCGCCATCCACCACGCGCCGTCCTGGCCCGCGTTGAGCGCGATCCACTCGTCGGCGTACTTGGCGACCTGGTTGAAGTCGGGCGCGAAGACGACCATCTTCGTGCCGTTGGTACGGGCCTGGGAGGCGAAGGGCACGTCGGGCGTGCGCGTCATGTTCAGGTTGCTGCCCATGACGGCCAGGAACTTGGAGTGATACCAGTCGGCCGACTCGTTCACGTCGGTCTGCTCGCCCCAGGTCTCGGGCGACGCGTTGGGCAGGTCGCAGTACCAGTCGTAGAACGAGAGCGAGACGCCGCCCAGGAGCTGCATCAGCCGCGAGCCGGCGGCGTAGCTCACCATGGACATGGCGGGGATCGGGGAGAAGCCTGCCACGCGGTCGGGGCCGTGCTTCTTGATCGTGTGCACGGTCGACGCGGAGATGATCTCGAGCGCCGTGTCCCAGCTCGCGCGCCGCAGCCCGCCCTTGCCGCGCGCACGTTGGTAGCGCCGGCGGCGTTCGGGGTCCGATTGCAGCCAGGCCCAGGCGTCGACCGGGTCCTCGTGCGTGGCGCGCGCTTCGCGCCAGAGGTCGAGCAGCGCGCCGCGGATGTACGGGTACTTCACGCGCAGCGGGCTGTAGAGGTACCACGAGTAGCTGATGCCGCGTTGACAGCCGCGCGGCTCATACGGCGGGATGCCGCTCTCGAGGCGCGGGTAGTCGAGCGCCTGCATCTCCCAGGCGACGATCCCGTCCTTGACGTGGATGTTCCACGAGCAGCTCCCGGTGCAGTTCACGCCGTGCGTGCTGCGCACGACCTTGTCGTGCTGCCAGCGGTTGCGATAGAACTCCTCCCAAGAGCGCGCCGAGGGATCGACGGTGTCCTGGATCCAGGGGTTGCCCCGGTCGTCGGCGGGGGGGGGGCCGTGGGAACCGTTGCTTCCGAGCGTCTTCACTGCGTGGGCTCCTCCAGCAGTCGACGGGAAGCGAGACGCTTGCCGACGAGGGGTTCGCGGGTGGCGACGTAACGGTTGCGCCAGATCAGGTCGAGCAGCACGAGCACGAGGGCCGCGAGCCCGAACCCGGTGAGCAGGAAGGCCAGCGGGCCGCCGTCGGCCTGCTCCATGCCGCTCTCGGCCGAGTGCTTCAGGTAGGCGGTCAGGGCCAGGACTTCTTCC